>CAOJZU010000012.1 GCA_948466265.1 uncultured Clostridium sp. | reverse complement strand
TAACTTACAAATATTTATTTTTTTAAAAGTGTCGGACTTCATTTTGATATTCAGCTATAATATTTTGACTAATTATGTTAAATGGTGTATAATTGTATCATATAAGTACAATGTACTTTAAACAGAAAGGAGATCTATTATGGCTAGACAGGCTATCTATTTTTACCAGAGAACTAATGGTGTAGAAAAAGAGTATATCATACCCGATAACTGCTCTTCTCCAAAACCAAATAACTCAGCTGATAACAATCAGTCAGATGTAAAACTTTTGATTGATTCGTTTCAGATATGGGCAACACCCAAAAAATAAAGCAATAATAACTCCAGTCCCCACCAGTAACGTTTTTACTGGTAGGGACTTATTCATTTATCCTATTACAAGTTCTTGCATTAAATCATGTACAGAAACTATTTGTTTAATCTTATCTACATTGCTTCCACAAAAAACTAATGCATTTTCAATATTTCCTTTAACTGCATTTACTAATGCCTTTGTTATACAATATGGTGTATCTGTTACATTACATGTCTTTATACAACCATAGCACTTATCTATTTTGCATTTATTTCTTTCAGTATTTTTAATAAATTCATTATAAATGGCTCTTCCTGGCATTCCAACTGGACTATGTATAATTTTTATATCTTCTTTTTTTGCAGCAATATAAGCCTTTTTAAATTCATCTGATGCATCACATTCATACGTTGCAACAAAACGAGTTGCCATTTGAACTCCACTTGCACCTAAACTTAAATATTTATTAATATCAGTCTTATCCCAAATTCCTCCTGCAGTAATTATGGGTATTTCTTTTTTATACTCTTTCTTTACTTCTGCTATATAGTCAACAATATCTTTTGTTATATCTTCTAACTTAGGTTTTTTATTTTTCTCTAGCTCCTCTTCAGAAAATCCTAAGTGGCCTCCTGCTTCTGGTCCTTCTATTACTATCATATCAGGAATATAATTATACTTTTTTATCCAATGTTTTACTATAAGCTTACAACATCTAAGAGAAGAAACAATTGGAGCAATCCTTGTATTTGAACCTTTAACATATTCTGGTAATTCTTTTGGTATACCTGCCCCTGAAATTATTAAATCTATTTTATTTTTTACACACTCTTTAACAATTTCTGCATAATTTCTTAGTGCAACCATAACATTAACACCTAAAATTTTGTCTTCACCACAAATTTCTCTTGCCTTTTTTATCTCTTTACCTATAGCTCTTAAATTCGCTTTTAATGGATTTATATTAAAATCCTCTTCTTTATATCCTATATCTGCTGTAGAAATTATTCCAATTCCACCTTCTTTGCTAACATTTCCTGCTAACCTATGAAGAGATACTCCAACACCCATTCCACCTTGAATTATTGGATACTTAGATTTCTTATTTCCTATCTTTATACCTTCCATATTTTACCTCCTAGTATTTAATACTAGATTATCACTTATATGTTACTTGGTCAATCAATTGACTGGACAGTATAAAAATAAATCTTATTTTTTCATTTTACGTAACTCTTCTTTCTGCTTATCAGTTATTCTATATGACTCTATACCCTTTTGTAATGCCTTATTATATGTAAATTTATCTAAATTTGCAGTTTCTAGATACTTAATTGTCCTATCATAAAATTTAACAAGGCAAACTGATATAGCCCATGCTACTGCCATTTGTACATAATATTTATTAGATTTAATAAAATCAAAAATCTCAAAATCTTTTTTTAGATACTCTTCATCTATATAATAACTCAAAATCATAACTACTCCAAATCTTATCTCAAATTCTTTATTTGACTTTAAGTATTTTTGAATAAACTCCCACATTTCCTTCTTATTCTTTCTAGTTTGCTTAATTCCCCCGCAAAACACATCGCAAACTGCCCAGTTATCAATCTTTGGAATAAATTTCTCTATATGTTTTTGTAAAGTTTCAAAATCTACTTTTTCAAGCCCTATAAGCATTCCTTGTAGCATAATTTCTTCGTAATATTCATTATCTATATTTTGTAATAACTCACTTATATCATTTTCCTTAGCTAATCTTTTTGCATAATCTCTTAAAACAGGCACTCTAACACCTATTATATTATCTGTTCCTGGACATAAATTACTATGAAACTCTTTATACTTTTTGTCAGCTAAATTAAATAATTTTTGTTTGACCTTGTTTCTCATAAAAATACAATCTCCTTAATTTCTGCATTTATTATATCTTAATTCCTATTTTAATACAACATTTCTACATAGAAAATTGGTATAATTTCCCTATTTATGTCGGTTACATAAGATTGATTTTATGACATTTTTATGATATAATTAAAATATGTTATCAAATGATAATATATTTGAAACAAATCATGCAACTAAAACACTCAATATAAGGAGGCAGAAAACCTATGTTATCTCACAACACTCACATTAATTTATCTATCTCTATCAATGCAGTTGGTAGTAAGATACGGCATATTTTGACATTGCCTGCTGATCTTCTTCTTGTTCAAGATCAAGCTATCTTCGAAAATGTAGGTTTCAAATTCGAAGACCTTGTATGTGGAAAGCAAGTATCACTTCCAATCGAATGGAGCTTCGACTCAATCCTGCACAATGATTGCTTTCATATCATTGACGAAAAGGGTCGTATCCGAGTTTTAGTGGCTTACCTTGATAAAAATCAAATTTGCTTATTTATGCAAAAAAGATTCAGTTTATTGGAAAAGCATATCGACTCTGGAGACATTGGTTACTTTGTCATAGACTATGATGGTACAGAAATTTACTATGCAGGATCATGTAGGGATCGTAAGTGCCACATGTTTAGCAGACTAGAAAGGAAAGCTAATAACTATCTTTCTGAGCATTTCCCTGACTGGCGTAGTCCAGATAAATACTGGGATATGTTGCCTGATTAAAAAAAGGAAACTTGAGCTGTAACTATTTTGAAACAGCTCTGTTTTCTTTTTTTAATAGATTTATTTTAAAAATATGTTTAAATCTTATACACATAGTGGTATACTAATCTGTAGGAGATGATTGTTTTGTCAAATACTAATTCAAAAGATGATGTAAATATTGAAAAACTATATGGAAAAGATGCTTTATCTTCTGCTGAAGAATTTATAAAAGAGCATAATATAAAACCTAATCGGTCTTACAACTAATGAAGCTGATTATAGGCTTAGAAATTATGGATTAAATGAGATTAAAAAAACTAAACCTAAAAGATGGTACAATTACTTTCTAGAGAGCTTGTTTACACCTTTTAATTCTATCTTACTTGGAATTGTAGTTATTCTAATTTATACCGATATATATTTACCAGAGACCCCAAGCTATGCAAACATTATAGTCATTTGGGTACTTGTAACTGCAAGCACACTTCTTGACTTTTTCGAAGAATTTCGTTCAAACAAAGCAGCTGAAAAATTAAAAGAATTAGTCGCAACAACAACTGTGGTTATCAGAAATGGAGAAGAAATTCAAATTCCAATAAAAAATGTAACTATTCGGAGATACAGTAATTTTATCTGCTGGTAGTATGATACCTGCTGACCTTAGAATTATAGAAGCTAAAGATTTGTATGTTGGACAATCTTCTTTAACTGGTGAATCAGATAGTGTTAAAAAAACAGCTGAAACTGAACTTAAGCCTGACGAATTAGATAGTATTTCTGATTTAGATACAATTTGTTTTATGGGAACAAACGTAATTTCTGGAAGTGCTAAGGGTATAGTTATAAAAATAGCAGACTCTACTTATTTTGGAAAAGTTGCACATACCCTAACTTCTGGAAAACCTAAAACTGCATTTCAAAAAGGAATTGAAAGCATAAGTCGTCTTCTTATACGTTTCATGTTAATAATGATACCAATAGTATTTTTATTAAATGCTTGGAAACATGATATTATAACAGCATTTACATTTGCTGTTGCAATTGCAATTGGTATTACTCCTCTTCTACTTCCAGTTATTCTTTCTTCAAGCCTTTCAAAAGGCGCTGTTAGAATGTCTAAGAAAAAAACTATTGTAAAAAAACTAGACTCCATCCAAAACTTTGGAGCTATGAATATTCTATGTACTGATAAAACTGGAACACTTACAGAAGATAAAATTGTACTTGAAAAATATCTAAACATTAATGGCGAAGAAGACCAAAGAATTTTAAAACATGCCTTTTTGAATTCATACTTTCAAACTGGCTTAAAAGGAAGCATTGATGAAGCAGTTATTCAAAGGGCCGCTGATAATAATATGCAAGAATTAAAAGAAAAGTATAAAAAAATAGACGAAATACCTTTTGACTTCTCTCGTAGGCGTTTATCTGTTGTAGTAAGCGATGGAGAAAAAAATCAGCTAATTACTAAAGGTGCTGTTGAAGAAATATTAAGCATTTGTTCAATGGTAGACTATAAAGGTGAAGTTTCAAATATTACAAAAGAAATTAAAGATAATATTTTAAAGCTTAGTAAATCGTTAAATGAAGATGGCTTAAGAGTTGTAGCAGTATGTCAAAAAAATGATATAGCAAATGTAAAACACTTCTCTGTATCTGACGAAAAAAATATGGTTTTACTTGGCTTTATTGGCTTCTTAGACCCTCCAAAAGAAAGCGCAAAAGAATCAATAGAAAAGCTAAATCATGCAGGTATACGTGTTATAGTTTTAACTGGTGATAACGCTGAAGTAACTAGAGCCGTTTGCAACAAAGTTGGAATTAATTCTAAAAATATTGTTTTAGGAAGTAAAATCGATAAATTATCAGATATTGCAGTCCAAAGGCTTCTTAAGAAAACAAATATATTTGCCAAACTTTCCCCTATCCAAAAAGCTAGAATTGTAAGACTTTTAAAAGAATCAGGGAATGTAGTTCGGATATATGGGAGATCGGAATTAATGATAGTCCTTCACTTACAAATTCTGATGTTGGAATATCAGTAGATACAGCTGTTGATATTGCAAAAGAATCAGCAGATATAATCTTGCTTGAAAAAGATTTAAATGTACTACTTGACGGAGCTACAGAAGGAAGACGTACATTTGCAAACCTTATGAAATATATAAAACTTGCAACAAGCTTTAACTTTGGAGAGGTTATGTCTGTTATTATTGCAAGTGCCTTACTTCCATTTTTACCAGAAACACCAATTCAGTTACTTATGGAAGGATTACTTTATGACTTTGGTCAAATGACACTTCCTTTTGACCATGTTGATAAAGAAGATTTAGAGAAACCTAAGAGTCTTGAGATAAAGAGCTTAAAGAATTTTATATTCTTTATGGGACCTTTAAGTTCTGCATTCGACTTAGTTGTATTTGCTTTCCTTTGGTTTTTCTTTAATATTAGAGATGCAGCTACTTTCCAAACAATTTGGTTTAGCTATAGTATCACATCAAACTTAGTTGGAATGCATATAGTTAGAACTGCGAAACTTCCATTTGTACAAAGTAATGCCCATAAAGCAGTATATATTTCATCAGTAACATTAATAGCTGTTCGGAATATTGATACCATTTACTGCTTTAGGAACTTTAATTGGATTAGTTCCAATTAGTATAAAGTATATCTTACTTATATTTGCAGTAACATTCCTTTATTGTATTGGAGCAATTTTTGCAAAGAAGGTTTATATAAAGAAATATGGAGAATGGATATAAAAATAAAGCTTTGGCTTAGCCAAAGCTTTATTTTTCATTATCATAATTATCTAAAAAATGGTGAAACTCATCTTTCCTTCTATATGAAATAATAGTATCTAAATTGACATTCTGACTACTACGCAAAATATTAGTATCTATATATTTATTCTTTTCTCTAAGCTCTCTTATAAGTCTTTTTACTTCTTCTCTTTTCGAACCTTCTTCACTATCACATGAATTTTTTGCAGTTATTCTGCAAGCACATTTTATAAACTCTAATTCATTTTTATTCATCCAAGATATGATATCAGCTTCTTTCACATAATAAAGTGGCCTTATAAGTTCCATTCCTGGATGAAAAGTACTATGTAATTTTGGCATCATAGTTTGCATTTGAGCACCATAAAGCATTCCCATAAGTATTGTTTCTATTACATCGTCAAAATGATGTCCGAAGAGCTATTTTGTTACAGCCAAGTTCTTTTGCATTATTATATAAATATCCTCTTCTCATTCTTGCACATAAATAACACGGATGGTCTTCTATTCTTTCTACTCTCTCAAATATATCTGTTTCAAACATATGAATTGGAATATTTAAAATTTTAGCATTATTTAATATCTTCTCTTTGTTTTCCTCATTATATCCAGGGTTCATACATAAAAAAGCTAATTCAAAATTCATATCTCCATGTCTTTGCAATTCTTGCATACATTTTGCAAGTAGCATAGAATCTTTTCCACCTGACATACAAACTGCAATTCTATCTCCATCTTTTATCATTTCATATTCTTTTACACCTTTTACAAATTTATTCCATATTTTTTTACGATAATTTGTAATAATTGTTCTTTCTATCTCTTTATATCTTTCCAAATTCCTACTCCTAAACGTTAAATATACTAAATATAATAACATAAAAGCTCTTTACTTTCAATATATCTAATACTTTAAAATAAATCTACAATTTCATACAACTAAAAAAACTATTTGATTTTATTTTGTAATATGATAAAATGATAACGAACTAACAATTTCTAAATAGCAAAGCTATAAGAAATTGTAACGTCCGCATAATTATCTTGTATGGAGCTTTTCGGTGCTTGCGCTACGAAAATTCCTACAATATAAATAAAAACTATAGATAAAGTGAGGATTTTTTATGGAAAAAAATTTAATCAAAGAGTTATATAGATTATTAGAAGAAATACCTGTTACCCCCTCAAACAAAGCACAAATTGACCGTATAAAAGAAGCTTTAGAAAACAAAGATTTTGATAATGCAATGATAGAACTTCAAAATTTAAAATATGGATTTACAAAAGATATCGCTGCTGAAAAAGAAGAACTTTTATCAGAACAGTTTACTAAGAATAAAAAAGAAGAAGATAAATCTGAAAAAGTAGAAACTCCAGCGTATAGCGATGAAAAGACAAAAGAAGAAACTATAAAGAAGCCTAAAAGAAATACAAAAAAGGCTGAAAATGATGAAGATAATGAAAATGAAGAAGAAAAAAATGATAAAGAAGACCCTTCCAAAACTATCCTTTATCCTAAGGAGCTTATAGACGAAAGACTAGAATCAATCTATATGGGACTACTTTTAACAGACCCTAGATCTATAAGTAAATATTATTTTATATATGATGAATGTTATTTTGCAAGTGAAGATATTTTATCTTTATATAAACTTGTACTATTTTCAGATGGAGAAAGCTACGCTCCTGAAGTTGCAAAAGAGAAGTTTAATTTTGCAAAAAATGTCGAAGAAATTTTTCCTCTTAAAGAACAATTTAAAATGTTAGTACGTGGTAGACAATATGACTTTGAAAAAATATATGTTGAACTTAGAAAGCTATTTATTCTTAGAAAAAACTATTTAAGAATTCCTATAAAAAGTATTCAAGATAAAATTGTAGATATTATAAACTATAAATTATATAGTAAAATGTCTATCGAAGAAGTTGAAAGTGCAGTAAATCAAGCTGAAGTTACAGCTAAATTTAAAAGTGCTGTTTTAAACGGGGATGTTACAGACTTTTTAGTATCTGGTGGTAACAACTTAGTGAATGGCTTAGAACTTCCCTTCCCTATTTTGTCTAAGGTTTTTAAAGGTATTAGACATGGTGAAACAACATCTTTTGCTATGCCTTCAAATGCTGGTAAAAGTAGATTTACAGTTAACTTAATGGCTCATATTGCATTTCTTCATAATAAAAAAGTTTTGGTTATTTCAAATGAAATGTCAGAAGAAAAAATGAAGTTATGCTTAATTACTACTGTTATTAATAACCCTAAAATGCAAAAATTACATGGACAAGACTTAAGAATAACTGAGGGTGAACTTCTAGAATTAAAATTTAGACCTGATAACCCAAAAGATGTAAAGATTGATGAAGAAGGATATATATTAAGAAAAGAAAATGAATCTCAGGTAGACTTTACAACTAGATTAAAGAAATATTCTTCAGACTTTAATAAGGTTTTGATAGTTACTGACTGGATAAGCAAGCAAATGAATAATTCAATTTATTTTATAAATATTACAGAACACACAGACGAAGAATTAAGCAAAGTTGTTAAAAATTATTACTATAAAGAACATCTTGAATATATATTCTATGATACATTAAAGGCTGATACAGCACACATAGGAAATAGTGACGCTGTAAAAAGGACTGCAACTATCCTTTCGAATTTAGCGCAAGACTTTAATATTTTCATTGGTTCTACTATGCAGCTTATAGAAAATTCTACTTTACCAGTTAATCTTACAATAAACGATTTATCAAGTAGAACTGTAAAGGAAGTATTAGATACCTTATGCTTATTAAAACAGATTTACAGTGATTCTTACCACCTTTACGAGTATTCTTTAAATGAAGTCGATACTAAATTCTTTGATTTACAAGAATATGAAGATCCAAATGTAAGATATTATGCTTGTGTAGTAGATAAGAACAGAGCTGGTTCTAAACCAACACTTCTATTTAGACTAAACCTTGCTTATAACGAATGGGAAGAATTAGGATATTTAAGATTAAAACAACCACAAGATTAAGCCTAAAAGCTGTGAAACATAAAGTTTCACAGCTTTGTTCTTTCATGTTTGTAGCTACTTACATCTAATTTATTAGATAAGAAATCTTTTAATCTATGACTTTTAATCAAAGCTTCCTTATCTTCTTTTGAAAGCTTTTTTATGTGATACTCAAGTTTTGAAGCAAGGCTTTTATTCTCTGCACTCCACAAACTTTCAAGTTTTTTGGGCGTATGTGTATATGTATATTTAGCACATTTCTTATCTTTTCCAAAATGCTCCTGCATTCTCCTATTTATGTCAGTCGTTATTCCTGTATATATAGAATTATCTTCACACCTAAGCATATAAATATAGTACATATCCTACTCCTCATTTTATTATCTGCCAAAAATAATAACATAAAAGAAAGCAATTTTCAAGCTAGAAAAATGCTTTCTTTTTTCCTTATTTTATTTCATATTCTAATAAATCAGGAGGAACTAAATCTTCGTCTGTTACAGTTCCAAATTCGTATTGATGGTCTACCAAATTATTAAATGTTCCTAAATCATTTTTAGTTATTACATCTGCCCTTCTTACACACAACCCTGTATCCTTATCTATATATTCTTTATATCCTTCTCCAAATATATAATAGCAATTAAGACCATTACACTTTTCTTCTTTTACATTAAATATCACTGATAACATTATCCTATTAAATAAAGTATTTAATAGTGTTTCATCAACATATTGTGGTATACTAGTTTCTACATTTAGTTTTGCAATTTTACCATATTCACTTTCAAAATACATATTAGTAATATTACCATCACTATATTCTATTAATTTAGTTATTCCATCTAGACTTAACGATATATTTTCACTTAAATACTTTCCATCTTTATATTTTATATCATATATATTCAATCTATCTCCATTGTAGTAATGTCTTGTTACATGGTAATTATCACTATTCCAATTCTTATTCTTTTTACTATCCAAGCTTGAAAAAATCACAAAATTCCTTATTATAAAAGCTAAATATATAATCACAGCAAGTAATATTATTCCACCTAGAATCTTTATTTTTCTTTTGTACTTTTTCATAAATTTTACTTCTCTTCCATCTGGCTTTTCATTACCTACCTTTATTTCTTTTTTCATGCTCTCTAATACTTTTTTGCAATCTTCACAATCTGTTAAATGCTCATCAATAAACTTATTTGTTTCTTCATTTGTTAAATTCTCAACATAGTTTGGTAATAAATCTTGGATTATTTTACATTCTCTTTTCTTTTTCATTCTAATCACTCTCCTTTCTTAGTTTCTGCTTTCCACGATAGAATGTAACTCTTGCCCAGTTTTCCGTTTTATTCAAAATGTTTCCAATTTCTTTAAAGCTTAAGTCTCCTGTAAGTCTTAAATAGATTACTTCTTTCGTTTGCTCATCTAATTTTTGCATTTTTTTAAATAATTCTAACTTCGTATCATCCAAAATTGCAATTTCTTCTATATTATCCTTTGAAATCAGAATATCATTTTCTATATCTTTATATCTTTTATTTCTTTTTAATTCATCAAACCATAGATTTTTTGCAATTTGACATAGCCATACTTGTATCTTACAATTCCCCTTAAATTTATCAATTGTTTTAACTGCTCTATAAAAGGTCTCTTGCGTAAGTTCTTCTGCTATATCATTACTTCCGAGTCAAACAGAATAGATATTTATTTACTACTTTAAAATATTTTTTGTATATTTCTTCAATATCCTGCATACTCTCCTCCTTTTGTATATAAGACTTAGTTTTCCTTTTTTTGTTACAACAAAATAAAAAAATTTTAGAGCAGTTCAAATTTTATTTAGAACTACTCTATTTTTACAATTTATTTCAAATTTTATTGATTATTCTCTCCATTATTTTCAGGTGAACTTGCTCTTCCTACTTTCTTTGCAACAACTGCAAATCTTCCATATTCTGAATGATAAGCACATGTTGAAAGTGTAATTAATTGGTCTCCATAATTTGCAGTAACCCCTGTTTCATACATAGAATCCTTCTTAGCATTTTGCACGAAATCATTATATGCAGGTTCTCCACCTGCTATTGCTGGATTGTATAATGATGTATTATCTGCATTTACAAAATAATAATATCTATACACATTTTTCTCTGATTTATAATATATTCTTGAACGGAACGCTGCAAGTATTTCATACTCTGAATCGTCATGTAAAGTTGTAAAGTTTATTGTCTTATGATCCTTATAAAATGCTTCTTTTTCATAATTCATTAATGGTTCAAACATTGCTCCATTTTTATTTCTATGTCCATAAATCAAAAAGTTCTCACTTGGTTTTTCAAGGTCTACATCCATGTCTAAATATATAGAACCTCTTGCTGAATTTTCACCTTTATATGTATGAGTTAAATAATAAGTATTGCTTTCTTTATTTTGTACAATAGGAAAACTAATTTCTGTACCCGGTATATCTAGCCATGCTACAACATTAGGATATTGATTGTGTAATTCCTCTAATTTTATCATTTTTGCTGTTTTTTCCTCTGTAGCATCTTCATGCTCAACATCATTCATATAATCCGAAAGGTCATTATAGCTCTTCTTTTCTTTATAATCACTATAAGCTTTTATTCCATAATATAATCCTACAGATATAAGTGTTACTACCAATATTGATAACATTATAATAGTTACGATTTTTTTAACTTTCTTTTTATCCATCTTTTTTCCTTCTGATCTATTTCTCATTTTTAATTTTCTTCCTCCTTTTTTACCCTATATTATATTTTAATAGAAAAATAGAATTAAGGCAATACCTTAATTCTATTTTTTTAATTTTATTTTCTTATAGCCTTTTTCAATTCATTCTTTTCATATATCTTAATGATTCTTTCCAGAATTTCTAAATTAAACTCTGTAGGATTTTCCAATAACTTAAATATTGCTATTCTTTCTTCATGATACTCTTCTTGAGCTTTTTTAGTATTATTTAATATTTCAGTCGCTTTATTAATTAATTCTTCTTTATTCATTTTACTTCACCCTACATTATTTTACCATATAGTTAAAACAGAAATCAATTATCTTTTTTACTCTTAAAGTAATTTATTTTGTAGTGAGTTTCATAAAATTATTGCTTTACCATTTTGATGCTTTTTGTATTTTGTCAAAACTCTCTTTTGATGTATGTATTTCTATTTTTGGCAACCCTCTATCTTGAATTTTAATCTCTTTGTTATTAAAATCTTTAATTATATCCCTTATAGATTCCATTTCTCGTGCACCGTATTCCCAATGTATTGATATATGATTTGGACTAACTTTTACAAAATCTATTTTGTCATATCTGCTGTGATTTACTACAATCTTTACATCGTCAGAATCTGTTTCAACATGTCTTACCATTGCTCTATAATAAGCCGCTTCTATCTTAAGTCCTTCTATCATTTGAGTATTATAAAAAGTTTCTACTTTCTTGTCTTGTATGTAATTAAAATCTGTCATTCCAACACATAATAACCCTATTCCTAATCCTGCAAGTAATAATGAAACTATAAATATAATCGCAAATACATGCTTTTTAGACTTTTTATTTACTATAAAATTATATAATATATGTAAAATAACATAGTTTATTGCAAGTCCCGAAAGTATTCCAAGTAATGCTCCAAAAAATACAAGTCCTGTTTTTACAAACATAAAACTTATAACTAGCATTATAGTAAATCCTATAAATGTGCATGCAAAAAATATTCCAAAATAGATTGCCAAAGCTTTTATACACCATATAACAAGTTTCATAATGCCATTTAGAAATTTCATTTCGGAATGACTCGGGTCTCTTATAATAATCTTTTCTTTTTTCTTTTCTATAAACTTTTTCTCTTTTTTATTCTCTAATACTTTATTATCTTCTGATACAGCCTCTTCTTCATGCTTGCTGTTTTCTGAATAATTATCTTCTTTTACTATTTCATAATAATCTAAATATCTAATCTTAAAAATATGTAAAAATATTGCGACACCAACTATTAAAGCAAGTATCATATAAATCGAACTAAAAATATCTCTTACAATATAATATTCAGAAATACGACCTATTAATAAATTTCCTAATATGCCTTCTAATATTGCTCCTATTATTGCAAATATTATTAATAATGATAAAAAAACTATAACTTGTTCAAAAATACATTTAAGTTTTTCCTTAAATTTCATACTACATAGCATTTCTACTGTTTTTGTAATAAATCCGAAAAAATCGTCTATATACTTATTCAGATTACTCTTAGACTGCTTTGTTTCATTTACCTCTTTAACACTTTCATTCATAAGCTCGTCAATATTATAATTAAAAAGCTTACATATAAGAAGTACTTTTTCCATTTCTGGGTAACTTTGGTCGGATTCCCATTTTGATACAGCTTGTCTTGACACCCCTAATTTTTCTGCAAGTTGTTCTTGTGATAAATTGTTTTCTTTTCTGATAGTTTTTAAATTATCTGATAACTTCATTTAAAATCACCTTCCTTGCAATAAATATTACTATATTCTACTGGTTGCATTCTACCAATTTTAGGTTGTTTTTTGTCAATTTTGAGTTGCTTTTATTGTGAAATAGCAGGGTTCTTGGGTACCCATAAGCAATCTTTGATTGCGTAAGTTTATCATGTTCCTATATTAAACTTTCTTTTTTTCCATAAACAAATAATTTTTCTTGTAATAATGTAGCTATTTTTCTTTTAGAAAATGGATACTGCCTTAAAAGTCCTGAATATATCTCTTCTAGATTCTCTAGCCTTTTAAAATCCTCTGGTTTAACAACATCTGGCAAATTTGTTTTTATTTCTGCTTCATCTAATACATATTTTACAAATTCTGCACAATAAAATGAGCTTCTCTTTTTTACCTTTTTATGAAATCCTGCTGCAAAAAGCCCTAAAATATTAAATTTATATTTTTCTTTATCTTCCTTCATTTTTTCTATAATATTTCTTACTTTACAATATTCTTCATTTGTTACTTCTAGATAATAAATTTTTGCCCTTGTATTTCTAAATCTTCTAAAAGTTCCTTTATTTATGTATTCATGCACAAATCCTGCGATAAACGCATTATATGCTCTTAGTCTTCCAAAACTGTACATTTCTTTTGCATCAATGTCTAGTGAAATCGATACATGAGAAAATTCATCTTTTGTAAAACTTTTTATGATTTTTGAAAGAAAAGTTCCTGTATGGGAAAGTACAATATATATTCCTTTCAATATATCTACCTACTTTCATTTTATATTTTCTTTATTTTATCATTAGTTAGTCCTCTTGTAAATCTACTTTAAGATTATTTTAATAAATTAGTATTACAAAATAATAGCATTTAAGACAACTTAATAATGTATTTGACTTTTTATCTTATTTTAATTTAGCATTTATAATAAGGTGACAAAATGCCACCTTATTATACTATTTTTTTGCAATAAAACATCCAATTTGTTTTGGAATATGTATTATTCCATTACTATCTTTATATTTCGCAAAATGCTCAGCAAGTCCATTAAAATGTTCCTTATTTACATCTTGCAAAACTGCACTAGTAAATATCCATTCAACTAATTCATTTTCATCAGGTATCTCTATTGAATCTTCATATTCATATTTTTTAATATCATTAAATTTTTTAGATAATACCTCTGCTCCATTTTTTAGTGTAAATAACCAATTCTCTATATTAAAATAATCCATATTTGAATTAAATTCTTTTATTTTCTCATTTAAATACTTTTGAAATCCATCTACTCCCAAAGTAGAAGCATAAAATTTGCCACCTTTTTTTAGAACACGATATACTTCTTCTATTGCTTTGTCAACATTTGGGACATGATATAACATATGATTTGCAATTACTATATCAAAAGTATTATCTTCATATGGAATATCTTGTATATCAATTTGTTCAATTTCTACATTTCTATGCTCAATATGCTTATCTTTGACAATTTTACACATTCCTTCTGAAAAATCTGAAAGTATTAGTTTTGTATCTTCTGGAAGTTCACTATACTTTTTATCCCACATAAGACCATTTCCACAGCCTAATTCTAATATCTTATTTCCACTAGATATTTTATATCTATCAAACATCCAATTTCTAAACCCATACTTATTAGTGCTATATTTATCATGAAAATCTTGTCTTTTTCTAAATTTAGAATCGTCTTTATACTGCTTACACACTTTTTCCTTGTCATTCATTTCTGACATACAATTTATCTCCTATATCTCTTAAATTTTTATAATTTTCTCCCATGATAAATTAGATTTTCCAAAATGACCATAGTTTGTCGTCTCACTATAAATAGGCTCTTTTAAATCTAAATAATTAATAATTCCATCTGGTGTTAAGTCAAAATTCTTCTTTATTAATTTTACTAATTCTTCTTCTCCTTTAGTTCCTGTACCGAAAGTATTAACACAAATAGATAGTGGCTCTTTCATACCTATTGCATAAGATACTTGAATTTCACATTTTTTTGCATATCCGATTTGCAACAATATTTTTTGCAATATGTCTTAACATATATGCAGCAGACCTATCTACTTTGCTTGGGTCTTTTCCAGAAAAAGCACCACCACCATGTTTTGCATATCCACCATATGTATCTACTATTATTTTTCTTCCCGTTAATCCTGTGTCTCCCAAAGGTCCACCAATTACAAATCTTCCTGTTGGATTTATATATATTTTTGTATTTTCATCTATCATATCTTCACTAATAGTTGTTTTGATAACCTTTTCTATTATATCTTCTCTTATTTGCTCATTTGTGACATTATCTAAATGCTGAGTAGATATTAAGATTGTCTCTACTCTTTTTGGAATATCATTTTCGTATTCTACTGTTACTTGAGTTTTTCCATCTGGTCTTAAATATGGTACAACTCCAGTTTTTCTGACTTCTGTTAGCTTTTTAGATAACTTATGTGCAGTTTCTATCGCATATGGCATATACTCTTCTGTCTCATCACTTGCATATCCAAACATTATCCCCTGGTCTCCTGCTCCACCAATATTTACTCCAAGTGCAATATCTGGGCTTTGTTTTATTATATCTATATTAATATCGCAAGTTCTATAATCCATATCTGTATTTTCATTATCATATCCAATTTGCTTTATTTTTTCTCTTACTAATTCTTCTATTTTCAAATTAGCATTTGTTGTAATTTGTCCTGCAATTGTAATATTATTCCCGATTTGCAAATGTCTCAACAGCAACTCTTGAATTTTTATCTTGTCTTATGCATTCGTCTAAAATGCAATCAGATATTGTATCACATAGTTTATCTGGATGTCCTTCTGTTACACTTTCAGACGTAAAAAAATAGTTCTTCATTTTATTCTCCTTATTTTAGTTCCTAAATCAATCTTTATTATTTATACCATATTTTAAATATTAAAGCAAGATTTTAACTTTTTATCTTATATTTCTTTTAAAATTTCATCAAATATTTCAAACCTATTTTTAGAAGTATCAATATATCTTATATTATATTTTGGACATTCTCTTTTTAACATTTCGTTGCAATTATACCAATCCATAGCATGCTTTAGTAAATACTCTCTTGATAAGTCATATGTCCAACTCTCCTTAGTATCATACTTAAGGCATTGTTCTACCATATCTTCTGCTGTTAGGTTTCCTAATCCTAAGCACATTACAATTGTTTTATCAAAATCAATCATTTCACTTACTATTCTAGGTTCTAGTTGTCCACTTTCTAGTATATATCCATATTCTTTTTTATCATTTTTAATCAGTGACTTATATAATTCTAATAAAGTTCTTTGAAAATATTCTCCGTGCTCAAACTCTTTTTGTATATCTACATTTTCTCTATAATATTGTTCTTCATTTTTCGCTCTAATCATTGCCCATTTTAAAGCATCACTATGTATTAGATTATAGCTATTATATTTATCTTTTATCATTTTACTCAATGTTGTTTTTCCAGCTCTACCAATTCCCATAATTAAAATATTTTTCATATTTGCTCTCCTTTTTTATTATTTATGCTAACTATATCATAAACAGTCAAAAAAAGAAACCATTTTACAAGCAAAAAGTAGCTAGCACTTCATTTGCTAACCACTTTTATTTTTTCCTATTATAATTTTAACCCAAAGCTATATCTAATACCATCATGACTACAAAACCTATGGTTACTCCGGATAATTCCTAAAATCGACTTATTTCCATTATGCATTTCTGGTACTAATTCCTCTACTACAACAAATATCATTGCTCCTGCTGCAAAAGATAGTAGATATGGTAATAGTGGAACAACAGCATTTATTAGTATCACCGTTACAAGAGCTGCAATTGGCTCCACTATTCCTGATAATACTCCTGATAAAAACGCTTTACCTCGGCTTGTTCCTGACATCTTTAGTGGCATTGAAATAATTGCACCTTCTGGAATATTTTGAATTGCTATTCCTATTGCAAGCACAATTGCTTCAATTAAAGCAATTCCTGAATTTCCAGATAAAAATCCTGCAAAACATACACCTACTGCCATTCCTTCCGGAATATTATGTAGTGTAACAGAAAATAAAAGCATATTAAGCTTCTTCCCATCTTTTCTTTTTTCAATGCTTTCAGCCATTTTATTAACTATTAATAAAAATACTACCCCTAGAATTAGTCCGTACAGCCGCTGGCATCCAAACAAGTTTATATTTTTCTTCTGCCATTTCAACAGATGGTAATATAAGCGACCAAACTGATGCTGCAATCATAACACCAGCTGCAAATCCTACTATTATCTTTTGGAATTTCTCATTCATATTTTTTCTAAGAAAAAATACTAAACTACTTCCCAAACTCGTTCCAGCAAAAGGTATTAAAATTCCTGCTATACTATATAACACGTTGTACACTTTTGTTTCCTCCTATGTTATATAATATGCAGGTCGTTCTATTATGTTAATTCATGGTCTAGGTATATTCATTTTCCTCTTAATGCTCTTAGTGCATTTATAATCGCAATAATTGAAACACCTACATCAGCAAAAACTGCTTCCCACATTGTAGATATTCCGCATAGCACTTAAGACTAATACAAGTAATTTAACACAAATTGCAAATATAATATTTTCTTTAACAATTCTCATGGTCTTTTTTGATATTTTGATTAACTTTATTATTTTTGAAGGTTCGTCTGTCATTATAGCTACATCTGCTGCCTCAATTGCAGCGTCTGATCCAAGTCCACCCATTGCAATTCCAATGTCTGATATAGCAAGCACTGGTGCATCATTTATACCGATCTCCTACAAAAACTAATTTACCTTTATTACTTTTCTGTTTTAATAATTCTTCTACTTTTTTCACTTTTCCATCTGGCAATAATTCGGGATATACCTTATCTATTCCTAAATCCTTTGAAACTTTGATTGCAACTTCTTTCCTATCTCCTGTTAACATTGTTATTTGTCTTACTCCGTTTTTCTTTAGACCAGATATAGCTTCTTTTGCATCCTTTTTTATTTTGTCCGAAATCAATATATATCCTGCATATTTGCTATTTATAGAAATATATACAGTCGTTCCTGGATCATTACATTTATCAAATTCAATCTGCCTTTCATTCATCAATTTTTCATTTCCGAATTAAAATATCTTTATCTAAAACTTTTGCTGCAATTCCATATCCTGATATCTCATTTACATCAGCAATTTTAGATTTGTCTATTTCTTTTCCATATGCCTCTTTTATAGACTTAGATATTGGATGGTTTGAGCCATCTTCCCCATATGCTACGATTTCCAAAAGTTCTTCTTTCGACATATCTACAGCACTTATTTCTTGTACTTCAAAAACGCCTTCAGTTAATGTTCCTGTCTTATCAAAAACTACTATTTCCGTTTTTGACAATGCTTCTAAATAATTTCCTCCTTTTACTAGAACTCCATTTTTTGAAGCTCCTCCAATTCCACCAAAAAAGCTAAGTGGAATTGATATTACTAAAGCACAAGGGCAAGATACTACCAAAAATGATAATGCTCTATATATCCATTCTGAGAAAGAAGCCCCATGTATTAAAAGTGGTGGAACTACTGCAAGAAGTATAGCTAAAATTACAACTATTGGTGTATAGTATTTTGCAAATTTAGTGATAAATTTTTCTGATTTAGCCTTTTTTTGGCTTGCATTTTGCACTAATTCTAATATCTTACTTACTGTACTATCTCCAAATTCCTTTGTCACTTTAACTTTTAATACACCGCTTAAATTAATATATCCACTTAAAACATCATCACTAGCTCTTACTCCCCTTGGAAGTGCTTCCCCTGTGAGAGCCTTTGTATCTACTGTACTTTCTCCACTTACTATAATTCCGGTCTAATGGAATTTTTTCTCCTGCTTTAACAACTATTACATCTCCTAATTTTACTTCATTTGGATTTACTTTATTAATACTTTCTCCTACCTGCACATTTGCAAAGTCTGGTCTTATATCCATTAAATCTATAATAGATTTTTTTGATTTATCAGTCGCATAGCTTTGAAATGTTTCTCCTATTTGATAAAAAAGCATAACCGCCACTGCTTCCGGAAATTCTCCAATTGCAAATGCTCCTATTGTTGCAAGTGCCATAAGAAAATTCTCGTCAAAAAACTCTCCTTTAAAAATATTTTCAATTGCTTCTTTTAAAACTTCAAATCCTACTACAAGATAACTTATAATAAAAAACACTTTATTTACTATATCATTATTAAATTTTACTACTAATGATATTATAAATAATAACATCGAAATTACTATTGAAATTACTTGCTTCCTCATATTATTTATTTTCACTCCTTTATTTTTTATGTTCAATGTGCTCTGTACCAATTTCAAACACTTCTTTTACATGGTCATCATCAAGCATATAAAACACTTCTTTACCTTGTTTTTTACACTTTACTATTCCGCTTCTTCGTAATGTCCCCAGTTGATGTGAAATTGAAGATTTGCTCATTCCAAGCACATTTGCAATATCACAAACACACATCTCATTTTGATCTAGAGCAAATAATATCTTTACTCTTGTTGTATCCCCAAGAATTTTAAAGAACTCTGCCAGTTTGTTGAACAAGTCTTGATCTGGCATATTATTTATGGTTTTATCAACTACATCCTTATGTATCACATTACAATCACATACAAACTCATTCTTTGACATTCGTTTTTCCTCCTTATTATTCTATGCTTTTAATTGAGTATTTGTTCAACTATATTACTATTATAGTTGAATATATATTCAATTGTCAATAGAATATGACAAAAAAATACTCACACCTCAACATTCATACAATATAAAAAAAGCACATTTTTAAAATATGCTTTTTCTATCAACAAAAGTTCCTACTTTATTTTTTGATGTTATTGATATAATTTTCTTTTATTGCTTGTCAGGCTCCACAAAAATTTGCCTATTACTCTATATTCATTTTTTCGAATTGACTATTATATAATTTCGCATAAAAGCCATCTTTCTCTAAGAGTTCTTCATGTGTTCCTTGCTCAGCGATATCTCCTTCATTCATAACCAATATTAAATCTGCATTTTTTATTGTCGATAATCTATGTGCAATTATAAATGAAGTCCTTCCTTTAGTTAATTTATCCATAGCTTTTTGAACAAGCTCTTCCGTTCTTGTATCTACATTACTTGTTGCTTCATCGAGTATTAAAAATGGTGAATTCGCTATCATTCCTCTTGCAATTGTAAGTAACTGCTTTTGTCCTGCTGATATACTTTCTGTATCATTTAAATTTGTATCTAAGCCATTTGGAAGCCCTTTTATAAAATGCTCTAGTCCGAACAGTTCTGTATGCTTCCATAACTTCATCATCCGTTACATCTTCTTTGTTATATACAATATTATCTCTTATAGTACCATTAAATAACCATGTATCTTGAAGTACCATTATAAATAAGTCATGTATATTTTCTCTTGTTAGTTCCTTTGTGTCTACTCCATCTATTGTAATCTTTCCAGAAGTTATATCATAAAATCTCATTAAAAGATTTACTAAAGTTGTTTTTCCGGGCTCCGAGTAGGTCCGAACAATTGCAATTTTTTCTCCGTGGTTTAGCTTTACATGAAAAGTCTTTTATGACTAACTTATCGCTATCATCATATCCAAATTTTACGTGTTCAAATTCGATATTCCCTTTAACATTTAATTTATCTAGGAATTTTGTTTTTTCTGATTCATCTAACATTTCGTCTTCTTCTAAAAATTCAAATACTCTTTCACTAGCTGCAGCTGCAGATTGGAGATTTGTGAGTCCCTGTGCAATTTGCTGAAGTGGTGATGTAAATAATCTTGCATATACAATAAATGCAACTATAATACCAAATGTAATTATTTCTTCTTTTACTAAAACCCCCCCGTACAACACATACTGCAAGATAACTAAAGTTTCCTATAAATGCCATAATAGGCTGCATAAGTCCTGATAAAAACTGGCTTTTTCTACTACTATCGAATAGTCCTTCATTGAAATTTTTAAATTCATTAATTGCTTTTTTCTTTCCATTGTATACTCTTACAACATTATATCCTGAATACATCTCTTCTATATGTCCGATTTAATTTTCCAAGTTCTACTTGTCTCTTATTAAAGTATTTTTGTGATTTTCCGAAGTATAGAAAACATAAACGAAAAACCAATAAGTGAGGTTAATATACTTGTTATTGCCATTATCCAGTTTGTATAAAACATCATTACAACACATGATACTAATAGTGCAATTGCTGATATAAATGTTCCTAAATTTTGGCTAATTGACATTCCAATTGTATCTACATCGTTTGTGACTCTAGATAGTATATCTCCAAAAGAATGTCTATCAAAATACTTTAGAGGTAATCTATTTATCTTCTTTGATATATTAGTTCTTAATCTTTTTGCAAGTTTATTTGCAGTGGTTGCCATTATAAAACTTGTAGCAAAATTAAAAATTGCACTTACTATATATAGTCCTAGTATAAATAAAGATATACTAATCACTTTATCAAAATCAATACCTGTAAAAATCCCTTCTGTTATAGTATCAGTAAGGTCAGCTAATTTGTTAGGTCCAATAATAGAGCATACTGAACTTAAAATCCCAAGAACAACAGCAGTAATATAAAAAGGTCTTAGTTTTTTATGATAACCGAAGTAATTTTATTATGGATTTTTTAAAGTTTTTAGGTTTTTCATGCACTCTATGTGGTCCAACATTTCTTTGCACATGTTTTGTATCATTTACTCCGCATTCTCTAATTCCTCCTTACTTAATTGTGAGTATGCAATTTCCTTGTAGACTTCACAAGTTTTCAAAAGCTCTTTATGCGTTCCTTTTCCCACACATTTTCCTTCGTCTAATACAATAATTTCGTCTGCTTGCATTACTGTACCAATTCTTTGAGCAACAATTATATTTGTAGCATCCTTTGTGTGTTTTTTTAATTCTCGTCTTAGCATACTATCTGTTTTATAATCTAATGCAGAAAAAGAATCGTCAAATATATATATTTCTGGGTCTCTTGCAATAGCTCTTGCAATACTTAATCTTTGTTTTTGCCCACCACTTACATTTGTTCCTCCACTTGCTACATGAGAGTCATATCCATTTTCCATTTTTTCAACAAATTCTTTACCTTGAGCTACTTCAATTGCCTTTTTTATCTCTTCATCTGTCTTTTTTTGTTTTCCATTTTCTCCATAATCAATATTATTTCTTACACTATCTCCAAACATTACAGCTTTTTGTGGTACATATCCTATTTTATTATATAAGAATTCCAAATTAAAATCTTTTACATTAACTCCATCAACTAACACCTCTCCATCTGTTACATCAAAAAATCTAGGTATTAAATTTATTAATGTAGATTTTCCGAGAACCAGTAGACCCAATTATAGCTATCGTATCTCCTCTATTTGCTTTAAATGAGATATCTTTTAAAACATAATCCCTTCCATCTGGATACTTAAATGATACATTTTTAAATTCAACTGTACCTTTTAAATCAGTTTTATTTTCCTTTATTTTACCATTTTTAATAGATATTTTAGATTCTAGCACTTCTAATATTCTTGAAGCTGAAACTGAAGCTCTTGGCCACATCATAAATATCATAGCAAGCATTAAGAATGACATTATAACTTGCATGGCATAAGACGAAAATACTACCATGTTGCTAAAAATATTTATTTTGTCCAACATTCCTGCACTTTCTATCATATAGCTACCAGCAAAATATATTGCAAGTGTCAATCCATTCATTATGAGATACATAACAGGTGACATTACAGACATCATTCTTTGATTAAATGTTTGCAAATTTGTTAAATCTGTGTTTTGTTTATCAAACTTTTCTTCTTGATATTCTTCACCATTAAATGCTCTAACAACTCTAATTCCTGTTAGATTTTCACGTGTTACACTATTTACTTTGTCTATTATTTTTTGTACTTTCTTAAAGTTAGGTAAAACTAATTTCATTAAAATACCTACTGTTAGAATAAGTATAATTACTGCTCCTCCTGTTATCGCACTCCATGTAAAGCTTTTATCTAATATTTTAGTTACAGCCCAAATTGCTGTTATTGGTGCTTTTACAATTAGTTGCAACCCCATTGCGATTAGCATTTCTACTTGTGTTACATCATTTGTAGTTCTAGTTATAAGACTACTAACTGAGAATTTATTCATTTCCTCCATACTAAAGTCTTCTACTTTGCAAAATAAGTCTCCTCTAAGTTTTTTAGAAAATGATGTTGCAATATATGCTGCGAAGTATCCGAACAATACAGCTAGAAATTAAGCTACCGCCCAGCACATGCAAGCATATATCCACCTTGCTCTATTATTTGAGAAATCGTACTTCCGCTCGGTTTGTACAAGTTTAGTTATCTCTGACATATAATCAGGTAATTTTAAATCAAGCCAAACTCCAAATACAATAAATATTAAACAAACTATAATTAGTAATATTTCTTTTTTATTTAGTTTCTTGAATAATTTTAGCATTTTTCCTTATCCTCTCTATTTTTTGTCTTTTAATATTATATATAGTTTTGAGTAGAAAAATCAATGCTTTTTATGTGAATTTTATGTGAAACGGGGTCTAGTACTTGCTAGACCCCATATTCTATACATCATATTTATATTCTACATCTTCCATAAACGGATAAATCTCCATTATATATTTTTTAGTTACCATAGACATTTTGGCAGGTGGGTTTTTTTGTCCTACATGAATTAGTTTTTGTGTATAACAATTCTTGGCTGTTTTGAAAAGTAAATATCTATTACTCAAATATGTGAAATATACTTGATATCCATTACTTAGTATTTCTTCAAATTCTTCAAAGTTTTTATTATCCATAAACTCTCCTAACTATTATTTCACGAAATCATTTCGTCAAATTCTGTCTCTGATAAGACCTTTACGCCAAGTTCTTCTGCCTTTGTAAGCTTAGAACCTGCTTCTTCTCCGTGCTAGTACATATGTTGTTTTTTTAGAAACTGAGCCAGAAGTTTTTCCTCCGAACTTTTCTATTATTCTTGACGCTTCATCCCTTGTATATTTATCTAGTGTACCTGTAAGAACAAATGTCATACCGATTAAATCTTCCGGTCTAGCTCTTCTTCTACTTTATTTTTCATATTTACACCTGCGGTTTTTAATTTTCCAATTAATTCGGATGTTTGTTCCATATGAAAGAAATCATAAATACTCTTTGCTGTTATTTCTCCTATTTCTTCTACTAAGCTTAAATTTGAACTATCTGCTTTCATTAATTTATCCATAGTGCCATATTCTTTTGCAAGTATCTTTGCAGCCTTTGTTCCTACATGTCTTATTCCAAGACTACTTATTAATTTATCTAAATTGTTACTTTTACTTCTATTTATTGCATTTATCAAATTACTTGCAAATTTATCTCCACTCTTTTTAAGTGATGCAATATCTTCCTTTTTTAGATAATATATGTCTGCAATTCCATTTTCTAAGAAGCCTTTATCAATTAAACTTTCTATTACAGCATATCCGAAGCCCTTCTATTTCCATTCCTGCTTTTGATGCAAAATGAACTATATTTCTAAGATTTCTTGCAGGACATTCTATTCCAATACATCTTCTTATCGCTTCATTATTTTCTCTAATTGCAGGTGCGCCACACACAGGACAAGTTTCTGGCATTTCAAAATCTTTTTCTTCTCCTGTTCTCTTGTCTTTAACACATTCTACAACTTCTGGTATAACATCTCCTGCTTTTTGTATAATTACATGGTCACCTATCTTTAAACCCTTTTCTTTTATAAAATCTTCATTATGAAGCGTAGTTTTTGAAATAGTAGACCCTGCAAGTTTTACTGGCTCTAATATTGCCATTGGAGTTATAGCACCTGTTCTTCCGAACCTGACAAACTATATCTTTTAAAATTGTTTCTTTCCTTTCTGGCGGATATTTATATGCAATAGCCCATCTCGGAGTTTTAAAAGTAGTACCTAAATTTTCTCTTAAGTCAAGATTATCAACTTTTATAACTGCTCCATCTGTTCCAAAGCTTAAGCTTTCTCTTTTTTCTCCAATACTCTCTATTTCTTTTACAGCCTCTTCTATCCCGTATGCACTTTTTCTTTATAGGATTTACATTAAACCCTAAAGTCTCTAGATATTTAAGTTGCTCATAGTGTGAAGTAAAATGATTATTTTCTAATTTTTGAATATTAAATATATAAATGTCTAGTGGTCTTTTGGCAGTTTTTTTGCTATCTAACTGTCTAAGTGATCCGAGCCGCTGCATTTCTAGCATTAGCAAAAGTCTTTTCTTCTAATATTTCTTGTTCTTCATTCATTTTTTCAAAATCTTCTTTAGAAATAAAAACTTCTCCACGTACTATAACATTTATATTTTCTTTTAGTTTCTTTGGAATGTTTTTAATTGTCTTAAGATTCTCTGTTATATCTTCTCCAATTTGCCCATTTCCACGAGTTGCACCTCTTACAAACTCTCCGATTTATGTATTCTAGTGCAACAGATAAACCATCAATTTTTGCTTCTACTGTATACTCTATATCTTCTTTTTCAACTTCTTTTCTAACTCTTGTGTCAAAAGCTCTTAACTCTTCTACATCAAAAACATCTTGAAGGCTTTGAAGTGGTACTTCATGTTCTACTTTGCTAAACCCTTCCTTAACATGTCCTCCAACCTTTTGTGTTAAAGAATCTTTGCTTACAAGCTCTGGAAAATCTCTCTCTAAGTTCCTAAGTTCCACCATTAACATATCATATTCAAAGTCTGATATTTCAGGGTTATCATCATCATAATATTTTCCTGCATAATATTCTGTTTTTGCTCTTAGCTCTTCTATTCTTTTTCTTGCTTGTTCTTTATCCATATGTTTTTTTCTCCTAATTTTTTAGCTTATTTATCTTTAAATAGGTCTTTTCCACCCTTTATGTAGTCCCATCCTGAGAATATTGTGCTAATTACTGAGATTACAAGCATTATACTTGTGACAGCATTTATTATAAGTTCTATACCGTTTAGGTTTCCATGTATAAAGCTAAAAAATACATTTGTGCTATTAATATTTATAAATGCAAAGACAACTGCTATCATTTGAGTTACTGTTTTTAGTTTGCCCCAAAATGATGCTGCGATTACTTTTCCACCTTGTTCTACTGCAATTAGTCTATATGCAGAAACAACAAATTCACGTGTCAATACAATAATTGGTATCCATGCAGGTATCATTTGCTTTTCTACTAAAATTAACATTGCAGCAAGTACTAGTATTTTATCTGCAATTGGATCTAAAAACTTTCCAAAATTTGTAACTAGATTTCTTGACCTTGCTATATATCCATCTAATTTATCTGTTAGTGATGCTATGATAAATATTAAGTTCATAATCCAAAATTCTAATTCTATTCCTAGTATCTGCTCTTTTAGTCCTAGAAATGGAATAATACACATCACTGGTACAAGTAATATTCTAATTATTGTTAATTTATTTGGCAAATTCATCTTTTATCATTCCTTTTTGTTTTTTTTGTTTTTTTAATTATATCTAATATTTATAAAAAAAGAAAGGGATTTTAGAAAAAAGAAAAAATTTCGAGGGTCAAATCCAACAGGACTTGACCCTCTTTTTTCTTTGGGCAATGTTATAAGATTTCTTTAATGAGCTCCATTCTGTTTTTCTGTGACATAAGTACCGGAGGCACATCAAACGGTGTAAATGCTCCAGAATACCCTATCTTCTTAAGCCTGTATGCTGCTCTTGCATAGGCAATAAGCACTGATGCCGTAAACTCCGGATTAGAGTCAAGATTCAAAGAAAATTCAATACTTTCCTTATTACCATCTCCTGTCTCCGCAAAGTGGTTTACAAAACCGCCGTGACGCATTTGGTAGTGTTCTTTTTTCAGTTCTTCTTCTGTTATGAAGTGAACAACTGTATCATACTCAGCAAAGTAATTAGGCATTACCTTGATCTGCTCTTCAATAAATGTTTTAGCTACACCCTCCTCTGCTACAACAAAACATTCTCTCAAATGCTTATCTCTCGGTTTAAAATCCGGCCTTTCGCCGTTTCTTACTCTTTTCAGTGCTTCTTCCTTAGGAATCGTATACTGGATAGCATCTTTGACACCATTTATACGCCTTATAGCGTCAGAGTGTCCTTGGCTTACTCCCTTGCCCCAGAAGGTCTCTGTTTTTCCCTGCGGTAAGATAGCATTTGCGTATCCTCTGATGATTGAGAACAGCCCCGGATCCCATCCATTGCTTATGATGTAGACATTGTCATTTTTCATTGCCGCTTCGTCAACAGCCATAAAGTGCTCAAATACCTTGGCGTGTGTGTCAAAGCTGTCAACAGCAGTAAAATTGCTTGCAACTATCGGACCCCAATAAGGTAAGTCCGTTGCAGATCCCCCGCACATGATCATAACATCGATCTTGTTAAGCCATTCTGCAAAGTCCTTGACATTTACAACGGGTACGCCAGATTTGACTTCCAATTCATTCGGCGGTCTTCTTGTGAAAATTGCAGCAAGCTCCATATCAGGAGAATTTGCAAGCTCACTTTCCACCCCTCTTCCAAGGTTTCCGTATCCGCAGATACCGACTCTGATTTTTCCTTCCATATTTGCCCTCCTTTATGCATATTTATGCATGTGGTTAAACAACAATGAAATTGAGTGTGTATAAGTTTTCTCAATCTCACATTTATAGTTACTGAAACATTATATCATTTTATGTAAAACAAGTCAATTATGGATTTAAACAATAGGCGATTTATATAATCGCCCATACAATATTTATCTTTTATCAAACAATGTTTTTAATATTCCCTTATCTATTAAAGTTTCAAATATTGATTTTAGTATTATAATTATTATTGGCCCGAACTAACATTCCTAAAATTCCAATTGCTTTATATCCAGTATACATAGCAATTAAAGTAATTATTGGATGTATTCCTATTTGTTTACTTACAACTTTTGGCTCTAATAATTGTCTTACAACAGTTATAATTACATATAAAACTACCAATGATATAGCAAGGTTTATATCTCCTCTAAACCCGGCAAATTACTGCCCAAGGTAACATTACTGTACCAGATCCAAGTATTGGAAGCGCATCTGAAAATGCTATAAAAAGTGCCATAAGTAACGGATATTCTACATTTAATCCAAACATTTCAAATGCAAATAGTCCGAATTAAAACTAACATAAAGTTTATAGCTATTAGTATTACCTGTGCCTTTAGATATCCTCCTAAAAGCTTTGTTATCTTTCTTATGTTTTTACTTAATTTTTTTACCCATTCTTTTGGAAAATGATGTTCTATTTGATCTAATATATATATTCTATCTGCACACATAAAATAAGTTGCAAGTATTGTAACTACTGTATATATTCCGCACTGTTGCAATCGAAGTAAATACTGACATCATAGATGTTAAAAAATTTATGGCAAAATTTGATACTTGCTGTAAGAAGTTTGACATCGATTGTTTTAGCATATTTACTACTTCTTCTGAAAGTCTTAATTCATCAAAGTTTAATTTATCAATTAAATCTAGCACATAGCTGTATCCTGTACCTACATATTCATTTATCATTTTTAGTAAATTTGCACCTTCGTCTATTAATACTGCTATTCCCCATATAAGTAGTCCTACAATTATGCCAAAAACAAGAATAAGAACTATTATTGCACTCGGTTTTCTTTGAACTTTCGTTTTTCTAGAAAACCATTTTATAATTGGCTCCACCATTATGCTAATTATAAACGCAATCAAAAATGGCATATAAAATATTGCCATTTTGAAAGCGAGATATATTCCGAATAAGTGTAATTGCTAATGTAAGTATTCTTTTAGTTACTCTTTTTATATATCCTATATCTATAACCATTTATTCCTCCGAATCTTGTCCTTTGTTTATACATTATATTCTAATTAGTATTAGATTATTCTTGTTTAATCATCAAAGTCTTCTGTATCATCTATGTTTATTATTATATCATCTGAATTTGGAACTTCATTATATTCATATTCAAATGTATCAGTATTTCTTGCCCTTCCTCTTCTTGGTTTCGTTTTTGTTACTGTTGCTTTTTCTGTTTTTGTTTCTTTTGTTTTTTCTTTAGTAGGACTTTCTTTTTGAATAACTTCCTTTACTGTTTGTTTTCTTACCTTTTCATCATTTTTTATTTGCATTTGCTTATTTATTAGATTATTTACTTTATCTATTGCATCTGGCATATAGTCTAGTAACTTGTCTACTGCTGAAGAATGGTTTACTGGAAGTAATTTTACATTACCTGCTTGTACTACTAAAAATGCAATTGGATTTATATTCACACCTGCACCACTTCCACCACCAAATGGTAATCTGTATTGTACTTGCTCTTCCTCATCTTTTCTTGAGTATTCATTTACTGTCTCTCCTTTAAACTCACTACCACCTGCCGCAAAACCAAATGATACTTTTGATATTGGAATTATTACTGTATTATTTGCAGTTTCTATTGGTTCTCCTATTATTGTGTTTACATCTATCATGTCTTGAATACTATTCATAGCTGTAATCATAAGCCCTTCTATTGGATGTTCCCCCATTGTCCTTCCTCCTTCTTTTTAATAAAATATATATTACATAAATAATATGTACTATTTTTACATTAATTATACAATTTAGGTTAAATTTTATAGAATTTCCAAAATTATACAATGGCAAAACGCGAAATTCTTTTACTTTTGGGTTAGTTACTCCAAGTATTATTCCAATGATAGATGATATCACCGCAACAATATATGCTGTCCATACACTATCATCTGTTCCTATTTCCAAATATAATTTAATCTTTTGTACTCTTATTTTTAGTTTTTTTATAATTTCTACTGGATGTATACTTTTTATCACTTTAATATCTTTTTCCACATCATTAACTTCTTCTTTTATATTCAATTTGTCTATAAGCTCTTTTGTAATTCTTATTTTTGCTATTTTTATTATCCCAAGCAAATAAAATTCTAGGTAAATTAGGAACTCTTTATCTAATTCTTTTTTCTTTATATTTTTATATATATTTGATATATAGCATTTTTTTATGTTTAACTTAATTGATGATACAAGAATTAGCAAAAATAGAATTACAAGTGTGGCTAAAACTCCACAAAAAAATAGTAAAACTAGTTTCATAACTTTCAACTCTTTTCGTTACTAGTTTTACCATTTTTTGTAATTTTATACATTTACTGCATTTTCTTTTTTTCTTTTTTCTACTATTATATCTCCAAATAGTACTTCCTGCTCGGTTTTTACTTTCTTCCTTCTAGATAATTCTAGAAGTCCTGTAAGTGCAGTTACTGTTTCAGCTCTATTTTCTGTATACATTTTATTAAATACTATTCTAGGTTTTTTAAGAAGTGCTTTAAAAATCTCTTTTACCTTACTACTTACTGTATATGTTTCTCTAATTGCAATTTTTTCTATATTTTTACTATTTATATTAGCCTTAACATTAAATTTTTCTAATATATCCTCATATAAATTAACTATCATTTGGCTTTCATATGTTTTTTCTAAAGTCTGCTTTGGAAGTTCTATTTTTTCTGCTACTCTAAATATCGTATCTGAATATGTATTATATAATTCTTTTAAGGATGCTGTAATCTCTTTATATCTCTTATATTCTACAATTCTTCTTATTAATTCTTCCTCTGTTAATTCCTCTTCTTCAGAGTCATTTGGATTTGGAAGTAATCCTTTTGATTTAATAAGAATTAAACTTGATGCCATAACTAAGAATTCACTGCTTACACCCAATTTTTGTTCTTTCATTTTGTCTATGTAGTCTAGATATTGGTCTGTTATTTGGTCTAGATTTATTTCATATATATCCATCTTGTTTTTATCTATTAGATGGCATAATAAATCTAGTGGTCCTTCAAAGTTTTCTATTCTTATTTGTAAACTTTTTGTTTCTAATGTTAGTACGTTTTCCACTTAGTTTATTCCTCATTACTTTCTATAAGTTTATTTACAGTATCTAAGTCATATCCTTTATTAATTAGATACATTTTTAGTTTTTCTTTATCCATTCCTTTTTTCTTTTTTACAAGTTTTTCTGCAGAATTTAATTCAAATTCTTCTAATTTTTCTTTATTTTCATATAAGTAATCTTCTATATCTTCTATATATAACCCTTTTGAATGTAGTTTAGATTTTATTTCTCTAATTGACATCGTCTTTAAGTTCATATATTCATTTACAAGTTTTTTTATATATTCTTTATCATTTATGTATTCTGCTGTCTTTACATATTCTATTATATCTTCAAGCATGTTTTCTTCTATAGATTGATTAAATTTTGTTCTAACTTCACTTTCTGTTCTTTTTTTATACAAGATATATTTCATAACTTGTGTCTTATTTTCATCAAACTCTTCAGGTGTGTACATATTATTATTCCTCAACTTCTGCGAATTCATTATCTTCGCTTGCTTCTTTGTCTTCTTTTATTTCTTCATTTAAAGAGTTTTCAAAGGCTTGTTCCATATTTTCTCTTACTTTTGTTTCTACTTCTTTCATTATATCTGGGTTGTCTTCAAGATATTTTTTTACATTTTCTCTACCTTGTCCAATTCTTTCACCTTTATAGCTAAACCATGAGCCACTCTTTACTATTATGTCTAGACTTACTGCTATATCTAATATATTTCCTATTTTTGATATTCCTTTTCCATATAGTATATCAAATTCTGCTTCTCTAAATGGTGGTGCAACTTTATTTTTTACTACTTTTACTCTTGTTCTAGTTCCTATTACTTCTCCATCTTGCTTGATATTTTCTATTTTTCTTATATCCATTCTAACTGATGCATAGAATTTAAGTGCTCTTCCTCCTGTTGTTGTTTCAGGATTTCCAAACATTACTCCTATTTTCTCTCTTAATTGGTTAATAAATATAAGTACTGTTTTAGATTTATTTATTGCACCTGCAAGTTTTCTTAAAGCTTGTGACATAAGTCTTGCTTGAAGTCCCATATGTGAGTCTCCCATATCTCCATCTATTTCTGCCTTTGGAACTAATGCTGCAACAGAGTCTACTACTATAACATCTAATGCACCACTTCTAATAAGTGATTCTGTAATTTCAAGTGCTTGCTCTCCTGTATCTGGTTGTGCAACAACAAGTTCATTTATATTTACTCCAAGATTTTTTGCATATACTGGGTCTAAAGCGTGTTCCGCATCTATAAATGCAACTTCACCATTTTGTTTTTGTGCTTCTGCTATTATATGTAATGCTAAAGTTGTTTTTCCTGAACTTTCAGGTCCATATATTTCTATAATTCTTCCTCTTGGTACTCCTCCTATTCCAAGTGCTATATCTAGTCCTAATGCTCCTGTTGGAATTGCTTCTACGTTCATTGCTTTAAATTCTCCAAGTTTCATAACTGAACCTTTTCCGAATTGTTTTTCAATTTGTCCCATTGCCATTTCTAAGGCTTGTTTCTTTTCATTGTTTTCTTTTGCCATTTTATTAAATCATCCTTTCTATCTATCTCATTATTTTAAATTGTAAACGTTTGTTTGTATGTTTCATGTTCCTATTATATGCTTATTATTTTTTGAAGTCAATACTTTTTTATTATTTTTTTAATTTTTTCTTTTCCAATTTTCTATATCATAAAAAATATTATACCAATTATTACTTACAACTGTACTTAAACTTTTCCCATGTATTAATACTTGTCTATTAAAATATAATCCTATATATGGTCTATCTTGTTCATACTTATTTTGCAGTTTTTCATACTTTTCTTTAAATGTTTTTTCATCAGATATATTATATAATTCTTGTAGTATTTTGTTTACTTCATTATTCTCATAATTTGCAAGATTTCCTTCTCCAAAGTACCTTGTCAAATTAGGACTTAATCCGTACAGTAACACCGAGTAAGTATAATATCATAATTTTTATTCTTCAAGTAATTTTCATATATTCCATCAGTACTCTTGGTTAATGTTATAGGTATTCCTATTTCTTCTAAATTCTTCTTTATGATCTCTGCTACTTTTAATCGGCTTTCATTTGTTCCTTGCACCACTAAATTTATCTTAAGCTTTATTGTATTATATTCTATCTTCTTTTGCCAATTTCCCCAAACATATTCCCATTCATTATCTACTAATATCTGTTTTGCTCTATTAGGATTATACTCATAATTAAATGTATTTCCGATTATATAAATAGCTTCCATATCCAAGTGGAAAATCTGATGCTATATATTTTCCACCATATACAGTATTTATAATTTCTTCTTTATTTATTGCATAATTTATAGCCTGTCTTACTTCTTTATTTGATAAGATATTGCTAACTGTATTTAGTGCTAAATAATCAAAATTTCTTCCATATCTTGATTCTATATTTGAACCTACTGTTCCTATACTATCTTCTACATTCAAGCTCTGACTTGTTATTAAATCTAGTCCACCTAATTTATATGCATTATATAATTCTGACACATTTCCATATATTCTTACAGTTATATTGTCTATTCTTAAATCTATATTTTCAGAATTCCACCACTCTAAATTCTCCTTTAATTCAAATCCAGTAGTTATATCAATTGATTGAAGTTTATATTTCCCTGTTCCCATAGGAAGATTATTTCTATCAGATTGCATTATATCTGTATTTGCTCCAAACATATTAGAACTTATTATAGGAAATGTAAGATTGTATTCAAAAAATGGAGTTTCCTGATTTATATATATCTTTACTAAGTTATTATTTATAATTTCTACATTTTCTATATTTGATACATTTGCACTATAAATAGAACTTTCTCCTAACCTTTTTATTGTTTCAATTGTATATTTTACATCTTCTGCTGAAAAGTCTGCTCCATTATGCCATTTTACATTTTCTCTTAATTTTACAAAATATGACTTACTATCTGCTTTAGAAAATTCTAGTGCAAGAGATTTTTCTAGTCTAAAGTTATCACTTACATTAAATAGTGGTTCATATATTAATTTTGATACATCTTGTATAGTTTGGTTTTTAGATATTAAAGGATTTAAATTATCTAAATTAGATATACCGAATTCTCAAATTTGATGGTTCATTTGATGTGTCGTCTTGCTGAATATTTGAAGGGTCGTCTCCGTACACTTTCATCTTTATTATAAAAATGATATATTGCAAATATAATAAGACCAATTACTAAACACAAAATTACATATTTTAAGGCTTTGTTTTTCAAAATAGTCTTACTCTCCTTTACTTTTATTTCTAATTATTTCATAGATTAAATCCATATTGTCATCAATCGCCACTTTATTTTTCCTAATTTCACCACATTTAATACATCTAAACACTATTACATACCCTTTTTTTGGATTTATTTCTATATCTACTGGTTTTAACAATCCATGGCATGTTTCTTCTCTATCCCCTGGGTTTATATCTACATGCTTTGAATGTAAACAATTAGGGCAATGGTTTCTACATGAATATCCAAGTTTTTGAACTTTATTTCCACAGTTTTCACATATAAATTCTTCGTCTACTATAGTAAAGTTTCCTGCCATTATTCCTCCTAAATTTAATACTTAAATACACTACCACCTATAAATTCACGTAAAATTGAACTTTCTGGTATAAAATCTTCTTCGATAGGTTTAAAATAACTTAATAGTGTTATTAATCTTTTTGCTTCTGCATATTCTGGATCATCTTTACTTATTTCATTTAAAATTGGAAGTGCATATTTTTTTAATACTCCATGTTCATATACAATAGATGTATTAAACATTGCGTCCGCTTCCTCTTGATACGGATAAATATATTTCTTTTCTCCTGCTTTAATTGATTTCCATCTTTGTATCGTTTCTTTTGCTGAATAATTTCTATATTTATAATCTCTTACTATTCTTCTTATAATTCTTGTATCTGTTGTAGATATCCTATTATAGTAGTCTATATTTAAAACTGTAAGTGCACTAATATAGATTTTGAATTTCCTATCACGTGGAATTGCATCAGTTAATTTATCATTTAAGCAGTGTATCCCTTCTACAACAAGCACTTCATTTTCACCGAAGTTTCATTTTAGTTCCATTGAATGTCTTATGACCTGTAGCAAAATCAAATATTGGTATTTCTACTTCTTCACCTGCAAGTAATCTTAATATATGCTCATTAAATAACTTTAAATCTACTGCTTCTATACACTCAAAATCATATTCTCCGGTTTTCGTCTACTGGATTTTGCTCTCTTTCTACAAAATAATTATCTACTGATAATGTCTTAGGCTCTATTCCATTTAATTTAAGTTGTATGCCAAGTCTTTTTGCAAATGTTGTTTTCCCTGAAGAAGATGGTCCTGCAATTAATATCATTTTAACTTTTTTATTTTTTGCTATTTGGTCTGCTATATCAGATATATTTTTTTCATGTAATGCTTCTGATAAAAGTATCGTTTCTCTTCCATTGTCATTTTCAACACTTTTATTTAATCTATATATTGTATTTAATTTTAGTACTCTATATATTTCTTCATATCTTGATAACGTTTCTGATAACTTTCTGTTATCTTTAAATTCTGTCAAACTATTTGGATCTTTTTTACTAGGATATCTAAGTAGATATCCATCTTTATATTGTACCAAATCAAAAACTTTCATATATCCTGTAGAAATTGGCATAACTCCATAGAAATAGTTATAGTAGTCTTTGCAATAATATAAAGAAATAGCCTCTTTTGTTTCTGTATTTATCTGGAGTTTACCTCTTATGCTTTGTTCTTTTTCATAAAATCTTTTTGCCGCTTCTGGTGTCATTTTGACTTTTGTTATAGGTATATTCTCTTTAACTATTTCTTCCATACTTGCTTTTATATTATCTAATACTTCTTTTGTAACTTCTAGATTTTCAAATGTACAAAACATTGAATTGTCTAACTGATAGTTTATTGTAAGATAACTTTTAGGATAAAGCTTTTCTACTGCCATTGCCATTATGTACATTATTCCTCTTACATATACTCTTTTTCCTTCTGTATTTGTAAAATCTAACAGCTCTACTTTGCCACTCTCATTTGGTTTATAATCTAAACTCTTTATTTCATTATTAAAATTACAAGTAATTATTTCCATTTTTTCATTTTCTATCTCATCCTTTAGTACTTCTTTTATACTTTCACCTTGGCTTATCTCAAATTCTTTATCATTATAGATTAGTTTCATATATCCTCCTACTCTTCGTCTAGTTTAAGAACACTTAAAAATGCTTCTTGTGGCATTTCTACATTCCCTATTTGTCTCATCTTTTTCTTTCCCTTTTTCTGTTTTTCAAGTAATTTTTTCTTTCTTGATATGTCTCCACCATAGCATTTTGCAAGTACATCTTTTCTCATTGCTGATATTGTTTCTCTTGCAATTATTTTTCCTCCGTACTACTGCTTGAAGTGGTATACTAAATAACTGTTTTGGTATACATGTTTTAAGTTTTTCTACCATTTTCTTTCCTCTTGTATAACTATTATCTTTGTGTACTATAAATGAAAGGGCATCTACCGCTTCTCCATTTACATGTATATCTAGTTTTACAAGATCTGCTCTTCTATATTCCTTAAATTCATAATCAAAAGACGCATATCCCTTTGTCTTTGATTTTAGAATATCAAAGAAGTCATATATTATTTCATTTAATGGTAATTCATAGCAAAGCGTTACTCTGTTTGCATCTAAATATTTCATATCTATATATGTTCCACGTCTATTTTGGCATATTTCCATTATTCCACCTACATAATCTTTAGGTGTTAATATTTCTGCATTTACAACTGGCTCTTCTATAAATGATATTTCTTGAGGTGATGGAAGGTCTGTTGGGTTATATAGATCTACCACTTCTCCATTTGTTTTATGCACTTTATATATAACTGATGGAGATGTTGTAATTAAACCTAAATCAAATTCTCTATCTAGTCTTTCTTCTATTATCTCTAAATGAAGCAAGCCTAAAAAGCCACATCTAAAGCCAAAACCTAATGCTGCAGATGTCTCAGGTTCATATTCTAAAGCTGCATCATTTAGTTTTAGTTTTTCAAGTGCTACTTTTAAGAATTCATAGTCACTTCCGTCCATTGGATATAGTCCGCAATATACCATTGGATTTACCTTTTTATATCCTGGAAGCTTTTCTTTTGCTCTGTTACCATTTAATGTGATTGTGTCTCCTACATGTATATCTGATAGATTTTTTATACTTGCTGCAATATATCCGAACTTCTCCGAGCTGAAATCTCTTCTGCTGGTTCATATGTTCCGTGGCTGAAAATATCCGAACTTCTGTAACTGTAAATATTTTATTTGCTGCCATAAGTAGTATTTCGTCTCCTACTTTCACACTTCCATCTACAACTCTTACATGTGCTATCGCACCTTTATAATTATCGTAGTAAGAATCGAATATAAGACATTTAGTAGGAACATTTTCATCTCCAGAAGGAGCAGGTATTTTTTCTACTATTTGTTCTAAAACTTCTTCTACATTTAAGCCTGATTTTGCTGATATACAAGGAGCGTCTTTTGTGTCTAGTCCAATTATATCTTCTATTTCTTTTTTTACTTCATCTGGTCTTGCATTCGGAAGATCTACCTTATTAATAACTGGTATTATTTCTAGGTCGTTATCTAATGCCAGATATACATTTGCAAGTGTTTGTGCTTCTACTCCTTGGGACGCGTCTACAACAAGTATTGCACCATCACATGCTGCTAGGCTTCTTGATACTTCATAGTTAAAGTCTACATGACCTGGTGTATCTATTAAGTTTAAGGTATATTCATTTCCGGTCTTTTGCCTTATATTTCATTCTAACTGCTTGTGACTTTATTGTAATTCCTCTTTCTTTTTCTAGTTCCATGTTATCTAAAACTTGTGATTCCATTTCTCTTTTAGAAAGTACGCCTGTCATTTCAATTAATCTATCTGCAAGCGTAGATTTACCATGGTCTATATGTGCAATTATACTAAAATTCCTAATATAATCTTGTTTTCTTTGCATGATTTATTCTCCCTCATATAGTTTTATTTAAAATTTCTTGTAGCCTTTTTTCCTGTTTTGTTAAATATAAATATCCAATCAGTCCTTCAAACGCAGTTGAATGCATATAGTCATTTACATTTGCATTTTTAGGTAAATGATGATTTTTTGTGTTTCTTGCACGCCTTACAATTTCTTTTTCTTCGTCTGTTAGACTTTCTTCTATTTTTCTTAATGTTTCAGCTTGTGCAGATGCTTTTACATGTTTTATGCTCTCTATATGTAACTTGTGCGGTTTTAGCTTTGTTTCGTTTACAAGTTTTTCTCTAATATATAATTCATATACTGCGTCTCCAATATATGCCCAAGTTAGTGGTGATAGTTCATTTACTCTTTTTTGTGTTTCGTCCATTTTTACTCCTTTTTAAGTTTAGTTTGTTGCTTTTTCTAATGTAATATTTCCAATTCTTGCTTCTCTAAAATCAGTAAGTACAATATTAGAAACTTTTTTCATATCTACTTTTCCGTCCGTGAAACAAGACATCCTCTGTTTCTTCCTATATTTTCTAATATTTCTAAAATCACTTCATTTTTATCTTTTTGTTCTAATTTAGTGTTTATTTGATTAATGTCTAATTTGTATTTTTCAGCTAAATTATTTAAGTGATTTTCTAGTAAATATTTAACTAAGTAAAATGTAACTTCTTCTTTATCTAATATTTCATCTTTTATAGTTCCAGTAAAACTAAGTTTTAGTCCTACTTCTTCACTTTCAAATTTTGGCCAAAGAACACCTGGAGTATCCAAAAGCTCTATATTTTTTCCGAATTCTAATCCATTGCTTCTTTACTGTTACTCCTGGCTTGTTTCCGGACTTTTAATGAATTCTTTTTTGCTATTCTATTTATAAAAGAGGATTTACCGTACGTTTGGAATTCCGCAGAACTAAAGCTCTTATAATTTTTCCGAATTCTTCCTTTTTGTGCTTCACGTTTCATTTCTTCTTCCATTACTTCTTCTATTTTTTTTATGACTTGCTCTGTTCCTTTTCCATTATTTCCATTTATTAATACTGAATTTATTCCTTGGTTTTTGAAATATATTTGCCACTTTTTTGTTTCGTTTTCGTCTGCCAAATCACATTTATTTAAAAGTATAATTTTCTTTTTGTGTTTGATGATGCTTTGTATATCTGGGTTTTGGCTAGACATGGGTATTCTTGCATCTAATATTTCTATAACAACGTCAATTAGTTTTATGTTTTCTTCTATTTCTCTTTTTGTTTTTGCCATGTGGCCTGGATACCAGTTTATGTTTGTGTTTGACACATTTTCATTACTCATCTTCATTATCCTTCTTTACTTTCAATTTGTTTTACTTCATCTATATATTTATAATTTAAACTATTGCTTTTAGATATTGCAGATTTTTTAGTTTCTTTCTCATACAAATCTTTTGCTACTTTTGCAACTCCACCGCCACGTTTAGCTATATTTAAATCTTCTTTTAGCCCTTGTGGACGTATATCTTAAAGCTTCTTTTCTAAGTTCTTTTATATACACTACCATTAGCACCAATTATAATCATTCTCTTCTTTTCCATATTAAATTCTCCCTATTATAATATATAAATCCACCTGTCGAACTCGATAAAATTAAAATTTATAATGGTTTTTGTCCGCTCTTTCATCTAGTTTTCTATCAAAATTTTCATTTTTATAAAACCAATCTGTTTTTTTATCTACTGGATGTTCTTTTCTATTTTTATCCAAAAGTAAATCAAAAAGTACAAGTATTGGTATAACAATTCCTATAAATGCAGAAAGTGCGTCAGCATAATTTGTAGTTTCAAAAGTTATGGCTTGATATATATTTGTTCCAAAATATAACCCATTTCCGTACCAAATAGATTATAGCTCCAAACATACTTCTTTTTACTACAAGTACCATTGCTACTAGTGTTAGAAATAGTAAAACTATCTCATATGTCAAATCAATTGGCATCACTGGAAAATCTATTCCCAAGTTATAACAAAATGCTACAATTATTCTAAACACCCAAAACATTCCCATAAACATTACAAATAAATACGTTGTCATTTTCTTCATATATAAATCACTTTCCTTTTCTTATGTTTAATACCTTTTCATTTTAACATAAACGAATTATTTTATCAATAATAGCAAACAATAAATTATAATGAGGTAAATTCTAATGAATCAAATTATATGTAAAAAAAATATCGAACTGAATAACTATAGGAATAAAAGAGCAAAATTTCATATTTTTTTGAAATGGCCTTTTATTTCTTTTGTTATCCTATTATCTATTGCAATATCATATAGTATATTTCTTTTTAACGATATAAAAGAATCTGAAGAGTTTTCTAAAGCTATTATGGATAATTTATCTATTTCTAAAATCTATGGTGAAACAAGCGAATATGAAACCGAGGTTTTAAATAATAAAGTATATTTTTACGAAAATAGTTATTTTTCTGTTATTGGAATCATAAATATAGAAAAACTTGACATTACTTATCCTATTTTATCCGACATTAATAAAAAACTTTTAAAAATTTCACCTTGTAGATTTTATCGGACCTATGCCAAATGAAGTACGGCAATTTATGCATTGCAGCACATAACTATAAAAATGATACTTTTTTTAGTAATCTTTCAAAGATTGAAAAAAACGACAAAATCAAAATATCTGATAATTTTGGAATAACTCTAGAATATGAAGCATATGATATTAAAAAAGCAAAGCAAAATGATTTATCTTGTATAAGTCAAGATACAAATAGTTTAAGAGAAATCACACTTATTACCTGTGATTCTTCAAATGACAATTTTAGAATAATTGTTAAGGCAAGAGAAAAAATAAATGGGAAGTAGTGCATAAAACTACACCTAAACTACTTCCCATTTTATTTTTATATTAAACATTATAATCTCTAACTTTTTTATAAGTATATACTGCTAATATTACACATCCTGCTACCAATACCCACATAGCTGTATCATTTATACCTGTTTTTGGTAATGATGTATTTACAGTATTATTTGCAGGAATATTTTGTGTTGGCACATTTTCTACTGGTGTTTGTGTACTAGCTTCATTATTCACTACTGGTATATTAAATAGCTCGTCCACATTTCCTGTTGCATGACATGATGATTGAACTCCACAAATTATTGCTACAACTGCTAACATTAATATTATCTTGTTTAAACTTTTAACCTTTTTCATAAAAATCTCCTTTGTATATTATATATTATATAGTTTTCACTATTATTTATACTACACTTCAAAAAATTTTGCAATAGTTTTTCATAAATTTTTTTATTTTATTTTTAATCATTAAAATCATTAAATGATGATCTTCTAACAGAAGCTCTTCTTGCTGATCTAGATCCTACTTCTGAAGCTGTTTTAGCTTTCCAAATTCCAAATCCTAATACTATAGCTGCTCCTGTTCCTCCAATTCCAATTGCAATCTTTCCTCCAGGCGTTCCAAAAAATCCCGCCATCTGTTCTTTTTTATCTGTTTCATCTTCATCAGTTACTACACCTTCTGTTGTTTTATTTACAGTTATCCTATATTCTACTTCTTGCTGTCCTTCTTTTGTAATTTTTATTATTATTTCATTCTTTCCATCTTTTAGTTCTTCATTTCCTGTAATCTCTAGTTCTGCATCTTCAATATTTTGAACTGCAACTATCTCTAATCTATCTTTGTTTGTTACATTGATTATATATTCAAATACTTCTGGATCAAATTCTGGAGTTAATTCTACATCTTCAATTCTAAGATATACTAATCTTAAATCTAATATTGCGGGTTCTTGTGGTGTTTGTTCATCAGGATTTGTATTTGGTGTATCTTGAACATTAGGTGTTGTTGTTGTATCTGCAAGTTTTCTTATTCTTACATTATATGTTTTCTTTGCCCCTCCTGGTGCTGTAACTGTAATTGTAACACTATTTGTACCTGTTACTAGCTCCTTTGTTCCTGTTCCTGTTATCTTTGAATTTGCATCTGTTGCAACTGCTGTAATATTTGCAGATCCAAGGCTAGCATCAACTGTAACTGTCATATCTGTTTTAGGATTGTTATATGTCTTTCCTGCAACTGTAATTGATTTTAAAGACGCATCTCCTGATACGTTGTTATTTTGTACTGGATCTTTTACAGTAATTTTAACTGACTTTGTACCTGTTATTGCTGTTGACCCTGTAGCATCAGATGCATCAGTAGCAGTAGCAGTAATTGTTGCTGTTCCGGCTTTATTAGCTTTAAGTGTAACTGTACTACTTCCGTGTTCCTTCAAGCCATGGTGAAGTAGAACCCGAAATGCTTACCACACTATTATCAGATGATGTTATTGTAAATAATCCTAAAGCATCTGTTACAGAAAGAGTAAAATTTGTAGTTTCCCCTGTCGTCATAGTTGTTTTACCTGCAGATACTGAAAAACCTGCTGCATTACTTGACGTTTGCATAATCACTAAAAACATTATAAATATAATAACAGCAAAAATAGTTTTCTTTAAAAGATTTCTTGTCATTTAATTTACCTATCCTTCCTTAATATGATTTATGTATTCGTTTTATTAGCTTTTTGTTAAATAACAATTTGCAACATATCCTGTTACTCCATTTGATCTTCTAACTTGCGCCCATGTATATCCATTTGCAGTCGCTGCATTTAAATTTAGTACTGTTACTGTTTCTCCCATGCTAAATGTTCCTTGCGAACTTGCACTTGTAGAAGCTCCTGTTCTAAAATGTACTCCTGTTCCATTTATATAATAGCTATTGGGGTCTGATGTATTTATTGATGTTGGTAATAAGCATGAACTTGGCATGTCATTAAATACTGGTATTATAAAGTTTAAAGATATATCTAATATTTCATTTTTTTCATATGTATTATAAAGGTTTCTAGCCTGACTTGATGGATCTTGCACATTTGTCATATATTGATGCCAATATAAACCTGTTGATACATCATCCACACAATCAAATTTGTAAAAATAAGCTGTATTTTGTCCAACACTTACATAGCTATCTGCAAGTTTTTTAGCTCCTTCTACTATTGCTGTATATTGGTTATTCCATCCCATTTGTTTTGCATATATTAGTCCTTTTTCTATCGCATTACTTCCATCTGTTGCTCCCCAATTATAGAAGTTATAATATCCTTCATATCCTGGACATGTTCCAGTAACTGAATTACTTCCATTTGTTCCTACTTCTTGTATGATTTTTATTGCTATACTATATGGACTAATGCCACTCTCTTCTGCTGCCTTCATTATTATATCAGCATATGACATTGTACTGTTTATAGTTGAAGTACCACCTTTTAGTACTATTGGTGTTGAATCTGTAATATAACTCTTTATTCTAGCATAATCTGTTGCCTTTACTTCTCCATCTCCATTTACATCAGCAGCCTTTTTTTGCACATTATCTAATGTTGTTTGTCTCATAATATATGCTTTAATTTTTGCATAATCTGTTGCTTTTACTTCTCCATCTCCGTTTACATCACCAAGTACTATCATAGTATATGATGTATTGTTTGTTTTATTCTTAAAAATATACCCTGTTCCTGCTTTTGCACTATTTGAAACTGCCTTATTAGCAGAATTTGTTACTTCATAATTTGATACTCCTATTGTAGCTGCAACTTCAGTATTTGTTGTTCCTGGTGCTACATATATATACATACCATCTTGTTTTGCTTTTACAGATGTATCTTCCACTGTTGCTGATATTTGTACAGACCCTTTCATGAAAGTATTTGAAAGTATATTTTGTACTCCTGTTTTATTGTGAGCACTTGAATTATATGACATTTCCATGAATTGGAATATACCGATCTTCTGTTAAAAAGTTTCTAGGATCTGCATAATATTCAATAATTCCTCTTGATGCGCAAGCATATCCTCCACTTGACTGACCGCAACTACACTTCCATGTGGCATTTGAAGAATTATGTACTCTATTCCTTAAATGTGTACTAGTCTCTCCTGAAATAAATTCTGACCAGCTCATTCCTGTGTTAAATGCTGTAAATGTCCAGTTACTATGTTCATTTGCAAGTGCTTGTAATTTTGATTTATAAGTATCTGGAAATGCATTTATACCTGTAACTTTATTTTGTGCATGTGTTACAGTATAAGCACTAACAGAAGAAGTCCCAATATTAATTACCATAGTTAAAGCCATGATAATTATTATTTGCATTAATAATATTTTTTTCATTAACATCCTTGTTTTTCTCATGTTTCCTCCTCTGGCTAAAATTTAGCCATTTTTTCGTAAAGTTTCCCTACATCTATTTTTTACTATAATTTTATATTTAATATTATAACTTACGTTTATAGTATAACATTTCTTGTCGATTTTAGTCAATTGTTTTCACTGATTTGTAATGAAACTGTAATAATAGTAAAACCTGAGAAAAATGCCTAAAAATGCAAGTCTTAAGAAAATATTAAGAAGCAGTTTTGAGACTGCTTCTTAATTCAAATATAATTACCAATATTAAATATACTACACTTACAAATCTATATCTTTCTTTCATAATAATTTCTTTTTACTTATTTGCCACAACAATTTTTATATTTCTTTCCACTTCCACATGGGCAAGGGTCGTTTCTTCCTACATCTGGTCCGTTATTTACCACAGGTGCAGGTTTTTCTGTTTGCATTTGTGCTGGTGCTTCTGAACTTTCAAAATTTATGCTATTTAAGTTTTCTTGTGCTGCTTTTGTTATTTCAATTGTTTGCTTTCTCTCTACTTCTCCTCTTTTTTCAATATGAAGCATTAATTTTACAACATCTAGCTTAATATTTACAACCATTTCATCAAACATGTCAAACCCTTCAATTCTATATTGGTCTACAGGGTTCTTTTGTCCATAAGCTCTAAGCCCAATACCATTTTTTAATTCATCCATGCTGTCGATATGGTCCATCCATTTTTGATCAACAACCTTAAGCATTACAACTCTTTCGAGTTCTCTCATTTGCTCTTCGCCTATTTCTTTTTCTTTGTTTTCATATATTTTTAGTGTTTCTTCTCTTATTTTATTTATTAAAACATCTTTATTTTTATTATTTATATCGTCTGAAATATCCACATCAAATATATTTCTAACTTCTTGTACTAATGCCTCTTTATTGCTATGCTCTCCATCAGCTAAATATAGATGTACTACTTCTTCTGCTGTACTATTTATCATAGATATAATGTTTTCTTTTATGTTTTGCCCGTCTAATACTTCTTTTCTTTGTTTATATATAATTTCTCTTTGTACATTCATTACATCATCATATTGTAATACATTTTTACGAATACTAAAGTTTCTACCTTCTACTCTTTTTTGTGCTCTTTCTACTGCATTTGAAATCATTTTTGCTTCTATCGGAATATTCTCATCAGCGCCAAGTGTTTCATATACATTTGTTATCATGTCTCCACCAAAGATTTTCATTAAATCGTCATCAAGTCCTATGTAAAATCTTGATTCACCATTATCTCCTTGACGTCCACTTCTTCCTCTTAACTGATTATCAATTCTTCTTGATTCATGTCTTTCTGTACCAATTATTTTTAGTCCACCCGCTTCGATAACTTTTTGTTTTTCTTCTTTAATTGTTTCGTCAAATTTTGCTTTTAATTCTTTAAACATTTTTCTTGCTTCTAATATTTCGTTATCATCTGTTTCATTAAATGCTGTTGCTTGCTCTATTAATTCTTCTGATATTTTTCTTTTTCTCATTTCTTGTAAAGCTAAATATTCAGAGTTTCCGTCCTAGCATAATATCTGTACCACGTCCTGCCATGTTTGTAGCAATAGTTACAGCACCATATTTACCTGCTTGTGCAATTATTTCTGCCTCTTTTTCATGGAATTTCGCATTTAATACTTCATGTGGTATTCCTTCTCTTTTTAGAATACTACTTAGTTTTTCAGATTTTTCAATCGATATTGTACCAACTAATACTGGTTGACCTTTTTTATGACTTTCTTTTATTTCTTCTACAATTGCTCTAAATTTTGCATTTTCATTTTTGTATATTATATCGTTTTGGTCTATTCTTGCCATTGGTCTATTTGTTGGAATGCTTATTACATCTAGATTATAGATTTCTCTAAATTCTTCTTCTTCTGTCATAGCAGTACCAGTCATTCCTGATAGTTTTTCATACATTCTGAAATAATTTTGGAATGTAATAGTTGCAAGTGTTTTTGATTCGTCTGCAATTTTTACATTTTCTTTTGCTTCGATTGCTTGATGTAATCCATTATTATATCTTCTTCCATACATTATTCTTCCTGTAAATTCATCTACAATTAAAACTTCTCCGGTCTTTTACTATATAGTCTATATCTTTTTTCATTACCCCATAAGCACGTAAACTTTGGTTTACATGGTGAACTAAGTCTGAGTTCTCTAAGTCATTATAGTTTGTTATATTAAATGCATCTTCAGCCTTTTTTATACCTTTTCCTGTGAGTGATGCTGATTTTGCTTTTAAGTCTACTATATAATCATATTTTTCATTATCTTCTGCCTGTTCAAAATCTTTTGCATCTTCTTCTACTATTATTTTTGGTGTAAGTCTTTTTACAAAGTCATTTGCTTTTTTATAAAGGTCAGAAGATTTATTTGCTCTACCTGATATGATAAGTGGTGTTCTTGCTTCGTCTATTAAAATACTATCTATTTCGTCAACTATTGCAAAACTTAATTCTCTTTGTACAGCTTGGTTTTTATATATAACCATGTTATCTCTTAAATAATCAAATCCAAATTCATTATTAGTACCATATATTATATCTGATGCATATGCTCTTTGTTTTTCTTCTGGTCTCATTCCACTTATAACTAGTCCAACAGACATTCCTAAAAATTTATATAGTTTTCCCATCCATTCACTATCACGTTTAGCCAAGTAATCATTTACTGTAATTATATGTACCCCTTTACCTGTTAAAGCATTTAAATATGCAGGAAGTGTTGCAACTAATGTTTTTCCTTCTCCTGTTTTCATTTCAGCAATTCTTCCTTGGTGAAGTATAATTCCTCCGTATTAATTGAACATCAAAATGTCTCATTCCAAGAACTCTTTTTGATGCTTCTCTAACTACTGCAAAACTTTCTGGAAGTAAGTCATCTAAAGTTTCTCCGATCCTGTAATCTTACTTTAAATTCTGCTGTTTTTCCTTTAAGTTCAGCATCTGTTAGTTTAGAAATTTCTTCTTCCAAACTATTTATTTTCTCGACTAATGGCATTACTCTTTTTACTTCTTTTTCAGAATAATCACCAAATATTTTCTTAAATATTCCCATAATCTTTTCATTTCTCCCTATTTAATTCATCACTTTTTATATATTATCACTTTTCAATTTCTTTTACAATAGAAAAAACGATTTTTTTAAAGAACTCTATAAGTTAAAATTGTACTATAGGATAAAGTATACTAATATTTCACATAAATCTACAATATGAATCTAAAGGAAGAAATGTAAATTTTGTGGCTATTTAGGTAAAACCCGATTTAGATATCTATATCAAATCGGGTTTTACAATAAATTATTTTTTAATTATATATGCAATTCCTATAACAGATAAAATTACTATAGTTAAGGCAGTAAAATTCAAGCCATTATTATCTCCTGTTTTTGGAGAATTATCAATTGGTTTTTCTGATACTACTTTATCAGTATAAATAGCAGTAAGTGCTATATCTCCATCTATTACTGTAGTCTCTTCAAATACTTCTTCTGTATCTTTTATTACGAATTTAACAAAATCTTTTCCTTCTACATTTTTTATATTTGAAAGTTCAGCTAGATCTGCTAATGTTTTTCCTTTTTCTAGTTCATAATCTACATCATTAATTGTAACTAATACATACTGAGTAACTGAAATACCATTAAATTCAGCTGGGTTTGCCATATTTACAGTTGCACCTAGATAAATATCTACATCAACATCTGTTCCACTATTTGCTGTTATTGGTGCATTTCCGCTTTTACCCATGTATAGGTTTTGAACTACAGATCCACCTGCAATATCAACTGATACAGCATTTATTGTACCTGTTACATCTGCTGCATTTTCCCCACCTACATAAAAGTTTTGTATTATTCCTCCAAAAGTTTCTAATAATGCAGTTTCCATTTCTCCACGGTTAACACTTTGAAGTACTCCAACTTGTCCACTTGTAACTTCTAGATGCGCATTTTTTGTATGTCCATTAGAACCACCTGCTATAACATATTGTAAATTACCACCATTTATATTTACTTTTGCATTTTCTGTATAGCTAAGTCCTTCTCCACCACCATATACATTAGTTGCAGAACCGTTATTTACTGTTACTGTTGAATTTATTACTCTTGTTGGTGAAGCAGTAGCTGTAGCAGCTTGAGGTGCACAATTATCACTATTTGCTAATACATTTGCACCACCACCATTAATGCTTCCTGTTACTGTTCCGTTATTTACTATAACTTCTGAAGATGTTACATTACTTTCATGAAGACCTCCACCAAATATATTTTTAACAGTACCACTATTCATAGTAATTTTTGTATTTTCATAAGTAGTAGAATCTGCATGAGCTCCACCAAATACATTTATATCACTTGGAACATCTACATGTTTTGTTCCATCAGCCCAAAATATAGTTGCTCCACTTTGACCATCATCTCTTGCTGTAATACTAATTTCATTACCATTTGCAAAAAAACATTTTTGTGACCCATTTAATACATATCCTGTATTAGGGTCGAAGCTTGGCTCAGCTGCTTTTACTGTATTTGTAAGAGTTAAAAGTGCAAATAAAATAAAAGCTACTGAGAAAATTAATAAACTTTTTCTTTTCATAATATTTCTCTCCTAATAAGTTAAATTTTTCAAATATGAATTCATAAAAATCATAAAATCACATTTGCTATTATTTTGCACTTTTTTCAAAATTTATTTCTGGTATTTTAAGGTGAAAAAACCAAAAAAAGATTATATTTTAAAAAAATATTTGGTAATTTATAAATAGAAAATATTTCTGAATTACTTATCTCTGTGTATCATTAGAGTATAATAGTTTATTTTAAATCTCATATCTCCCTCTCTTTTTACTCTTTTTTACCCTTTCATAAACTTCGTCAAAATTATTTATTTTTTGTGCTATAATATATTAGTACACTAAAGATAAAGGAGGGTTTGAAATGCCTATCACCGGACAGCATGTTGGGAACATTAAAATTGACATATATTCAACATCAGCTGGAGATACTTTCTTTTATATTGAAGGAAGTAATAAAAATATTGTTCCAGTGCTCGATCGTATTAAAAACTCTTTAGAAAATAACTAAAGATAAGACTAACGAAAAGTTAGTCTTTTTTAGTATAAATAACATCACGAATATTATGTTAGTAAATATATGTTCTATAATATTAGCCTAGTTGATATTTGTTTTTGTGCTCCTTCAATGATTCGAACCTTGAATCTATAGGTTGTGATACAGATATTTTTAAATAAATCTGCTTTTATTTCAATTGATTTTATCTCCAACAAATAAGAATTTAAGTCTAAATTATTATTCTTAATTTTTACTTATTTACCATACTGTTTCAACTTGTTGTATATTAAAATAAAAACACCAACGATTTCAACCAATTCGCTGATGTTTGTTTTGGTGCTCCTTCAAGGGCTCGAACCTTGGACCTACCGGTTATGAGCCGGTTGCTCTAACCAACTGAGCTAAAGGAGCATTCTATATTAAAAAATAAGCATCCTTGACTAAAAAGGATGTGTCTTGGAGCAGGTAGCGGGAATCGAACCCGCGTCATCAGCTTGGAAGGCTGAGGTTCTACCATTGAACTACACCTGCA
>CAOJZU010000011.1 GCA_948466265.1 uncultured Clostridium sp. | reverse complement strand
GTTCAGCAAATCAAATAAAGGTAAATGCAAAAGGAGCAGATACAGAATCAGGAGTGTATATGTATGTATATCAAATAAGAGAAAGTAATGCATCAGAATTTAGAACAGTTGGTTCGATATCAGCATCAGGAAATGTGCCACTATCAGGAACATATACATACAAATTTACTGAACTAACATCAAATATGACATATGATATAAGAGTAAAAGTAGTAGACTTTGCATTAAATGAAAAGATTAGTAATGTTCTTAATGTAAAAACATTACTAAGAGCACCAACTATTACAGTAGAAAACGCAGATAAATGGCTTAGGAGTAAAAAAGTTACTATAACTTTAAATGAGTGGACTAGTGGTGCTTTTATGAGTTCTTGGATAAATTTTGAGTGTGGATGCCATACATGTTTTGTAATTACTACTAGTATTCTTGAAAAATGGGATGAAGTTAGATGTGATAAACATAAGAACTCTATAATTTATCCCTATAAAGAGGAAAAATGGGTGCCAACAAATACATTATCATTTACAGCAACTGAGAATGCAAGTATAGTTTCAGCAATGACACAACGCGGAAGTGGTGAAAAAATGTCTGAAGATACTTCAGTAGCTACACTAAAAATTGACTCTACACCACCAGTGGTTGAATGTACAATTAAAAAGAGCACAGCTGATTGGAATGGTGCGAGGTTTACAATAAATTCTTATGATCCAAGATCTAGTTCTGGATTTTATGATTTGAGTATTGACTTACAAAGTAAAAAAGGATCAGCAGAATGGAAAAATGATTGGATAAGGTTGGCTAATGTCCAGGGAGACGATAACTTTGGGGAATGTGTAGGAATTTCTGTTAATACTGAATTTCCAAAGGAAGGATATAGTTATAGACTAAAAGTAACTTACATAGATGTGGCACAAAATGTAACCACAGCTTACTCAAACATCTTGCAAACCTGTACTACATGCAAGGGTACTGGACAAACAACTGAAACAAAGCATATACGGTAAGTTCGTGAGTAACAGTGTGGTAAGTTCTGGAGCTGTGGACTTCAAATGTGTTTTCTGTAATTCAAACCATAATGCTGTCAGATGGAAAGTTACAGTGAGATGCTCTGTATGTGGAGAAGAAAAAATATATTCACCTAGTTGCCAAGGGCAGTGTCAACAAGTACAGCTTGGCAATAGAAAGCCACAATGGGGAACTTGTCAATCAGCAGGAACTTGTGCTACATGCAATGGATTAGGAGTAATAGATGGATAATGTGCCATTGGGGACGTAGACAAATGGCACAAAATAAAAATACATTTCTAAAGGGATGTTTTCTAGTTTTAGATAATATCCCTTTAATAAGATTAATAGGTATTTTTTGGATTTTTAAAAAATATCTTGAAAAACTATAAAGGCTATTGTATAATCATATTATGAGTAAGCAAAACAAAAGATGTATTAACCAAATATTAGTAACAGACAAAATAATTATGACACCAGATTTTAAGAAGAAAAAGAAGCTATATAAATTTAACTTCATTTTATCTTCTTTTTTGGCTTGTGTATTATTTTCTTATGGAGTATATGCAGAATATGATAGAAACAAAAGTGAGGAAGTATCAAAGGAGATACTAGCAGGATTACCTATCCAAGAAGTAGATAACACAACTATTTCTGTTGAAGATGATGTAATTATCGTAAAAGCATTAGCAGATGGAGGAAATGAAAACCAAGAGGTAAATTTATCACATTTATTGTCTCCAGGAGAAACATCTAGCATAGTAGAAGCAGTTGCACCTGATGGAAAGAGCTATTACACAGAAGCTATTTTAAAAATACCAAAACTTGGAATAGAATATCCTGTACTATCAGATACATCAGAAGAATTATTAAAGATATCTTTGAATAGATTACATGGACCTAAGCCAAACCAAGAAGGAAACTATGTTATAGTAGGTCACAATTATAAAAATGGAAAGATGTTTGGAAAATTACCAGGAATTGCAATGGATGATATTTGTGAACTTACAAACTTGGCAAGAAAAACAACAGTTACATATAAAGTATATACAAGATATGTTGTAGAACCAGATGATGTAAGTTGTACATCACAGCTTACAGATGGAAAAAAAGAAATAACATTAATTACTTGTACAAATGGTGGTAAACAAAGATTAGTAGTAAAAGCAGTAGAGATATAAAGAACTAAAAATACAAAAATGTAATATAATAAAGTATCAGGCAAAAAACGCCGGGCCAAATATTTGGCAACAGAGCTCTCTGTGGGATATTCCATGGGGAGTTTTTTTATAGAATAACTAAGAGGAGAGATGAAATGGAAGAAAAAGAAGCCATAAAAGTATCTAAAATGAGTATATTTATAAATCTTATATTATCATTGCTTAAACTAATCGCAGGAATAGTATCAGTATCATTTGCCATGATATCAGATGCTTTGCACTCAGCATCTGATGTGCTTAGCTCTATAATTGTAATAATTGGTGTTAAAATTGCAAATAAAAAATCTGACAAATCACATCCATATGGACATGAAAGATTTGAATGTGTTGCATCGATAATACTAGCTGTAATTCTGACCGCCACAGGTATTGGGGTTCGGAATATCAGGAATAAAAAATGTCACTTCACGGTGCATATAAGGAATTTGAAATACCAGGAATTATAGCTTTAATTGCAGCTGTTGTATCAATAATTGTAAAGGAAGGGATGTATTGGTACACAAGGAAAATAGCAAAAAAGATTAATTCAAATGCAGTAATGGCAGATGCTTGGCATCACAGGTCAGACGCACTTTCTTCTGTACGGAAGCTTCATAGGAATTCTTGGTGCAAGAATGGGATTTTTAATATTAGATTCATTTGCAAGTGTAGTTATATCAATATTTATAGTAAAAGCAGGGGTAGAAATATTTATTAACACAGTAAGAGAATTAACTGACGAAGCATGTGATGAAGAGACTGTAAATAAGATATATAATGTAATAAATATGCAAAATCGGAGTAATGAGAATTGATGATGTAAAAACTAGAAAATTTGGAAACAAGATATATGTAGATGTAGAAATAAGTGCAGATGGAGATAAAACATTGACCGAGACGCATGAAATTGCGGAAAATATTCATACATCTATCGAAAACAACATAGAATTTGTAAAACACTGCATGGTACATGTAAACCCTTATACAGAGTAATAAAGTGAGCATATATATAATAAAATCTACTATGGGGGTTTTATTATGATAAAAAAGATAGATTTACCTTATCCAATAGATAGTCTAGAACCATATTATAATAGAGAGACATTACTTATTCATTATGATATACTTTATAAAGGGTATGTAGAAAATACAAACAAAACACAAGAAGGACTAAATAAAGCAAGAGAAAATAATGATTTTAAAGGGATAAAATGTCTGGAGAAGGATTTGACTTTTTTTGGGTCAGGAGTAATATTACATGAGTTATTTTTCTTAAATATGGGACCTAGTATACCAACAAGTCCAGGTATAGAACTATTAAACCAGATAAATAAAGATTTTGGCAGTTATGAAAGATTTAAAAGTCAATTTACAGAAAGCAGTAAGGTAATAGAAGCATCAGGTTGGAATTTACTTGTGTGGGTACCAAGATCTAATAGACTTGAAATTATTCAATGTGAAAAACATCAGGATTTAACATTATGGGGATGCATACCATTATTAGTATTAGATATGTGGGAACACTCATACTTCTTACAATATAAAACAAAGAAGCCAGATTATATAAATGCATTTTGGAATATTGTAAATTGGAATGTAGTAAATAAAAGATTTAACGATATAAAAAGTAAATATTAATTAATAATAATAAAATAAGTAGATAGGAGTTTATTATTAAATATCTATCTACTTATTTTTATTTATATAATTTCGCAGTATTAGCGTTTGAAACATAAAAAAATTAAATTTCTGACCACTCAGTATAATGAAATTTATAATTGTTTGTAATATAATTATATAGTAATAAACTACGGAAGATTGAAAGGAACAAAATTTAAATATGAAAATAGGATTTATATTTCCAGGTCAAGGCTCTCAATATGTAGGTATGGGAAAAGATTTATATGAAAAATATGAGAGTGTAAAAAAAGTATATGAAAAAGCAAATAAAATCTTAGGGATAGATGTAAAAGAGATTTCTTTTGAAGATTCAGAAGAAACTTTAAATCAAACGAAAAATACGCAAATAGCAATACTTGTTATGAGTCTTGGAATACTAGAAGTTTTAAAAGAAAATGGGATAAATGCAGATATCTCTTCTGGCTTAAGTCTTGGAGAATATTCAGCATTAATATATTCTAATTACATATCTTTCGAAGATGGAATAAAGATTGTAAGAAAAAGAGGAGAACTAATGCAAGAAAATGTTCCAGATGGTAATTGGCAAATGGCAGGAATTCTTGGACTTGATGATAAGACTGTGGAAGAAATTTGCAATAGCATTAAAGAAGGGTTTGTAGTTCCTGCAAACTATAATTGCCCAGGGCAAATAGTAATTTCTGGTGAAGGAAAAGCAGTAGAAAAGGCTATGGAACTAGCAAAGGAGAAAGGCGCAAGAAAGACAGTACTTCTAAAAACAAGTGGACCATTCCACACAGAAAAATTATCACTTGCAGCAGAAAGATTAAAAACAGAATTAGATAAAATACAAATTAATTTTAATAAAGAAAAGAAAATTATAAAAAATATAGACGGAAGAGAATATAAAGAAACTGATAATATAAAAGAAATACTTGCAAAACATGTAATGAGCCCAGTTAGATTTAAAGAGAGTATAGAAGAGATGATAAAAAATGGAGTAGATACTTTTATAGAGATAGGTCCACGGAAAGACTTTGTCTGGATTTGTTAAAAGAGTAAGTAAAGAAGTAAAAATTTTAAATATAACAGACATAGAAACACTTGAAAATGTCATTTTAGAATTGAAAGGAGAAAAATAAAATGGAAAATGAAAAAAGAGTAGCTTTTATAACAGGAGGTACAACAGGAATTGGGAGAGAAATAGGATTAACACTTGCAAAAGAGGGATTTGATTTAGCAATAAACTGTTTAAAGATTTCAGATAAGCTTGATGAGTTAAAAAAAGAAGTAGAGAGCTTTAATGTTAAATGTTTTTTTGTAGAAGGCGATGTATCTAAATTTGAGGATAGCGAAAAAATGGCAAATGAAATTATGGCTGAATATGGAAGAATAGATGTACTTGTAAATAATGCAGGAATAACAAGAGATACACTTTTAATGAGAATGAAAAAAGAAGACTTTGAAGCAGTAATAAATGTAAATTTAGTTGGAACATTTAATGTAACAAAATGTGTTATACCTTGTATGATGAAACAAAGATATGGAAGAATTATAAGCATGGCATCTGTTGTAGGAATTTCAGGGAATGCAGGTCAAGCAAATTATTCAGCATCAAAAGCTGGAATAATAGGGTTTACAAAGAGTATAGCAAAAGAACTTGGAAGTAGAAATATATTAGCAAATGCTATAGCACCAGGATTTATCCAAACTGCAATGACAGATGTTTTATCTGACAAAGTAAAAGATGAAATAAAATCACAAATACCACTTGGAAAAATGGGAGAGACAAAAGATGTTGCAAATGTGGTTAAATTCTTAGCGTCAGAAGATAGTTCATATATTACAGGTCAAGTTATACATGTGGATGGCGGAATGTTAATGTAGTTTATTCTGTGAATAGGAGGAAAGAAATGGAAAGAAGAGTAGTTGTAACAGGACTTGGAGCAATAACTCCAATAGGAAATAATGTAGAAGACCTTTGGCAAGGAATTAAAGATAAGAAATGTGGAATTGATAAAATTACTTTATTTAATACTGAAAAACACAAAGTAAAATTAGCAGCAGAAGTAAAAAATTTTAATCCAGAAGAACATTTTGATAGAAGAACTGCAAAAAGATTAGATAGATATTCACATTTTGCATTAATGGCAGCAAGAGAAGCTATGGAAGATAGCAAAATTGATATGGAAAAAATAGATAAATCACGTTTTGGTGTTGCAATTAGCACTGGAATTGGAGGACTTAAAACAATAGAAGATGACACAAGAGATTTAATTGAAAAAGGGCCAGATAGAGTATCTCCAATGTTTATACCAATGTCAATTGGGAATATGGCATCAGGAAATGTATCAATAGAAATTGGAGCTAAACGGAGAAAGTTTTGATATGGTAACAGCTTGTGCAAGTGGAACACATTCTATAGGAGAAGGCTATAGAATTATAAAACATGGATATCAAGATTTAATGATGTGTGGTGGAGCAGAAGCTAGCATAACTCCACTTGGAATTGCAGGATTTACTAATATGAAAGCATTATCAACTGAAGAAGATAGAAATCGTGCAAGTATCCCATTTGATAAAGAAAGAAGTGGATTTGTAATGGGAGAAGGTGCAGGGGTTTTACTTCTTGAAGAATTAGAACATGCTAAAAAAAGAGGAGCAAAAATCTATGCAGAAGTTGTAGGATATTCTGCAACATCAGATGCTTATCATATAACATCACCTTCACCAGACCGGAGAAGGCGGAGCTAGAGCAATGGTAAATGCTATGAACGAAGCTGGAATAAATCCAGAGGATATAGATTATATAAATGCTCATGGAACATCAACTTCATTAAATGATAAATTTGAAACTATTGCGATTAAAAAAGCATTTGGAGAAGAAACTGCAAAAAGAATACCAGTAAGTTCTACTAAAGGAAATACAGGACATTTACTTGGAGCAGCAGGAGGAGTAGAAGCAGTTATTACCATAAAAGCAATGGAAAACAGCTTTGTACCTCCAACAATTGGATATAAAGTACCAGATGAGGAATGTGATTTAGATATTGTCCCAAATGAAGGAAGAAATAAAAAGATAAAATATGCTATGTCAGATTCACTAGGGTTTCGGTGGGCATAATAGTGTGGTTATATTCAAGGCATTTGAAGAATAAAAGGAGGATCTAAATATGGAATATTCAGAAATCAAACAAGTTATCAAAGATATGGAAGAATCTAAACTTTCAGAGCTTACAATAGAGTTTAAGGATGGAACTAAATTAAGCATGAAAAAAGGATTAGAAGAAAAGCCACAAGCTACATATATACAGAGTTCTGTAGAAGAAGTTAAAATGGAAAAGATTGCAAGTATCGAAGTAAATCAAAAAGAAGATAATTCAAAAATCGTAACATCACCAATGGTTGGAACATTCTATGCAAAATCTTCACCAAATGCTAATCCTTTTGTAGAGGTTCGGAAGTACTGTAAAAAAAGGAGATATTCTTTGCATAATTGAGGCTATGAAGCTTATGAATGAAATAGAATCAGAATATGATGGAGAAATTGCAGAGATTTTAGTTAAGGATGGAGAGATGGTAGATTACGGCAAACCACTATTTAAATTCAAGTAATATAAATTGGGCAAAACTTTCCTAAATATGATTTTTTTAAAAAATTCCGTTCTCCAAGGTGTTTAATTTAACCACTTGTAAATATATAGATACGAATTGTAATTGGTTGCAGTGAAAAATCAAGTAAGGTCGAACTCGTTTTTTAAAAAAATATATTTAGCGTTTTGCATAAAATAAAGGAGAAGAAAAAAGATGGATATAAATGAAATAATGGAAATAATTCCACAAAGAGCACCATTTTTAATGATAGACAGAGTAGAAGAATGTGTACCAGGGGAGATGGCAATTGCATATAAAAACGTATGTATAAATGAATGGTATTTTGGTGGACATTTTCCAGGTAACCCTATAATGCCAGGAGTACTAATTACAGAAGCATTAGCACAAACAGGAGCTGTTGCAATTCTTTCGCTGGATGAGAATAAAGGAAAAAATGCTTTGTTTGGAGGAATTGATAAACTTCGTTTTAAAAGAAAAGTAATACCAGGAGATGTTTTAAAACTTGAAGTTAAAATAATTAAGAAAAAAGGGCCAATTGGTATTGGAGAGGCGGTTGCAACAGTGAATGGAGAGGTCGCAGCTAAAGGAGAGCTTACTTTTGCACTAGTTTAATAAGGTAAGTTTTCAAAAAGAAATGAGAGGTAGAAAATGAAAAGAATACTGATTGCAAATCGTGGAGAAATTGCGGTTAGAATTATAAGAGCATGTAAAGAAATGAATATAAAAACAGTTGCTGTTTATTCTGATGTAGATAAAGATTCACTACATACAAGACTTGCAGATTTTGCAGTATGTATAGGACCAGCAGCATCTAATAAAAGCTATCTAAATTTTAAAAATATAATTGAAGCAGCAAATATAACAGGAGCAGATAGCATACATCCTGGATTTGGATTTTTATCTGAAAATAGTAAATTTGCGAAAATTTGTGAAGAATCAAACATAAAATTTATAGGACCTAGATCTAGCGTAATAGATAGAATGGGAAATAAGTCAAACAGCAAAGAAATGATGAAAAAGGCAGGAGTTCCAGTAATACCTGGATCAAATGGAGCTTTAAAAAGCTACGAAGAAGCAGCAAAAGTTGCAAAAGAAATAGGATATCCCATTTTACTAAAAGCATCAAGTGGTGGTGGAGGAAAAGGCATTAGAATTGTAAATAACAAATCAGAACTTGAAGAGAATTACAATTTGGTTAAGCAAGAAGCAAAAGCAGCATTTTTTGACGATGAAATTTATATGGAGAAATACATTAAAAAGCCACGTCATGTAGAAGTTCAAATATTAGCAGATGAACATGGAAATGTAGTATACCTTGGAGAAAGAGATTGTACAGTTCAAAGAAGACATCAAAAGGTATTAGAGGAGACTCCGTCGCCTGCAATAGACAATAAATTAAGAAGCAAGATATGTGAGTCAGCAGTAAAGGCTGCAAAAGTGGCAGGATATACAAGTGCAGGAACAGTTGAATTCTTAGTAGATGAAGATAAGAACTTTTATTTTATGGAGATGAATACAAGAATTCAAGTAGAACACCCAATTACAGAAGAAAACACAGGTATAGACTTAATAAAGGCACAAATAAGAATAGCAGCAGGGGAAAAGTTAGAGTTTAAACAAAGCAAAATTGTATCAACTGGACATTCAATAGAATGCAGAATAAATGCAGAAAATCCAGAAAAGAACTTTAGACCAAGTCCACGGAAAGATAACAGGTTTAAATTTACCAGGAGGAAATGGAATAAGAATAGATACTGGAGTATATGAAGGATATACTATACCTGCCTTTTATGATTCAATGATTGCAAAGATTATAGCACACGGTGTAACTAGGGGAGAAGCAATTGCAAAAATGAAAAGAGCTCTTGAAGAATTAGTCATAGAAGGTGTAGATACAAATGCAGACTTTTTACTTAAAATAATAACTAATTATGATTTTATTAGAGGAAACTATGATACTTCTTTCATAGAAAAAGAAATTTTAGGAGATGAGACTTAAGATATATGATAGTAGACAAAATAAAAAAACGTGAAATAAAAGATGTAAGACCTATTAAGCCAGTTGAAATACAAGCTGATAAATGGGTTAAATGTGACAAGTGCAAAGAAATAATGTACAAAGATGGAGTCAAAGAAAATTATGGAGTATGCCCAAACTGCGGATACCATTTTAGATTGGGAGCTGCAAAAAGAATAAAGCAAGTCATAGATGAAGGCACATTTAAAGAATTTAATTTAAAGATAGACACAGTAAACCCATTAGATATGGAAGAATATGAAAAAAAACTAGAAGTTTTAAGAGAAAAAACAGGACTAGATGAAGCTGTAAAATGTGGAACAGGAAATATAAATGGAGAAAAGTGTGTAATATGTGTAATGGATAGTAATTTTCTTATGGGTAGTATGGGAACAGTTGTAGGAGAGAAGATTACATATTCCATAGAAAAAGCAATAAGCCTTAAACTTCCACTTATAATATTTAGTGTTTCAGGTGGAGCAAGAATGCAAGAAGGAATAATGTCTTTAATGCAGATGGCGAAGACATCAGCTGCAATTGCAAAATTAGATACAGCACGGACTTTTATACATCTCTGTTTTAACAGATCCAACTTTTGGAGGAGTTACAGCATCTTTTGCAAGTCTTGGGGATATTATCCTAGCAGAGCCAGGAGCTATGATTGGATTTGCAGGACCAAGAGTGATTGAACAAACAATAAAACAAGAACTTCCAGAAGGATTTCAAACAGCAGAGTTTTTACTTGAACATGGTTTTGTAGATTTAGTTGTTGAAAGAAAAGATATGAAAGATACATTATATAAATTATTATTAATGCATAAGTAAAAGAAGGTGAAAAAATGGGTAAAAAAACTACATGGGATATAGTAGAGCTTGTAAGATCAGTAGATAGACCAACTGCTTTAGATTACATAGGAAATATATTTGATGATTTTTTGGAGCTTCATGGAGATAGAATAATAAAAGATGATAAATCTATTGTATGTGGTTTAGCTACACTAAATAACAAAACATTTACAATAATTGCAGAACAAAAAGGAAGAAATACAAAAGAGAATATAGAGAGAAACTTCGGAATGCCAAACCCAGAAAGTTACAGAAAATCTTTAAGATTTATGAAACAAGCAGAAAAATTTAATAGACCAATAATAGCTTTTATTGATACAAAAGGAGCATATCCAGGAATAGAGGCAGAAGAAAGAGGACAAGGAGAAGCAATTGCAAGAAATATTATGGAGATGTCTAGGCTTAAGGTTCCAATAATAGCAGTTGTAATAGGAGAAGGATCAAGTGGAGGAGCACTGGCTATTCGGAGTTGCAGATAAGATTTTAATGCTTGAAAATGCAATTTATTCAATACTTTCACCAGAAGGATATGCAAGTATACTTTGGAAAGATGCAAGTAAAGCGAAGGAAGCATCAGATATAATGAAAATGACAGCAAAAGACCTGTATAATTTTAAGGTTATAGACAAAATAATAAAAGAGCCTGTTCGGAGGGGCTCAAAAGGATGTAACAAAAGTATCAGAAAGCATTAAAAAAGAAATTATAAAGTCATATGAAGAATTAGAAACAATAAAACCTAAAGATTTAGTCAATTTAAGATATAAAAAATTTAGAAATATGGGTGAATATATAGGAGGTTAAAAAATGTTATTAGAAAATAAAAAAATATTAATAATGGGTATTAGAAATAAGTGGAGTATTGCATGGGGAGCAGCAGAAGCTGCAGCAAAAAACGGAGCAGAATTGATTTTTACATATCAAGGAGAAGAGAATAAAGAAAAAATAGAAAGTCTTTTATCAGAATTGCCATATATAAAAGCATATCCTTGTGATGCCTCAAGTGATAGCGATATAGAAAGAGTATTTAAGAAAATAAAAGAAGACTGTGGTAAAATAGATGGGATTTTACACAGTATAGCTCATGCAAATACAGAAGATTTAAGAAATGACTTTATATATACATCAAAAGAAGGATTTGCACATGCAAACGATGTAAGTGCATATTCATTTATAGCTGTTAGTAGAATTGCAAAAGAATTAGATATATTAAACAACGAGGCAAGCTTAGTTTCACTTACATATCATGGCTCAACGAAAGTGCTTCCAGGATATAATGTTATGGGAGTTGCCAAAGCTGCATTAGAATGTAGTATAAGATATTTAGCAGATAACTTAGGACCAGATGGAATAAGGGTAAATGCAATCTCTGCAGGACCTATTAAAACATTATCGGCAAAGGGGATAAAAGATTTTGGGTCAATTTTAGATGTTGTAGAAGAAAAGGCGCCACTTAGAAAAAATGTAACAGCTGAAGAAGTAGGAGACGCAGTTGTATTTATGCTAAGTAATATGTCAAGAGCAGTAACAGGACAGATACTTTATGCAGATAGTGGATATAATATAATGGGAATATAAAACAAAAAAATAAAGCCTTAACAGGCTTTTATTTTTTACGCTTTTGCAGCGTTTAATTTTTTTGCTAAACTAGATTTTTTTCTAGCTGCTGTATTTTTTACAATAACACCTTTTGTGCAAGCTTGATCTATTTTCTTTGTTGCGTCTCTGAAAAGAGTTTCAGCTTCTTCAACATTTCCTGCTTCGATAGCAGTTTCAAACTTTTTAACAGCAGTTCTATAACCAGATTTGATCATATTATTTTGCATAGTTTTTTTCTCTATTATTTTTGTTCTTTTAATAGCTGATTTAATATTTGGCATATCCTATTGTCGCACCTCCTCTTATTATTTTCTAAACTTATCGCATAATATAATAACACAAAATTATAAAAAAATCAATACATATAAAGAAAAAAATAAAAAAGGTTGTATAAGAAAGGTAACTATCTGAATAATGATAATAAGTTGTAAATTACTATCTATACATTTTTGAAAAATATTGCTATAATTTTATAAAATACTGGTTTATTATTAAAGATTAAAGCATTTAAATAGTAAAGGAGATATATTTATGTTTAATTTAAAGGATATAGAAGAGATAACAAAAGGGAAAATTATAAATGGCAATTTTACGAAATTAGTTAAAAAATATTCAATTTCTAATACTAATTTTGATAAAGGAATATTCTATGTCCCAATCATTTTTAAAGGGAATGATAGAGAAGAAAACATAATTAATGCAGTTAAAAATGGTGCAATGGGCTTTATGATTAACAAAAATTCTATCAACTATGAAAAAATTATAGATGAAGCTAAGCAAATTGATTCTGAAATATGTATATTAGCAGTAGAAGATGTTAACTATGCGTTATATGATTTAGGCATAAAAGCAAGAGAATTAAATATTTCAAAAGAAGTTATTGCAATTACAGGTAGTTATGGTAAATCTACATTAACAGACTTGATTTCTAAAGTATTAGAAACAGAAATGAAAGTATTACACGATTTTTATAATGATAATAATAATACTAGATGGCATTTGTCAAGACTTCTTCAAGATTTTGATAATTACGATATAGCTGTCTTGGAAATTGGAACGTCTGATTTTGGAAGAATAACTTCAATGTCAAAGTTGGTCAAGCCATCTATAACAGTTATCAATTCTATTGGAACAGCACATATAAATAAATTTAAAACAAAGGAAAATATTTTAGAAGAGAAAATGCATATTGTTGATTACATTAAAGATAAAAAAATATTATATATAAATTCAGATGATGAGTATTTACAAAAGGTTAAAAAAACAAATAATTATAAATTACTAAATTATAGTTTATCTGAGGCATGGAACATTAAAGAAGATAATGAAGGAATAAGATTTACAACTAAAATTTATGGAATAGAAGCTAATTTTTCATTGAATTTATATGGTACATATTTTATTAGAAATATAATTTTAGCAATAAAAATAGCAGAGATATATAATATTAAATATGAAAATATAGTAAAGGCTATAAACAATTTTAAGCCAATAGATGGTAGATTTAAAGTGTTAAGAAATATTAAGAATAATATTACTGTTATAGACGATACATATAACTCTTGCTTTGAATCTGTAATAAATGGACTTAAAATTTCAAGTAATATGCTAGGCAAAAGAAAAATAGCAGTTTTAGGCACAATTGGGTCTGGCGCTAATGGAAAAGATGACACTTCAATAGTACATGAACAAGTTGGGCAATATTTTAAAGATTTAAATTTTGATTATTTGTATTTAACAGGAGATTATACTAAACATACATTTAAAACTGCTATGAAGTATTTTTCAGAGCAAAATATAAAAAGATTTAAAGATAAACAAGCTTTATTACAAGCGTTAAGTAATACTATAAATGATGGCGACTTAATTTATATAAAAGATGCTGGATTACAGGGATTTGAAAAAATCATTTATGAACTGAAGCAAAAATATTATTTAGTTTAAATGGATAGACCCGTCAACATAAATTGATGACGGGTTTATTTATTAATTTTGACTTAAATATCTGCTTACATTTTTTGTACTAATTCCAGTATCTATTGAGATGCTATCTACCGAAGGAGAACCAGAAGTGCTTTCTATGTAATCTTTAAATTTAACCATGTCTAATCTATCTTTAGGAGCACAATTTTGACAAATTTCGCCATCTGTTACGAAAAAAGAACCACAACGTGCACATTTTTTAAATTCCATAAAAACCTCCATTTCAAGCGGATATTGCTTGATTAAAATTATTAAATATTTATCTTTTAGTTTAATTTTAAATAATTTTATCACATTATTTGACAAAATAAAATACTTTTTTTAAAAAATCCATTTTTATCCAGTGTAATTTTAAGAAAATTTGTAAATAATAATGATACGAAACTTGCATAGGAGGTATCAAAATGGATAAGCAACAAAAAATTAATTGTACAGTAAATAGTTGTAGATTTAATAATTGTGACAAACAAGAATGTAAATTAAATCAAATAACAGTAGAACCAATAGACGATTGTGAAACATGCACACCAGATGAATCAATGTGCGGAAGTTATGAATATCAAGAAGACGGAGAAGAATAGTAAAGAAATAACTGCTTCAAATTTAAGAAGCAGTTATTTCTTTATCTTTTAAATAATTTAAAAGATAGGCTTCTGATGTAAAATCAAAAACAATTTTAAAAGCAAATAAATCTTGAGTGTTTTCTTTAAACTTTTTATTTACTTTATAATTTCCGTATTTTCCGGTCTCCGATTATTGGAAATCCTAAATGTGCTAAATGAGCACGTATTTGATGTGTACGACCAGTATGTAGTATGACTTCTAAAACAGATATGTTTTCATTTATATTTTCCTCTACAACTTTATATTCAGTAATAATTTTTTTATAACCTTTTTGAAATTTGTTACTAATTTTTACTAAAGATTTTTTGCTGTCTTTAAATAAATATGCATGTAAAATATCATGTTTTTTATCTGGTATTCCAAAAACTTTACATTTATAATATTTTGTAATTTCATGTGCTTTAAATTTTTGAAGTAAAATTTCAAGTACCTCTTCAGATTTGGCAAAAATTACTAAGCCTCTGGTATTTCTATCTATTCTATGGCAAGGGAAAGTTTTATATCCGATTTAAAGCTAATAATTCTGAAAGAGAATCTTTACCAGTTACTTCAATTCCCTTTTCTTTATTTATAACTAAAATATTTTCATCATCATATACAATATTAAAATTTTTATATGATGACTCAAGATACTTATCTAGAATATATAATTTGACTTCATCCTCTGAATGTAAAACAATATTTTCTGATACTTTGACATCATTTACACGTATATCTTTTTTTCTAAGAGCTTTGTAAAATATACTTTTTGGGACACTTGAAAACTCATACTCTAAAAAACTAAGCAATTTTCTATTATTAAATTTATCATTTACAATTAAAGTTTTCAAAACCAATATCCTTCCTTTTTATTACACAATTATACAAAAAAATCAAAAAAAAAACAACCTAAATCTTGATAAAAAATAATATATTAGATATAATATTATATATTGATAAAGATAGGGGAAAAAATATGTTAAAAATTAGAAAAGAAAATGGTATCACATTAATCTCGTTAATTGTCACAATTATAATTCTTGTAATAATTACATATGTATCAATATCAATGAGTATTAATTTAACTGGAACAGCAAATTTTCAAAATGTACACACATATCTACTTTTAATTGAAACTAAAGCTGAATTTTTAGCAAATAAAGATGCAATTGGCGAATTAGGTGAAGAAGGATATTATGGTGAAAAGCAAGAAAGTGGGGATTATGCAGGTTGGTATAAATTAAGCCAAGGGGATTTAAACGATATGGGAATAAAAGATGCAAAGGCATCTGACGGTTACTATGTTAATTATGAAGGAAATGATGTTGCATATGCAAAGGGCGTTGAAAATGATGGACAAGTTTTTTATAAATTATCTCAGATAAAAGCATATTCAAACGAATAGGGTTAAAATTATGACAGACAAAGAAATAGATAGATTAACAAAATTAAAAGAAATAGATAACGAAATGTATGATGTATCAAGAGCAGAATACATATGCGGGATAGATGAAGCAGGAAGAGGGCCACTAGCTGGCCCTGTTGTTGTTGCAAGTGTAATTCTTCCAAAGGAATCTATGATAGAGCGGAGTAAATGACTCAAAAAAAGTTTCAGAAAAGAAAAGAGAAAAGGTATACGAAGAAATAGTAAAGAATGCTTGCAGTTATGGAGTTCGGTATTATAAATGAAAATGAAATAGATGATATCAATATATTAGAAGCAACAAAAAAAGGGCTAACTATGTCCCTAAAAGAACTTAAAATAAGACCTGATGTAATTTTGGTAGATGCTTTACATGGAATAGATACAGTTCGGAATACCATATAAATCTATAATAAAAGGGGATAGCAAAAGCTATTCTATTGCAGCAGCTTCAATTATTGCAAAAGTTACTAGGGATAGAATAATGCTAAAATATGATGAAATATATCCTGAATATGGATTTGCAAAACATAAAGGATATGGCACAGCTGAACATATTTCAGCAATAAAAAAATATGGACTTTGTGAAATACATAGAAGAAGTTTTACAAAGAAATTTGTTTAATTTTCCTCATACTTTGAAAAAATAATTTTATAATACTCTTTATATAAAGATTTAATATCCATGTCTTCATTAGACTTGATTTTATTTAGTAAGATAGAATAAGTTGTTCCAAACAAACTAGTTGCAACAGTAGAGGGATTGCCTAAATGTTTTATATTGGATTCACCTAAGGCTATACTTTCACTAATAATATTTTCTAACATATCAATATATTCAAAAACATATTTTCTACAAGTTAAATTTCTAGATTCATTACCTAAAGTTTCACTAAGAACAATAGTCATAAAGTCTTGGTACTTTACCATGACTTTTATTTGTATAAGTAAAATTGCCTTAAGTTTATCAAGTAAATTATCACATGATACAACTTTTATAGACATACTATTTTGAAGTAACTTCATACCCTCTTCAATAAGAAAGTTAAAAATTTCTTCTTTACTTGAAAAATGATAATATAAAGTGCCTTTTGCAACACCGACAACAGAGGTTATTTCCTCAATACTTGTTGCGTCATAACCTTTAGTTGCAAATAAATTCATAGAAATTTCAAATATTTTACGTTTAGTTCTATTCATTAAGGCCTCCATTTTTTTCTAAGTTCTAGTCAATTGCATATTTTAATATGCAATTGACGTAGAAATTAGTTATACGAACGTTAAGTTAGCTGTTGAAGCTTTGCTGATTACAGATAACTTATGCATAGCTAAGTTTCTTGTAGCTTTGCTACTTAGAAACTGTTAGTCCATTTTCTTAATTATATATTGAAAAAAAAAATAGTGCAAGCAAAAACATAAAATTCAGCGATAATTCTACATAAGATTTAGTAAAAAACATAAAAAATACTCTAATAAAAAGTGAAATAATCAAAAAATAAAGATTATTTCTTTTTTTCTACACTAAGATTTGACAATGTTTGAAGAGAAGACGAACTATAATAGTATGTAAGGAAAAGAGGTGATGTGAAGGCACATGACTATATATTTGGATGTAGTCTTCTTAGAAAATATATGCATGAATGCAATCATCCTTTATCGGTACAGGAGTTGTAACTAAAACAAAATGTAAATTTTTAAAAATATTCTTATCAAGTGCACTCGGAGGGGCTTATAGTATACGGTACATACTTAACAAATAGTTATATATATTTAAATTTAGTATCAAAAATTATATTATCCATTACGATGGTATATGTAGCATTCACTCCCAAAAATTTAAAATTACTTTTTAAGTATATTACAATATTTTATCTCACATCATTTGTTTTTGGAGGCTGTGCATTTTTCTTACTATACTATATAAAACCTCGGAGAAATACTTTACAAAAATGGTTTTTTAACAGGAACTTATCCGATAAAAATAGCTTTTTTGGGTGGAATAGTTGGATTCACACTTGTAAGTATTGCATTTAAAATAATAAAAAATAGACTTAGTAAAAATGATATGTTTTGTGAAATAGAAATAGGATATAGGGGAAATATATCAAAAATTAAAGCAATGATAGATACAGGAAACCTACTTAAAGATCCGATAACAAAAACACCTGTTATTGTTGCTGAAAAGGAAGCCTTAGGAGAAATAATAGAAATTAATATTTTAGATAAACTAGAAGAAATATTAGAAGGCTCAAATATTAATTTGATAGATGAAATTGGAGAAGACTATATTTCAAGATTTAGACTCATACCATTTTCTTCACTTGGAAAGCAAAATGGTATGCTAGTAGGTTTTAAACCAGACAGTGTAACAATAAGATTTGATGAAACAGCTATAGAAGATAGTAATGTAATAATTGGAATATATAACAAAAAAATCTCAAAAAATGGTAATTATTCAGGGTTAACTGGTTTAGATTTATTGGAAAGGAGGGAAATTTTAAAATGAACTTACTTAAAATTTTAAATAACTTATATTTAAAATACATTCAAAAAGAAAATCATGACATAGATAACATATTTTATATTGCAGGAAGTCAAACACTTCCACCGCCACTTGAACCTAAAGAAGAAGAGGAAGTTTTAAAGAGACTTGCTTTAAAAGATATGGATGCAAGACAGACTTTAGTTGAGAGAAACTTAAGATTAGTAGTGTATATTGCAAAAAAATTCGAAAATACAGGAATTGGAATAGAAGATTTGATTTCAATTGGGACAATAGGTTTAATGAAAGCAATAAACACATTTAACCTAGATAAAAAGATAAAACTTGCAACATATGCATCTAGGTGCATAGAAAATGAGATACTGATGTATCTAAGAAGGAGTAATAAGATAAGGGGAGAAGTCTCTATTGATGAACCACTAAATCAAGATGGAGATGGAAATGAATTATTACTCTCAGACATACTTCGGAACGGATAATGATGTAACATCTAGGAGAATTGAAGATGAAGTAGACAAATCACTCCTAAAATCTTCGCTTGAAAAACTAAATCCAAGAGAGAAAGATATAATGGAGCTTAGATTTGGCTTTAGGAAAGGAGAAGAGAAAACACAAAAGGAAGTTGCAGACATGCTTGGTATATCGCAAAGTTACATATCGAGATTAGAAAAGAAGATTATAAATAAGATGAAGAAAGAGATTTTAAGTAAAACAGGATAAATAAATGGTTTGTAGTACATATTTGCAATTTACATAAATTAATGATATAATATCTCTAATTGCAATTTAGTAAAAGTAAAAAACTTTAAGGAGGGAAAATTGATAGATGACAATAGGAGAGAAGATTAGAGAGATTTATCAAGAGCGGGGAATGACGGAGCTAGATATTGCAATCAAGTCAGGTTTGTCTGAAAATGAAATAGTAAGAGTGATTACAGACAATAGAAAACCTAAATTTTCAACACTATGCAAAATAGCAAAAGCTTTACATGTTAAGCCAGAAGTACTTATGCCCAGTGAGTGGAATGAACTTAATGATACTGTTGGCGGAAGAATTTATAAGGCATGTGCAAGAAAATGCTTAAATAAGCAAGACTTAAAAAATTTAACAGGACTATCTTGGACAGCTATAAAAGATATTACGCTCAATAGGAGAGAAATTAGCTTGTATAATCTTTTTAAAATTGCCAGAGTGCTGGATGTGAAGCCGGAAGAGCTTTGCCCAGAAGATTCTTATGCATATAAGAAATTAATGGACGAAACTACAGGTGGTAAAATAGCAAGAGGTGCTGCAGAGAAAGGTTTTACTATTAGGGGATTAGCTACTGAAATAGGAGTGCATGAAGGAACTATGGCTAGATATATCCGAAACGAGAGAATCCCTTCGACTAAGATGTTAACAAGTATTGCAAAAGTGTTAAAGGTAAAAGAAGACGAATTGATTGGCAACTAAATACTAGATGAGAGTCAGGAACTGTAACCTAAAAGAAGTATGCAAGAAGAAGCGATTTTTTCGCTTCTTTTTTGCATAAAAAAACTTCTAATATACTACTTGCAAAAGATAGAAAAAAAGTATATAATATTTCCATAAAATTAGTTTTTTGGAGGTAGTTATGGAATTTGATGAAATGAAATTTCAAGACGAGATAGAACTAATGAATATTGAAAGACAAACAAAGCAAAACTATATGGAAAACAGAGAGACTTTAGGATTTAATACAGATTTACTATATAACGAAATAGAAAACAGATTATAGATAAAATTAAGGGGAATATACATAGGAAAAATATTATGAAAAAGGTTATTGTAGACATAATTAAAAAACTAAAATGGGGTCTTCTTGCAATGATCCTTTCTTTAATATTCAATTCATATATACTTACATGTGCACCTAAAATAATAGGGAATATTATTGACTTATTGTATAATATAGAGGAAAACAAACAAATTATTATGAACTATACATACTACTTGCTTGGAGTATGTATAGTTTATTTAGTTAATAGAATTATCTGGAAAAGATTAGAAGCATACAATGTTAGAGATTTTGAAAGACAATTAAAAGTCGCAGTCTTTAAAAAATTTTTAAAATTAAAACTAAAAGACATACAAAATATTAAAAATGGGGAAATAATGTCTTATTTTGTAAAAGATATAAACGAGATAAGAGCAGGATATTATAGAATTATATCTCATGGTACAAGGACGTTATTTTTATCAGCTATAGCAATTTTTCAAATGATAAATGGAGTAAATTTATATCTAACACTAGCTATTTTAATACCGCTTTTGATAGGACTATATGCAACAATAAAAATCAAAAAATATATTGAAATAACTTTTAAGAAATCTCAAGAAGTATTTACTGAAATGTCTGAATATATACAAGAAAGCACAGATAGCATAAGAACAACAAAGGCATATTCGTGCGAAGGAAAGCAGCTAAAAGATTTTATTAGAAAAAATACAAGAGTACGTAGTAGTAATAATGTTGTTGATGTATATTCAAATTTACTTAAAATGAGTTTAAATATATGTTTTGGCTTATGCTATCGGAATAGCACTTATTTATGGCTCAAAATTAGTAATAGAGCGGAAGTATTACAGTAGGTGATTTAGTTGCATTTAATGGATATATTGCACTATTTTTAAACCCAATAACATGGCTTCCAGCAATAATTTCAAGATTTAAAAGAGCTGCTATTTCTTATGAAAGACTTAAAAGTTTCTATGAATTAGAGCCAGAAATAATAAATGAAAAACAAACTATAAAAGAAAAACTAAAAGGAAATATACAAATAAAGAACTTAAGTTTTACATATCAAAATACAAATTGTGAAGCGCTTAAAAATATAAATCTAGACATAAAAAAGGGAGAAACACTAGGTATAATTGGAACTATTGGAAGTGGAAAGACAACACTTATGAACCTACTTACAAGATTATATGCAGTACCAAATGGTAAGATATTTATTGACGAAAAAGATATTAATGAAATACCAATAGATGAAATAAGAAATAATATTTGCTATATAGCACAAGACAATTTCTTGTTTTCTTCTACAATAAAAAATAATATTAATTTATTTAAGGATGAATATGCAAAGGAAGATATAACAGAAAGTACAAAAAAGGCTATTGTTTACGACGATATTGCAGATATGCCAAATCGGTATTGACACTATAATTAGTGAAAGAGGAGGAGACTTATCTGGTGGACAGAAACAAAGAATTGCAATTTCTAGAGCATTTTTAAAAAATAGCAGTATACTTATATTTGATGATACGTTTTCGGCCTTAGACAATAGAACCTCAGGAAAACTTTTAGAGAATATTAAAGAGCTTGCAAAAGAAAGAACATGTATAATAATTTCAAATAAAGTTTCAGATGTCAAAAATAGTGATACTATAATTGTATTAGATAATGGAAATGTAGTAGAACGTGGAACACATGAAGAGTTAATTAGAAATAATCGGAATTTATAATGATTTTTACGGACAGCAATCTAAGAAGGCAGAATGCTCTTTATTAGCTTAAAAAATAAACTGTATCGTTTATTTTTTAAGCAGATAATTTAGTTAAAAGGGGTGAGAAAATGAAAGACAAAACATTAAGTAGAGTATGCAAAATGTTAAAGCCACAGAAGAAGGCAATAATAATTATATCTATTCTAGCAATAATAATTAATATAGGAGAAGTTACAAAACCATATTTAATAAAAGTTGTTATTGATAATTATTTAAGTGTAGGTATATGGGAAAATGGTGCTGTTACAATAGGAATGATAGGTGCTACTTATATTGGAATTGTATTAGTTCGGAAACATTATAGATTTTATTATTAATACAGCAACTACCATGGTCCGGAGAAGATATAGTTTATCGTATTAGAAATAAACTATATAAATATATACAATATGCAAATATTAAATTTCATGATAAAACACCATCTGGGAGTTTATTTGTAAGAATTACAAGTGATGTAGAAGATATTACAACAGCATTTAAAGATGTAGTAACAACTTTGGTTAAAGATATTGTTATGATTATAGCATTTGCATGGATGATGATAGCACTTGAAGTAAAACTATCGCTTATATGTTTTGTAATTATCCCACTTGTGGTTATAACATCTTTTGTAATTACTAAAATAAGTAAAAAAGTTCAGGAAGCTTCAAAAAGAGCAAAAACAAGATTAAATATATTTTTATCAGAATCAATATATGGAGTTAAGATTATAAAGATATTTAATAGGCAATATGAAAAAAATAAAGAATGTGAAAATTATTGTAAAGCATTTTATAAATCAAGAATACCTACTGCGTATATAGAAGGTTTTTTAGTTGCGTTCATGTATTTATTTAAAAATCTAGGTATTTCAATAATTGTATGGGTATGTGTAAATCATTTATTTGGAATTAATTTAGGTGTTCGGAATAATTTACATATTTACAACATATTTAAAAGAAATTTTTGACCCAATAGAAAGAGTAGTAGAAAATTTTGAAACAATACAAGAAGCATTAGTTTCTATAAATAAAATTTATGATATTTTGGAACAAAAAGAGAACTTAGAAAATCTTGAAGAAGGAATAAAACCAGATAAAATCAAAGGTAAAATTGAATTTAAAAATGTGTGGTTTGCATACGAAGGGGAAGATTGGGTTTTAAAAGACATAAGTTTTACTATAGAACCAGGACAAAATATAGCATTAGTTGGAAGAACAGGTTCTCGGAAAAACAACAATAATAAATCTTATAAATCGTTTTTATGAAATACAAAAAGGAGAAATTCTGCTTGATGGAATAAATATAAAAAATATAAATTTAAGATACTTAAGAAATGAAGTAGGAATTGTTTTGCAAGATCCGTTTATATTTGCAAACACAATAAAAAAGAATATTGAACTTAGTGAAAGTTTATCAAATGAAGCGATAAATGAGACAATAGAACTTGCTAAAGCAGAAGAATTCATAAAATTACTTCCAAATGGAATAGAAGAAATTGCAAGCGAAAGAGGAAGCTCATTTTCAGCAGGGCAAAAGCAATTAATTGCTTTTGCAAGGATATTTGCACATAACCCATCAATATTTATACTAGATGAGGCAACAGCTAACATAGATACAAAAACAGAAGAAATAATACAGGAATCAATAGATAAAATCTCAAAGAAAAAGACATCAATATTTATTGCACATAGATTGTCAACAATCATTAATGTAGATAAAATTATAGTCTTAAATAATGGAGAAATTATAGAGCAAGGAAATCATAATGAACTTATGCAGAATATAGGAGGATACTATAATAAACTATATAATGCATATTACGAAAATCTAACTGTATAAATATAAAGGGCACACAATATAAAAGTGTGCTCCTTATATTTATATCTAAATTAATCAATTGTAGTGGAGGTTCTTCCGAGTACCAACAACATTTTCTTGAAGCGATCGCCAAGTATTACATCCAATAATTCCGGTCAGATGTTAGACCACGACTTGCTTGATATCTTCTTACAGCATTTTCAGTATTAGCTCCAAAAATTCCGATCTAAACCACCAGTAGAAAAACCTAAAGTATTTAAATCATCTTGCGCAATGATTGTATACATTCCGCACGCTTCCACGTTTAACCTGAGGAAAACCGGCCGACTAGCACATGCTGAACTTAAGGCTCTTTTATCGAAATGTACCCATGTCGGAGTAAGAGATGCAGGCTCAACGTATGACCAAACTCCAGAATTTTTAGCACTATTTCTAAGAGAAGCTCTTTTAGCATTTGTCCAGCCTTGTGCAACATCAAATGCAACTCCTGCATAATGCTGAGATTGAAATCCATGACCACCCTCCCAAGGTCTCTTAAATGCAAAACCAACAGGAATAGGTCCTCCAAAAATATATCTTTGACTATTCCAAGCTTGCATAGTACGTTTACTAGTCCAAAGAGTTGGACTTTTACTAGAACCTCTAAATTCACCAACGGTTAAAGTCCTACCTGTATTATAAGGCATAGCTTCTGATTCGCCTCTATAATATGTTTCTATTCTATTATTATCATTATTATAAACTAAAATTTTTGCCATTTAATTTTATCCTTTCCTAATATAAGTTAAGCATAGAAAAACTGCTATAAGTATAATATGAAAAGGGAAAAGATTATGTGAAAGAAAAAGCAATGTATATATATTGAAATCAACATAATAATATGATATAATATTAAAAAATTTTGAATAAAAAATATGACTAGGAGGAAAGAAGAGTGGAAGTGTTAAAAAAAGATGATGAATACAGTTTAAAACGGATGTATTTAGCAGAAAATTTACAAATATTTTGTAAAAATAAGCACTTGTCAAAAAAGGAATTGGCTGAAATGGCTAGGGTGAATGCGGTGACAGTCTCCAAAGTGATGCAAGGAAGAGTAAGTATTAGAAGCAATACAGTAATAAAAATTGCACAAGCTATAGGAATAGATATAAAAACCTTGTTAACAGAGGATACAATAAAGGAATCAGGAGCAGATGTTGGAGGGAATATTCTTAAATTATGTGCAGAAAAAAATATTTCTGTTTGGAGATTATCAGAAATGAGTGGCTTAAGGTGTTGCTCTGTTATGAAGATAGTATCTAATAGTGTATATGCAAGAAGAGAAAGTTTAAACCTTATTGCAGAAGCATTAGGAGTTTCAGTGGATACAATTCTAAGTAAAGACCTTTCAGTTTAAAGTGATAAGACCAATTAGTTATACAAAAAGAACCCTTTTTTAGGGTTCTTTTTGGCTTAATAAATATGTAATAAATGGATTAGAAAGTAAATATAATTAAAGTGAAAATATGTCTTGAAAAAATAAGCTAAAAATGTTATACTTTTAATATAAAAGGCAAGTATCGGAGGTAACAAATTTGGGAAAAGTAATGTGGAAACCAGGAACATTTGTGTATCCAATACCGGTTGTTATGGTATCTTGTGGAAATATGGAAAAGTCAAATATAATAACAGTTGCTTGGTGTGGAATAGCATGTTCTAATCCTGCTAAGGTATATATATCTGTAAGACCAGAAAGATATTCATATAACATAATAAAGGATACAAAAGAATTTGTTATAAACTTAACTAGCAAAGATTTAGCATACAAAACAGACTGGTGTCGGAGTAAAATCTGGTAAAGATGTAGATAAATTTAAAGAAATGAATTTGACCAAAGAAAAGGCAAATTTCGTAAATTGCCCTTTAATCAAAGAAAGCCCAGTTTCAATAGAATGCAAAGTAGAAGAAGTAAAAGAGCTTCGGAAGTCATCATATGTTTTTAGCAGAAGTATTATCAATAGATGCAGACGAAAAATATATTGATGAAAATGGTGCTTTTGATATATCAAAATGCGACTTAATTGCATATGCAAATGGAGGATATTATACATTAGATGAGAAAGTTCGGAAAATTTGGATTTTCAGTACAAAAAAAGAAGAAATAATTGGAGGAAGAAAAATGTTTGACAAAATACATGAAGAATGTGGAGTATATGGGATTTATTCAAAAAATCCCAAAGAAAATTTAGCACCAATAATAAATGTAGGACTAGCTGCTCTTCAACATAGAGGAGAAGAAAGCTGCCGGAATTGCGATAAATAGAGATGGAATAATATCATATAGGAAAGATTTGGGATTAGTTTCAAAAGTATTTCCAAAACATAAATTGGATGAACTTCCAGAAGGAAAAATGGGAATTGGGCATGTAAGATACTCTACAACAGGTGAAGCAAAAAAAGAAAATGCTCAGCCAATGGTAGTAAGACATAAAAAAGGAAATCTTGCAGTTGTACATAATGGAAATTTAACTAATGCAAATGAACTTAGAGAAGAAATAGAAGAAAGTGGACACATATTTACAACAACGTCAGATACAGAAGTAATATGTCATGTAATAGTACAGGAAAGATTAAAATCAACTTCAATAGAAGAAGCAATTGAAAATACAATGAAAAGGCTAAAAGGTTCATATTCGTTAATTATAATGACATCTAAAAAGTTAATTGCTGTAAGAGACCCACAAGGATTTAAGCCGCTTTGCATGGGAAGAACAGAAAATGAAATAGTATTTGCATCTGAAAGTTGTGCGTTAGATATTACAGGGGCAGATTTTGAAAGAGATATAAGACCACGGAGAAATTGTGGTTGTAACAGATAATGAGGTAAATTCAATTCAAACAAATGAAGAGGCACCTAAAGGTCTATGTGTATTTGAATATATATATTTTGCAAGACCAGATTCTATAATAGATGGAATAAGTGTACATAAATTTAGAGAAGATGCGGGAAAATATCTTGCAAAACAAGCACCAGTCGATGCAGATATTGTGGCACGGAGTTCCAGACTCTGGATTAGATGCAGCACTTCGGATACTCAAAAGAATCTGGAGTACATTATGATATGGTATTTACAAAAAGTAAATATATAGGAAGAACATTTATACAAAACACACAAGATACAAGACGTGAACTTGTTGGATTAAAACTAAATCCAATTAAAACATCTGTAAAAGATAAAAAAATAATTTTGATAGATGATTCAATAGTTAGACGGAACAACAATTACAAAACTTATTGCAGTACTTAAAAGAGCAGGAGCAAAAGAGGTACATTTAAGAATTGCCTCACCTGCATTCGTAGACGTATGCTATTTTGGAACAGATATAGATAATAAAGAAAATCTAATTACTAATGGAAGAACAATTGAAGAAGTAAGACAGATAATTGGTGCAGATAGCTTGGAATATCTGAGTCTAGAAAGTTTGAAAGAAATTACAAAAGACTGTCATATACCAAGTCTTTGTAATGGTTGCTTTAGTGGGAAATATCCAATAGAAGTACCAAAAGAAATAAACAAAGATACATTTGAAGAAATCAAGTTTTAAATAAATATATATAACAAAAGAGCAAGCGTTTTACGTTATAAACGTAAACGCTTGCTTTTTTTATGTCTTTTTTTGTCGAAAGAAACCCATAAATCGTCAAAACTTCTAAGGTTTCGCTATTGGAAAAAATTACCATTTAATATATAATGAATAAGAAAAAGGAGGTTATAAATAATGACAATCGATTATGATAATAAGGACAAGCTGTTAACCTTTAAAATTACAGAAGAAATCGACCATCACTGGTTGGAATCAATAAGGAGGCAAGTGGATAATGAAATTGAAAGATATGTTCCTAAAAGAGTTATATTTGATTTTGATAAGGTTTCTTTCATGGACAGTGCAGGGATAGGCATGCTTATACGGGAGATACAAAGTTGTTAAAATGTTAGGTGGAAACTTAGAAATGATAAATGTAAAATCAAATATTAAAAAAGTTTTGGAAATGAGCGGAATACCAAAGATTATAAAAATAAGTTAGGAAAGGAAGGAAAAATCATGAAGTATGATAACGAAATGACATTAGAAATTTCAAGTAAATCTAGTAATGAATCATTTGCAAGAGTAACAGTTGCAGCTTTTGCATCTTCTCTTGATCCCACAATAGAAGAAATCGCAGATATAAAAACAGCAGTTTCGGAAGCAGTTACAAACTCTGTAATTCATGGGTATGAAGGAAAAGAACGGAATTATAAAAATATGTTGTAAAATAGACGGAAGAAAATTAATTATTGAAATATCAGATACAGGAAGAGGAATAGAAAATGTAGATATTGCAAAAGAACCATTATATACAACAAAAGCAGACTTAGAAAGGTCTGGAATGGGATTTACAATAATGGAAAGTTTTATGGACGAGCTAAAAATCGAATCAATACTTGGACTTGGAACAAAAGTAACTATGATAAAAAATATAAAAGAAAACTAAAGGAGATAGGAGTCCAAAATGTATGAAAACAGTACAGAAGACATAAAATTAGCAGCTCTTCGGAGATAATGATGCAATGACAAAATTAATAGAAAATAATAAAGGGCTTATATGGAGCATTGTTAAAAGATTTTGTGGAAGAGGCTATGAAACAGAAGATTTATATCAATTAGGATGTATGGGATTTATTAAATCAATAAAAAGATTTGATACGAGTTATGATGTAAAGCTATCAACTTATGCAGTGCCATATATTATACGGAGAAATAAAAAAATTTCTAAGAGATGATCGGAATCATCAAAATAAGTAGAAGTCTAAAAGAATTAAATGTAAAAATAAGCAAGTTAGAAGAAGAACACTTAAGAAAAACAGGGGAAAATATAACTTTAAAAGAATTAGAAGAAAAACTTCGGAGTAGATAAATCAGAGATTGCTGCAGCACTTGAAGCAAAAAATCCAGTAGAATCAATATATAAAGAAGAAGGAAAAGCTGGAGACGAAAAGAATAATAAACTAATAAATAGAATTCCATCAGGAGAAAACGAAGAAAATACTATAATAAATAAAATAACAGTAAATCAATTAATTGAAGAATTAGAACAAAAAGAAAAACAAATAATAGTACTTAGATTCTATAAAAATAAAACACAATCAGAAGTCCGGAAAAATACTTCGGAATATCTCAGGTGCAGGTATCTAGGATAGAGAAGAAAGTTTTAGATAGAATGAGAAGTAGCTTGGAGGCAGTATGAAAAAAATTGTAATATATATAGTAGCAGTAATAGGTATATGCTTTTTAATACCTATATTTTTTACCATAAAATTTAAATTGAAGGAAATAAATACAGAAGTAGATGTCCCAGAGCTAAGTGTGGAGAAATATACATATAGTGACTTTGGAACGATAAAGCTTTTACATGCAAAAACAGGAGATGTAGAAGAAAAGCCATTAGATGAATATATCGTGGAGGTTGTATCAGCAGAAATGCCTGCCCATTATGAATTAGAAGCATTAAAAGCACAAAGTGTTGCGGCAAGAACTTATACAATTTATAAAATACTAAGTGGAAAATTGCATGAAAATGCAGATCTTTGTGATAGTGCAAATTGCTGTCAAGCTTGGATATCAAAAGAAGATAGATTAGCAAGATGGGAAGATAACAAAATAGAGAACTGGAATAAAATTGTAGAAGCGGTAAATGCTACAGTAGGAGAAGTAATAGCATATGAAGGTAAAGTAATAAATGCATTTTTTCATGCAAATAGTGGAGGAATGACAGAAAATGTATCAAATGTATGGGGAGGAAAAAATCTTCCATATTTAGAACCTGTTGAAGTTCCAGGAGAAGATGCATATCCACAATATTCATCAAGTGTAAGCTTTACAAAAGAAGAATTTATACAAAAGCTAAAAGAAAAATATAGTGACATATCTGTCAATTTTAGTGATGCAAATTGGGTTGAGATAAAAGAATATACACCAGGAAAGAGAGTAAAAACTGTAAGATTTGGAAATAAGGAAGTATCTCGGAGTACAAGCAAGAACAATTTTTGGATTAAAATCAGCAAATTTTACTGTTACTCGGAGGAGATAATATAACCTTTAATGTAATACGGATATGGACATGGAGTAGGACTTAGCCAAACAGGTTCAGATAGTCTTTCAAAACAAGGTTATGAATACAACCAAATTTTGACCAAATTTTATACAGGAGCAGAAATTTTAAAACTTGAATAGAACACTCTTAAATATTCTATATCATTTTTTGTATAAATCTTCATAAAAAGGAAATACTTATATTGAAGTTAAAACTTTAAGGAGGAAAAGTATTATGAGAAATGATAGAAGAATGGATAGAAGGAGAAATTCGGGAGGAAGAACTTCAGCAGATGAAGGAATGCGGACTTAAAGGTGCGATTTATATTGCTGTATTTCTTTTGATACTTCGGAGTAATTGCATTTTTTGTAACAACAAAAATATATAATAATAATTTAGATAAGTTATATTCTGACTTAGAAGGACCAGAAGTAGGAGAAAGTGTAATAGATAATAGTAATTTAGAAGAAGCAAGTTCACAAATAGGAAAAACTGTGGAAGAAAAGATGGATGAATTAATTCAGACAAATAGCGAAAATGAAGAAAAATCAAAAGAAGTAAATACAGAAGAAACAAGAAAAGAAACTACCAATAATAATGCAAAAAGTGAAGAGAATACAAACAAAGTAAAAGAAAAGGAATCAGAGCCACAAAAAGATCCTGTATTTGCTCTTCCAGTAGAAGGAGAAATGATGAAGGAATATGCAAAAGATAGACTTGTATATTCTGAAACATTAAAAGAATGGACTCAGCACACAGGTGTTGATATAAAAGCAGAAAAAGCTACTGTTGTAAAATCAGCAGAAAAAGGAAAAGTAACAGCTATTAAAAATGATCCAAGATATGGTATTACAGTTATTATAGAACATGCAAATGGATATGAAACAAGATATGCAAATCTTTTAACTGCTGAGTTTGTAAATGTAGGTGAACAAGTTGAGATAGGTCAAACAATAGGAACAGTAGGAAATACAGGAGCGTTTGAAGTTTTAGACGATAGCCATTTACATTTTGAAATACTAAAAGACGGAGAATACTTAGATCCACAGGTATTTATTGAAATGTAAGTAAAAATGTGGTATAATTATATTAAGATTGGTAAAGAACCAAAAAATTTATGGAGGTAAAGAACATGACAGAGAAAGAAAAGTGCAAGGAGCGGGGCTTACTAGCTCGGAAAGTGTCTGTTTTTTTCGAAACACATGAAATGCTGTTGATACCTACAGTATTTGCAGTGAATATGATTATCACGTTGGCGATTTACGTGATTTCGAAAAAGATAGCTTGTGTGATGGGAGCTCCTAATGCAATGTATGTAATTTCAATGATAATTTTATTTACAGTAGTCATTGCAGGAATGGTATTTGTATGTCGCTCGGATAAAGCAGGGCATAAGCCTGAGGAAAAAGTAAAAAACAGCAACACCTCAGACAAGACAGAGTAAAAACTCTGTCTTGTTTTTGTTTATATTGTAGGAATTTTTGAGTGTAAGCGATGAAAAGCTCCATACAATATAAATATGCAAATTAACATTAACTGAAAAATAATATTAAAAAATGTTAATTTGCATTCCTATAGAATGTGTGCTATATTAACTCCATGGAAAATTTAGATGAAATAAAAGAAAAATTAAATACAAAATTTATAGGTAGAGAGATAATTTACTTAGAAGAAATAGGATCTACCCAAGACTATGTGAAAGAAAAAGCAAAGGAAAATGCTCCTAATGGATTGGTAGTTATAGCTGAAAATCAAACAAAGGGAAAAGGCACAAAAGGAAGAACATGGTATACAAAACCACGGAGAAAATTTAACTTTTTCATTTTTACTTAGACCAAATTGCAATATAAAAAAAATAGAAATTCTAACAATATTAATTGCAAAAGTAATAGTAAAAGTTATCAAACAATTATATAGTTTAGATCTAGAAATAAAACATCCAAATGATATTGTGATTTCAGGAAAGAAACTAGGAGGAATATTAACAGAAGGCGTGACAAGAGGAGAAATTACCGAGATTGTTGTTGTTCGGAATAGGCTTAAATATAAATGGGGAAGAATTTCAAAAGGAATTAAAGGAAATAGCAACATCTTTAAAAAAAGAATTTGCAAAAGAATTTAGCCGAAAAGAAATACTAGCAGAATTTTTAAATGAATTTGAAAAAGAGTATTTGAAATTAATATGAAATTTTAATGAAAATTATCCAAAAACTGTTGTAAAAACTCAAAAGAATTGATATACTTATAAATATTATTAAAAACCTATGAAAGGATGGTAATTAATTATGGAAAATGAAGAAAACAAAGTTGTAGAGGAAATCAATGTTACAGATGATAGTAGCATTGTAATATCAGATGAAGTTGTATCAATAATTGCAGGAGTTGCAGTATCAGAAGTAAAAGGAGTTGTAGATACAGCAGGAGGATTTGCAGGAGGGATTTCTGAAGTATTAAGCGGAAAGAAAAAACTATCAAAAGGAATAAAAGTAGAAGTTGGAGAAAAAGAGACCAAAATAGATGTAAATATCATAGTAGAATATGGTACAAGAATACCAGACATAGCATTTGAAATACAAAACAAAGTAAAAAATGCAGTAAAGGAAATGACAGGATTAGATGTAGTTGCAGTAAATGTACATGTACAAGGCGTTAGAACTTCAATGGAACAAGAAAATAAAGAAGAAAATTAAGTTAAGTTATAGAAGGAAATAGAATTAAATATGAAAATATTAGATAAAATAACATTAGTACTATTCTCAATAATTATATTAATAATATCAATACTACTAGTATTATTAATGTTCGGATGGGTAAATTTTTATACAATAACTACAATGTACAGTGAATTAAATGCAAATAGTATCGCAACAAATGTTGTACTAGGAGTATCAGCTCTTTGTATATTACTTTCATTAAGAGCAATATTTTTCGGTAGTAGCGGAAGTAATGGAAGAGGAGAAGGGATTTTGCTTGAAAACGAAGCAGGAAAGTTATTGATATCAAGAGATACAATAGAAAATTTGGTGAGTACAGTAGCAAAGGGATTTGAAAACACACAAAGTGTAAATACAAAAGTTTATATTACAAGTGAAAATGAACTTAAAGTATATGTTACATTAATGGTGCTTCCAAACACAGTGATAAATGAACTATCGCAGAACTTACAAATGAGAATAAAAGAAGTTGTAAAGCAAGTAGCAGACCTAGAAGTGAAATCAATAGACATTAGAATTCGCGATATTACAACTCCTGAAGAAAAAAATGAAGCTTAAATAAAGGAGCTAAAATAAAATGAATGATTTCAAAGGATTTATGTATGAATATAGAGGTGCTATAATCGGAGGAATTATAGGACTTATAGTATTATTTACAGGACTTTTAAAACTTGCACTTGCAATTATAGTAGTATGCACAGGGGTTTTTTTAGGAAATTATGTGCAACATAACAAATACGAAGTAAAACAAAAATTATTAGATTTTATTAATAGATTATAGAAGGATATGCATATGAATAGGTCAAAAGCAAGGGAACTAGCATTTAAATTAATTTATGAAAGAGAGATACAAAAAGAATTGCGGAGAAGAAGAACTCCAAATGTTTTTTGTATCAGAGGAAATTGAGGATAATACTGTAAAAGAATATCTTAGAGATATTCTTTTTGGTGTGTCAGACAACGAAGAAAAAATAAACCGGACTAATCGAAGAAAACCTAAAGGAAAAATGGACAATAGACAGAGTTTCGAAAGTGAACTTGAGCCTTGTTAAAATTGCAATATATGAAATGATTTATGCAAAACTTCCATATAAAGTTGCAATAAATGAGGTTGTAGAGCTTGCAAAAAAATATTCAGATGAACAGGACAAAGCATTCGTAAATGGAATACTTGCAAGTATAGTTAGGAAACAAGAACTTATATAAAAATAAGTTCTAAAAAGAGGCAAGTAATACTAAGCATTTCAAATGCAAAAAATTGAGATGTACAGCTGTACAAGTTTAGTAATCTGCATTTGAAATAATGACACACAATAGAGCTTATTTTGCGAATGGAAGGATAAATAATGGAGATAACACCAATAACTATAACCGAACTAAATAAATATGTAAAAGATAAAATTGCGGGAGATGAGTTTTTACAAAATGTATATGTAAAAGGTGAAATATCAAACTTCAAAAATCATTATACAGGGCATATGTATTTTACTTTAAAGGACGAGACTTCACTTATAAAATGCATAATGTTTAAATCATTTGCAGAAAGACTAAAATTTATTCCAAAAGATGGAATGAAAGTTATTGTATTTGGTACAGTTTCAGTATATGAAAGAGACCGGAGTGTATCAAATATATGTTAAAGCAATGAAAGAAGATGGACTTCGGAGACCTTTACACTGCATATAATGAACTTAAAGACAAGCTAGAGAAGGAAGGACTTTTTGATTCAAAATATAAAAAACAAATACCATTTATGCCTGAGAGAATAGGTGTACTTACATCCAAAACAGGTTCAGTAATAAGAGATATTATAAATGTTTCTTCGAGAAGAAATCCAAACGTATATATAAGGCTATATCCTGTACCAGTTCAAGGAGCAGGAGCAGGAGAAAAGATTGCTAAAGCAATAAAACTTATGAATGAAAAAGAATTAGCAGATGTTATAATTATTGCAAGAGGAGGAGGATCTTTAGAAGACCTTTGGCCATTTAATGAGGAATGTGTGGCAAGAGCAATATTTGAATCTAATGTTCCACTAATTTCAGCAGTAGGGCATGAAACAGATTTCACAATTGCAGATTTTGTAGCAGATTTAAGAGCACCTACACCATCAGCTGCAGCAGAACTTGCGGTGCCAGAAATAAGCAAAATAGAAGAAACAATAAGAAACTATCAAAATAGATATAGAATATCTCTTAGGAAAAAAGTAGATTACATGAAGCTTCAGTTCGAAAAATGTATGGAACGTACATGTTATAAAAACCCATTAGATAAAATAAATGAGAAATACATAAATGTTGATAATTTAGTTAAAGAATTAATAACAAATATATCAAAGAAAATGATGTTATCAAAAAAAGACTTTGAAACAGAGATAAGAAAATTGGATGCACTAAGTCCGTTAAAAACGCTAGGAAGAGGATTTTCAATAACTAAGATTGATAACAAAATAGTAAGAACAGCTAAAGAATTAAAAAAAGGAGATATAATAAGTATTAGATTTGCTGATGGAGAAAAATCAGCAGAAATAATATAGAAAAGGTGGAATAAATAAACTATGGCAGAAGTAAAATTTGAAGAAGCGATAAAAAAATTAGAAGAAATCGCAAAAGATTTAGAAAGTGGAGAATTAAGCTTAGATGATAGTGTAGGAAAGTTTGAGGAAGGAATGAAACTTTCTAAAACTTGCACAAAAATATTAAATGATGCAGAAAAGAAAATAAATATTTTGATAGACAACGATGGAGAAGTAAAAGAGGAGAATTTTTCACCTGAGGAATAATAATGTTATAGAATTGGTGTATGATTAAAAACAATTTAGAAATAGTAAAAGGGGAAGTTAATGAATACTTTTTTAGAAATTGTAACAAGCAAATATATATATGTACCAATACTTGTATGGTTTTCAATACAAACCTTTAAAGTAATATGGGATTTAGTAGAAACAAAAAAATTTAACTTTAAAAGAATACTTGGAGCACGGTGGAATGCCTAGTTCGCATTCAGCAATTACAATGAGTCTTGCAGTAATGGTAGGAAAAGCAGAAGGATTTAGATCACCTATTTTTGCTATAAGTTTAATTTTAGCATTTGTTGTAATGTACGATGCTGCAGGAATTAGGAGAGCAGCAGGAAAACAAGCACGTCTTTTAAATAAAATAGTAAACACACCAGGACTAACTAATGTAGAGGTCCAAGAAAGGCTAGTAGAAGTGTTAGGCCATACACCAGTACAAGTATTTGTTGGAGCAATTATCGGGATTATTGTAGGGTGCATATTTTAATACTTGACATAAGCGAAAAACACATATATAATAAGGAAAGTAGATTGCTGGCGAATATCGTGAATTAACACGAGTGCAATTTACTTAAAATATAAGCCGAACGCCTGGGCAATTCTTTTTAAGTTTAAAAGAGTTGCTTTTTTGATTATTAGGCTTTAAATTTGGAGGTTTTTATGAGTGATATTGAAATCGCAAGAAATGCAAAACTAAAAGACATAAGAGAAATTGCAAAAGACATGGGGCTAAATGAAGAAGAAATAGAAAGCTATGGAAAATATAAAGCTAAGATAACAGAAAAAGCATTTGAAAAGTTAGAAAACAAGCAAAATGGAAAGTTAATACTTGTTACAGCAATAAATCCTACACCACTTGGAGAAGGAAAAACAACAATGTCAATAGGTTTAGCAGACGGACTAAGAAAAATAGGAAAAAATTCAATTTTAGCACTTAGAGAACCTTCACTTCGGACCAGTATTTGGAATAAAAGGTGGAGCAACAGGTGGAGGATATGTACAAATAGCTCCAATGGAAGATATAAATTTACATTTTACAGGAGATATACATGCAATAACATCAGCAAATAATTTATTGTCAAGCATGATAGACAATCATATATTCCATGGAAATGAACTTGGCATAAAGAAAGTTGTTTGGAAAAGATGTGTAGACTTAAATGACAGACAGCTTAGAAAAATAAATAGTGGTTTATCTGGAGAAAAAGGAATGACCACAAGAGAAGATGGATTTGATATAACAGTTGCATCAGAAATAATGGCAATACTTTGCCTTTCAAAAGATGTAAAAGAACTAAAAAGGAGAATTCGGAAATATAATAATTGGATATAATGAAAAAGATGAGCCAATAACAGCGGGTGATTTAAAAGCAGAGGGAAGCTTAGCAGTTCTTTTAAAAGATGCAATTAACCCAAATCTAGTACAAACTCTTGAAAACACATCAGCAATAGTACATGGCGGACCATTTGCAAATATTGCCCACGGCTGCAATAGTATAAGGGCAACAAAACTTGGACTAAAACTTGGCGAATACTGTATTACAGAAGCAGGATTTGGAGCAGATTTAGGAGCAGAAAAATTCCTAGATATAAAATGTAGAGAAGCAGGTTTAAAACCAAGCGCAGTAGTATGTGTTGCAACAATGAGAGCACTTAAATATCATGGCGGTTCGAAAAAAGAAGAAGTACAGGAAGAAAACATGGAAACACTAGAAAAAGGAATGCATAATCTATTAAGACATGTAGACAATATAAAAAATAAATTTGGACTAAATGTAATTGTTGCAATTAATAAATTCTTAACAGACACAGATAGAGAAATAGAGTTTGTACAAAATAAACTTAAAGAACAAGGAATAAATATGAGCTTAGTTGAAGCATGGGCAAAAGGCGGAGAAGGTGCAAGAGACTTAGCAGAAAAAGTGGTGACTCTTTGTGAGCAAGAAGAAGATTTTAAGTATATGTATGAATTAGATGAAGAAGTAGAAGAGAAGATAAGAAAAATTGCAAAGAGAATATATGGAGCAGAAGATGTAGAGTTTTCAGAAGAAGCAAAGGAAAGCATAAATCAAATAAATAAATTAGGATTTGGAAAATTACCTATTTGTATTGCAAAAACCCAGTATTCATTCTCAGATGACCCTAAAAATTTGCAGTGCGAAGAGAAATTTAATATTCATGTAAGAGAAGCCATCCTAAAAGCAGGAGCAGGATTTATTGTAGCTATAACAGGAAAAATCATGACAATGCCAGGCTTACCAAAAGTTCCAGCAGCAGAAAATATAGATATAAATGAAAATGGAGAAATAGTGGGAATATTTTAAAAATTGACATAACATAAGAAAAATGATAAAATTAATATATTGGTTTTTAACATAATTTCAAACCCATAAGACTATACCAATTGGATAGCGGGGGAAAGGAGTTAATTATGTACATACTGACCGATAGCTTTTCTTTGAACATGCTGCCGAATGCACTTTGCGTTGATATTCGGATTGATGAGGTAAATCCTCACGATATCCCGTGTTATGCAATTAAGTCTTTCATTAGGGATATTGAAACAGCAGTAAAGCTTGAATTAGATTTGGGATTTCCTGTGCATGCCAATTACGAAGAACTACATATAGGTAAGGAAGACCAGCTGATTGTAGTTCAGAAAACAGAAGAAACATTTAAGTTCAAGAGAATAGCGGTTATGGATTGCAAGGATGCAGAGGAGCGCAGAAGAGAAAATCCGGTCACGTTTGATATAAAGTGACTCCAAATGAGGCAGGAAGCTCTTATAGTTCCTGCCTTTTGGCATATTTTTGTATAAAAGTCTAAAATATGGAAATAATAATCATAAATTATAGAAGGGACTGATTATATATTATGAGAAGAAAAATTATGATTGTTATTTCCATATTTCTTTTGTTATGTGGAACTATATACTATATTAGTGTAAAAGATAATAGCGTAGAGGCATTATCAAAATATGGCTCAAGAGGAGAAGAAGTTAGGCAAATACAGCAAAAACTAAAAAATTGGGGATATTATACAGGTAATGTTGATCGGCGTATATGGTAGTAAAACACAGGCAGCAGTAAAGAAATTTCAACAGAAAAATGGATTAAGTCAGGATCGGAATAGCAGGACCTAAAACGCTTTCTGCGATGGGAATTATGTCTTCTGGGTCATCTTCTTCTGGTGGAAGCAAGCCTAGTAATAATTCAGGAGATCTAAACTTGTTAAGCCGTCTTGTATATGGAGAAGCAAGAGGAGAAGAATATAGAGGACAAGTTGCAGTTGCAGCAGTTGTATTAAACAGGGTAAAAAGCTCTAACTTTCCAAATACAGTTGCAGGGGTTATATACCAAAGAGGAGCATTTGATGCAGTAAGCGATGGACAAGTCAACTTAAGCCCAGATAGTACAGCGAAAAGTGCAGCACAAGATGCGTTAAATGGTTGGGATCCATCAAATGGAGCAATATATTATTTTAATCCAAGTACGGCAACAAATAAATGGATATGGAGCAGAAAAATGACAGTTGTAATAGGAAAGCATAGATTTTGCTTATAAGAAAATTGGATGTCATAAAAATCAAAGATTCAAGGTGTACGCATGTGCATTTTGCTTCGAGAATATGCACGGCTTAAGGTGGTCACTGCATAAGATATCCGTAACTTGCTTTGCTCGAACGGCTAACTTAAATTAACCTTATTGAATAGTCAAAATCTTCGATTCTTCCAATTCAATAAAAAATCAAAAAAGGCAGGAAATAAAATCCTGCCTTTTTGCAAATATAAAAACTAGGGCTTGCCAAATACGCAAATATGTTGTATAATACTTTTTCATAGACATAATGTTACAAGAGTATTAAGTTTCTATTACATTTGTGTAAATACTATTGACTTATGCGCAAAATCTAATAAAATATAAAGTGAGTTAAAGAGGGTAAATAAGTTTTGAGAGTAATAAGTGGAAAGGCAAGAGGGACAAGGCTAGATTCACTAGAACGGTGAAGATACGAGACCGACATTGGACAGAGTAAAAGAAGCATTATTTAATATAATACAAGGTTATATATATGAAGCAGAAGTTTTAGATTTGTTTTCAGGGAGTGGAGCTTTAGCAATTGAGAGTATAAGTAGAGGTGCAAAAAATGCTGTTTCTTGTGATAATTCTAAAAAGGCTATTCAAATTATTAAAAATAATATTCAAAAAACTCATTTTGAAGACAGTATACAAGTAATTAACAAAGACTATAAAAAATGTTTAGAAGAGGTAAAAAACAAAAAATTTGATATAATTTTTTTAGATCCTCCATATAAAACAGACTTTGGTATTAATGCTATAAAAATTATACTAGACAATATAAATCTTAAAGAAAATGGAATAATAATCTTTGAAACAGATAGAGAAGAAAAATATATAGAAGAATTAAATCAATTTACAAAGATTATAGATTTAAGGAAATATGGAAGAGTAAAACTTGTTTTCTTAGGTCGAAAGGAGTAAAAAAAGCTTATGGAAATATTTACATTATTAGAGACTTTAGAAGAAATAATAGAAAATGGAAAAAATATGCCTTTTTCGAATAAAGGAATTGTTGATAAGGAAGAAATATTAGACCTTATAAAAGAAATCAGAATAAAGCTTCCAGAAGAACTAAAACAAGCTAAATGGGTAAAAGAAGAAAGAACAAGAATACTTATAGAAGCACAAAAAGAAGCAGATGATATTGTAAAAGAAGCAGAAAATAGAATAATTGCAATGATAGACGAGCATGAAATAACAAGAAAAGCATATGAACAAAAAGCTGAAATAATAGAAACAGCAAACGAGATGGCAAGAGAAATATCAAATGGTACAAAAGACCATGCAGATGCACTTTTAGAAAGAATAGAAGATGTTTTAGAAGAAACACTTAAAACAATACAAAATAATAGAAGAGAATTGAAGTAGACGTAAACTAAAACGTCTATTTTTTTAAGTATTATGAAATTGCAAGTTAATATTTTATTTGATATTTATGTGAAATTATGATATAATCAATAATATAAAAAACCCTTGATATAGGGAGAAAGTATGAGGTAAGCGGAATGCGCATTAAGAGGTTTCGGATTTTAGATTTTGAGTTGTATGAAGACAGGAGGCAGATACTTTACGAAAAAATAAGAAGAGATGTGATATTAGGAATTATTAGTTTAATCATGGGGCTTTTTTTATGGAATGTAATGGTATATTTCATAACTAGAGACTACAGTAGAACTGATGATTTTGAATTTGCATTGAATCTTATTTCTAATATTGTTATTATATTAGGAATTGTTATAAGGACAATAAGCAAAATTAAAATCGAAGTTGATTTCGAAAGACAGATTGCTTCATGGGAAAGTGCAGAAAAACCTAAAATGTAGAAAAAACAAAAATAAAACAACTACAGAAAAAATCCAAACATAGCAACAAAACCTTTAAAAGTGGCGGAATTTATTCCGCTACTTTTTTTGCTTAAATTCTTGTAATTTGAGCTATTTTAATATATAATATAAAAATAGATTTTACATAGGGAAATAGGAGAGATAGGCAAATGGAAAATAAAAAAGTAGAACCAAAAACATTACCAGGATTTATGGAATTACTTCCAAGTGACCAAATAGAATTTAATAATATAAAAGAAAAAATACAAAAGTCATATGAAAAATTTGGCTTTATGCCACTAGATACGCCGGTTATTGAGGCTTCAGAAGTACTTCTTGCAAAAGCAGGCGGTGAAACAGAAAAACAAATATATAGATTTAATAAAGGTGAAAGTGATCTATCACTTAGATTTGATTTAACAGTTCCGCTTGCAAAATATGTAGCAGAATATTACGGGAACTTAAGTTTTCCATTTAAGAGATATCAAATAGGAAAAGTATATAGAGGGGAAAAAGCACAAGCTCGGAAGATTTCGTGAATTTTATCAATGCGATATAGATATAATAGGAGACGGTAATTTAAGTATAATGCATGATGCAGAAATTGTAGGGGTCATTTATACCACATTTAAGAGTTTAGGATTTGAAGAATTTACAATAAGAATAAACAACAGAAAAGTACTTAATCGGACTATTTGAAGATTTATCCTTAAGCAATAAATCTACTGATATCTTAAGAGTAATAGATAAAATAGAGAAAATCGGAAAAGAAAATGTTATAAAAGAACTAGAAGATTTAGGTGTGAAAGAAAATCAAATAAATAAAATAATAGAATTTATAGAAATTACAGGAACATCAGATGAAAAAATACAAAAACTAAAAGATTTAAAAATACAAACTGAAAATTTTAATGAAGGTGTATTCGAATTAGAAGAGGTTATAAAGAATATCAGAATATATAAAGTACCAGATAAAAACTTCAAAGTAGATTTAACAATAGCAAGGGGACTTGACTACTATACAGGTACAGTTTATGAAACATTTTTAAACGATTATCCAAAACTTCGGAAGTGTATGCTCAGGAGGAAGATATGAGAACTTAGCTGAGCACTACACAGATAAAAAGCTTCCAGGAGTTGGAATTTCAATTGGACTTTCAAGGTTCTTTTATCAAATAAAAAAAGAAAATATTTTAAAAGAAACTAAGAAATCTATATCAAAAGTTTTAGTCTGTCCAATGGCAGAAGAAGATACAGAATATGGGATAGATATAGGAGCTACTTTAAGAGAAAATGGAATAAATACGGAAGTGTTTTTAGAAGATAAAAAATTAAAAGCTAAATTTAAATATGCAGACAAATTAAACATTCCATATGTTTTAGTTCTTCGGAGAAGAAGAAAAGAAACTTAGAAAAGTAACCTTAAAGAATATGGAAACAGGAGAGCAAGAAATGCTAGAGCTTAAGGAAATTTTTAAGAAAATTAAATGTTAAAGGGGAAAAAGACTATGAAAGAAAAGATTGCAAAGATTGAAGCGGAAGCAAAAGATACTATAAGCAAAATAATAGATATACAAACTTTAAATGAGATAAAAGCGAAATATCTAGGAAAGAAAAGTGAACTTTCAAATGTTTTAAAAGAAATGGGAAAGTTATCTGCTGAAGAAAGACCGGTCATACGGAGAAATTGCAAATAAAGTTAGAAGAAAAATAGAAGAAGAAGTGAGTAGAAAACAGCTAGAGATAGAAAAGAAAATATTGGACAAAAGATTAGAAAGTGAAAAAATAGATATAACACTTCCAAGTACAAAAGTGAAGAATGGCTCTAAACATCCAGTAAACAGTGTAATAGAAGAAATAGAAGACCTATTTGTATCAATGGGATACCACGTAGAAAATGGTCCAGAACTTGAAACAGACAGATTTTGCTTTGAACTTTTAAATCTTCCAAAAGGGCATCCAGCAAGAGATATGCAAGATAGCTTTTACATCACGGAAGAATATTTGCTTAGAACACAAACATCTGCAGTTCAAGCAAGAACAATGCTTGCAAATGAAGAAAAATCACCTATTAGAATGATTTGTCCTCGGAAAAACATATAGAAGAGAAGACGATGCAACGCACTCACATCAATTTACTCAAGCAGAAGGACTTGTAATTGACGAAAATATTTCACTTGCAGATCTTAAAGGAACTCTTGAAATACTTGCAAAAAAAATAATTGGAGAAAATTCTAAACTAAGATTTAGACCAAGTTACTTCCCATTTACAGAGCCATCATATGAGGTAGATGTATCATGTTTTAAATGCGGAGGGAAAGGATGTAATTTGTGTAAAAATACTGGTTGGATAGAGATACTTCGGTTCAGGTATGGTACATCCAAATGTACTAAGAATGTGTGGATATGACCCTGAAAAATATTCAGGATTTGCATTTGGACTAGGACTTGAAAGAATTGCGATGTTTAAATATGGCATTCCTGATATGCGCTTCCTATATGCAAATGATGTTAGATTTTTAAAACAATTCAATAGGTAATTCTTATGAAAAGAGAGATAAGAATTAAGAATTTATATTAAACAAGGAGAAGTTAATAAAAATGATATTAAGTAAAAACTTTGTAAAAGACTATGTCGATGTTGATGTAGATATAAAAGCTCTTGCAGAAGATATGACAGGAATTGGTAATGAATATGATGAAGCGAAAAAACTAGTAGAAGCTACAAAACTTGTTATTCGGAGAAGTAAAAACTTGTGAAATGCATCCAGATTCAGACCATTTACATATATGCACAGTAGATATACGGAAAAGACATGTTAAAAATTGTATGCGGTGCACCAAATGTTAAGAAGGGTCAAAAGGTAATTGTTGCGTTAGATGGGGCAGAACTTCCAGGTGGAATAAAAATAAAAAAAGGAATGATAAGAGGCGAAGAATCAAATGGTATGATTTGCTCTTTATCTGAAATTGGAATAGATAGTAAATTCCAAAGTGAAGATGATAAGAAAGGAATACATGTACTTCCAGAAGATGCAAAACCTCGGCTTAGACCCTATAAAATATATGGGACTTGATGATGAAATAATAGATTTTGAGCTAACAGCAAATAGGGGAGATCTTTTAAGCATACTTGGAATGGCATATGAAATAGGAGCTTTATACGATAAAAAAATTAAAAGTATTGATTTATCACATAAAGAAGAAAAAGAAAATATAAATGATAGCTTTAAATTAGATATTAAAACAGATAATTGCAAACTTTTCTTAGCAAAAAAAGTTTTAGATGTAGAGATAAAAGAAAGCCCAGACTTCATAAAGAATAGACTACTTGCATCTGGCATTAGACCAATAAATAATGTTGTAGATATAAGTAACTATGTAATGCTAGAGACAGGTCAGCCTTTACATTTTTATGATGCTGACAGACTAAATCGGAAAAATTGAAGTTAGAATGGCAGAAAATAAAGAAAAACTAACTACATTGGATGGTATAGATAGAGAGTTATCAAAAGACGATATAGTAATTTCAGATGGTAAAAGGCCGATAGGACTTGCAGGAGTTATGGGTGGACTTGACACTGAAATTGAAGAAAACACAAAAAATGTAATAATAGAAGCTGCAATATTTGATGGAGTTAAAGTAAGACTTACATCTAAAAAGATTATAAGAAGTGAAGCAAGTAACCGTTTCGAAAAAGGTTTAGACCCAAATAGAACGTATATGGCTATTGAAAGAGCTTGCACACTACTTGAAAAATATGCAAATGCAAAAGTATTATCTGGAACTTGCATTTATGATAAAGAGAATAAAGAGCCTAAGAAAATATCTATTACACTAGAAAAGATAAATAGAATTTTAGGTTCAAATATATCTTTAGGAGAAACAATTGCTATATTTGAAAGATTGGGTTTTGAAGCAGTATCAAAAGGAGAAAGGGTAGAAGTTATAGTACCAACAAGAAGAATAGATATAGAAATTGAAGAAGATTTAATAGAAGAAGTAGGACGTATTTATGGAGTAAACAATATAGAAGGAAAGCTTCCAAAACTTCCGACTATGCCTGGTAAATTTAATACAAATCTAAGAAGCATAAGAAATAAAATGATAGCTCTTCGGCTTAAATGAGACTTTATCATATATTTTGATAAACGATAAAGAGGTAAAAAATTTTGTAACAGATGAATTTGAAGAAGTAAAACTTTTAGACCCAATGAGTGAAGAGAGAAATACTCTAAGATATACCTTGATCACATCACTATTTAAAATATATGAATACAATGTAGCACATGGAAACAAAGATATATCAATATTTGAAATTGGAAAAGGATTCTATAAAAAAGGTGATCAATATGGAGAGGACCTAAAGCTTTCAGCACTTATGTCAGGGGAATTTTATACAGGAATAAACAAAAAAGAAAATGTAGATTTCTTTATGGCTAAAGGAGTGATTGAAGAACTTTTAATAAGTCTTGGGTTTGAAAATAGATACAGTTTTATACGTCCAAAAGTACTTCCAAAAGAATTTCACCCAGGTCAAACGGCAGATATAATAGTAAATCGGAAAAAACATTGGAATTTTAGGAAAACTTCATCCAAGCATTGTAGGAGAGAATGTATTTGTATTGGAAGTTAATCTTGATAAGTTGCTTGCAATACCTACAGGGAAACCTAAATATAGAGAAATATCAAAATTCCCAAGTATAAAGAAAGATATTGCACTTGTTTTAGATAAAGATACTCAAGCTGAAGATGTAATGAAAGTTATAAAAAAAGTATCAGGAAGCAACTTATCTAATATAGAAGTATTTGATGTATATGAGGGAATTGGTATAGAAGAAGGAAAGAAGAGTATAGCATATTCTTTGACATTTGGTGCATCTGATAGAACTCTTACAGATGAAGAGATAAATCCATTACTTGATAAAATTGTAGATGCTACATCTAAAGAATTTGGAGCAACACTTAGAAGTTAGAAAGGAGCAAAAACATTGGCAAAAGCAAAGTCAGTATTTGTTTGTAATAATTGTGGATATGAATCAGGAAAATGGCTTGGAAAATGTCCAGCATGTAACGAATGGAACTCGTTTTTTGAACAAAAGCTAGAAACAAAGGAAATAGAAAATAAAAGACAAAACAAACAAATACAAGAACCAATTAGCCTAAAAGATATAACTTCAAAAGAAATTAATAGGTTATCAACAGGTTTTTTAGAATTAGATAGAGTACTTCGGAGGAGGATTGGTAGATGGCTCATTAGTCCTTCTCGGTGGAGAACCAGGAATTCGGAAAGTCTACATTAATTCTCCAAATATGTGATAAAGTACAAACAGATGAAACTGTACTATATATTTCAGGAGAAGAATCAGCAGAGCAAATAAAAATAAGAGCAGATAGGTTAGGAATTAGAAGAAACAATATATTATTTTTAGGTGAAACAGATATAGATTTAGTTGAAGCAGAAATAGAAAAAAGAAAACCAAAGCTTGTAATAGTAGACTCTATTCAAACAATATATTCAGATAAAGTAGATTCACTCCCGCGGAAGTACAAGCCAGCTTAGAGAAATAACAGCAAGAATAATGAGAATGTGCAAGGAAAAGGGAGTTACAACAATTCTAATTGGGCATGTAACAAAAGACCGGAAACATAGCAGGACCAAGAGTATTAGAACATATGGTAGATGTGGTACTATACTTAGAAGGAGAAAGGTATTTTGCATATAGGATTTTAAGGGGAGTAAAAAATAGATTTGGTTCAACAAATGAAATAGGAATGTTTGAAATGAGAGAAGAAGGAATGAACGAAATAGAAAATCCTTCAGACATACTTATATCAGAAAGAAATGAAGCTCCTGCAGGTTCTGTAATAGTTGGAACTCTAGAAGGAACAAGGCCACTTTTTGTAGAACTTCAAGCACTTACAACCCGGAACAGTATTTGGATTTCCAAGAAGAACAGCAAATGGTATAGACTATAACAGGCTAAATATATTAATGGCAGTCATAGAAAAAAGAGCAGGAATAGTTCTTTCAAATCAAGATGCTTACCTTAATGTTGTTCGGAGGAATTAGAATTAATGAACCAAGTATAGATCTTGGTATAATTTTAAGTATATGCTCAAGTTTTAAAAACAAACCAATACAGGATGGAATTATAGTGGTTGGAGAGGTACGGACTTACGGGAGAAGTTAGAAGAGTGTCTGGAATAGATAAAATGATTAAGGAAGCAGAAAGGTTAGGATTTAAAAGATGCATAATTCCAGAAAATAATAAAAAACTATTGAAAGAAAAACTAAAATTAGATATAATAGGTGTTAGAAACATTAAAGAGGCAATGAAAGAAGTACGGTTTAATATAAGAATCAAATGAAGAAGCTATAAATAACTAAAGAGGAGGATTTGACCTTGAAAAATGAAAAAGGAATAACACTAATAACATTAATAGTTACAATATTATTAATGGTAATATTAGTATCTGTAGCAATACAATCTGGTGGCGGTTCAGTTAAAGAAGTAGAATTTCAAAACTTTTCATATGAACTTCAGCAAATACAAGGTAGAGTAGACACAATTCATGAAAAAATGAAAGTTGCAGGAAATCCAAACTTTGTAGAATTAAATCGGTCAGCCTCTAGGATTTGATATGAAAGCTGCATCAACAGAAGCAATAGAACTTTTAAAAGAGTTTGGTATAGATTATTCTAAATCAGGAATTTTAACTGATCCAAAATACTATGTAAATGGTGAAGGACATTATAGCTGTTATAGATATTTTACAAATAATGACTTAGAAACTGATTTAGATATAAAAAGTTCTAAGCAAAAAGAAGTAATTATCAATTTTGAAACAAGAGAAGTAATTAGTGTTCAAGGAAAAATATATGATGATGTACCATATCACACATTAGACCAAATGAAATAAGTAAATATAGAAAGGATTGAAACTTAAAATGAATAAAAAGCAAATTATTATGATTATATCAATAATGGCTACAATAGTGCTTATAGGACTAGTAGTATTTGGAGTTGTTGGAAATGCTACGACAAAAATAGATAATCCAATTGCAACAATTAAATTTGAAGGGTATGAGGAACCAGTAATAGTTGAATTATATCCAGATCAAGCATTGAATACAGTTAAAAACTTTATAGCACTTTCAAATGGAGGATTTTATGATGGACTTATAATTCATAGAATAGAAAAAGATTTCGTAATCCAAGGTGGTGACCCAGAAGGCACAGGAAGCGGATGGCCTACTTTAAGTGCAATTGATTCTAGCATAGAAAAAGGATCAGATGCAGATAAAAAGTATTCTATAAACCGGAGAGTTTATGAAAAATGGTTATAAAAATAAACTTAAACATGAAAGAGGAGTTATCTCAATGGCTAGATCTAGTTATGGATCAGATTTGTTAAAAGAAGGATATAACTCAGCTGGAAGTCAATTTTATATAACTTTAAGTGATACACCAAACTTAAATGGAGAATATGCTGGCTTTGGAAAAGTGATAAGTGGAATGGATACAGTAGATAAGATATCTAAAGTCGAACTTGGGGTAAATAAAAATGAAGAAACAGGAGAAGAAACACCTACATCAAAACCTAAGGAAGATGTTAAGATATCAGAAATAAGAGTTGATACAAAAGGTGTAGATTATGGAAAACCAGAAGTTCAAGAGGCTTTTGATTATTCAGCATGGTACATGAAAAAATATTACGGAATGTAATAGATAAATATAAGGCGGAGCTTAGCTACCGCCTTATATTTGAAGAATAGTTGATTTGGAAAGGAAAATAAGAAATTATGGGAGATATTGATTTAAAAAAAGTAGCAATTGCAATAATTTTAATTTTAGTGTTAGCTTTTGGAATATTTTTTGTAGTAGGAATGGTAACATCAGCAAATAAAAACTATGAAATAGAAGAAATATCAGAAAAAGAATATAAATATTTTGCAGTATACACAGAAGGGAAATATGGTGTTATAGATGAAGAAGGCAAAATAATTGTTAAAAATGAGTATACAGAAATAACAATACCAAATCCAACTAAAGCAGTTTTTATATGCAAGAAATCTGATGGAAAAACAGATATATTAAACCAAAATAATGAAAAAATATTTGGAGAATTTAAAAATGTAGAAGCAATAGAAACGAGTGGGAATACTTCTCCTTGGCCTTATGAAAAAAGTGTATTAAAATATGAGGAAAACCGGGAAATATGGATTAATAAACTATGATGGAAAAGTTATAACTAAACCAATATATGAAGAAATATCTTCTATAAAATATAAAGAAGGAGAAATACTAGCTAAAAAAGATCGGAAAATATGGAGCTATTAATAATAAAGGAAAAAAGCTAATATCTTTTGAATATGAAGAAATTGAAGGGGATAAATACTATAAAAACGGATACAAAGAAACAGGATATATAGTGAAAATAAAAACAGAAGATGGGTATAGATATGGATATATAAATTCGAACTGGAAAAAAGTATTAGATACAGACTATACAGGAATAAGTAGAATATTAGATATTGAAGGAAAAGACATATATTTAATTGCATCGAAAAATGGACAATATGGAGTTACTAAAAACAAGAAAGAGCAAGTGGATTTTAAATATCAATCAATAACATATAATTCAGATACAAAATTACTTGCAGTACAGAGAAGCGAAAAATATGGAGTAATAGATTTAAATCGGAGAAAGCATAATTCCTTTAGAATATAAATCAGTTAGATTTAATGGAACATATATATCAGCAAAAGGCTATGAAAAAGATGAAACATTTAACGAAAAAGGTGAGAAAATAACAAGTGGACTTACAGGAATGAAAAAGGTAAATGACCTTGATTTATACATAACAACTGACCAAAATCCTTTATATGGAATAGTAGATAAAGATAAAAAAGTAATTGTTCCAAATAGTTATCTGTATATAGACTATGCATTTGATGGATATTTTGTTGCGTATAAAGAAGGAGAGGGACTTCGGAGTAATTGATAAAAACGGAAAAGTTATTATCGAATTTGGATATGATATTTTAAGTAAAATAGGAGATAAAAAGCTTTTAAAAGCTACTAATTTAGATGCAGAAGAAGAAGTGACGACAATATATTCTGAAAAGTTAGAGAAACTAAAAGAACTTACAAATGCTAAAATTATAATGTCAGATGATTATATAGAACTATACAATGAAAAAGAAGCAGTATTTATAGATAACAATGGAGAAGTAAAAACAGCAAAGGAAGTATTAACAGATAACAAACTGTTTGCATTTCAAGAAGATAACAAATGGGGATTTAAAGATAGTATAGGAAATACAAAAGTTCAGGCAGAATATGACTTTGCAACAGAATTTAATAGGTTTGGATTTGCAGGAATAAGAAAAAATAACAAATGGGGAGTAATCAATGAAGATGGAAATGTTTTAGTAGAATGCAAATTTGAATTCGATGAGAGTATAGAAAGCCCTGAATTTTTAGGAAAATATTATAGAGCATATAAAGAAAATAATGAAATATATTACTTAGATAAAATAGCTAATTCAGAAGAGGAGGAATAAAATTAAAATGGTAAAAAGAATTTTTGTACAAAAAAAAGATGGTTTTGATGTAGAAGCAAAAGAGCTATTAAATGATTTAATAGAAAACTTAGGACTTAAAAATTTGAGATGTTTAAAAATACTTAATAGATATGACGTTGAAGGAATAAGTGATAAAATATTCGAAGAAGCAAAAAATACTATATTTTCAGAGCCACAAGTAGATGTTTGCTATGAAGAAGAATATAATAAAAAACCAGAAGAAGTCATATTTGGAGTAGAATTTTTACCAGGACAATTTGACCAAAGAGCGAATTCACTTGCTGAATGTTTGCAAATAATATCAGGCGGTAAAAAGCTTAATACAAAATCAGCAAAGATATATGTGCTAACTGGAAATCTAACAGATAAAGAAATAGAAGAAATAAAAAAATATGTAATAAATTCAGTAGATTCAAGAGAATGTACATTAGAAAAACATGAAACATTAGAAAATATAAAAGAAGAGCCAGAAGATGTAAAAATCGTAGAAGGATTTATAGGAATGAAAGATGAAAACGTAAAAGAATTCTACGAAAAATATGGATTTGCAATGGATATAGACGACCTAAAATTCTGTCAAAGGTATTTTAGAGACGAAGAAAAAAGAGATCCTACAATGACAGAAATGAAAATGATAGATACATACTGGTCAGACCATTGTAGACATACAACATTTATGACAAAATTTGAAGTAATAGATATAAAATGGGATTTATTAGAAAAAATATTTAAAGATTATAAGAAATCAAGAGAATATGTATATGAAAATAAAAAAGCAAAAGATATATGCTTAATGGATATAGCAACTATTGCAGTTAAAGAATTGAAAAAACAAGGTGTTTTAAAAGAACTTGACGAGTCAGAAGAAATAAATGCATGTAGCATAAAAGCTGAAATTGAAGTAGATGGTAAAAAAGAAGATTATTTAATAATGTTTAAAAACGAAACACATAACCATCCAACAGAAATAGAGCCATTTGGTGGAGCTGCAACATGCCTTGGTGGAGCAATTCGTGATCCACTTTCAGGAAGAGTGTATGTATATCAAGCAATGAGAGTAACAGGATGTGGAGATCCTAGGCTTCCAGTTTCTGAAACAATGCCAAACAAGTTGCCACAAAGAAAGCTCACAAATGAAGCAGCAAGGGGATATAGTTCATATGGAAATCAAATAGGGCTTGCAACCCGGACAAGTTGCAGAAATATATCATCCAGGATATGTAGCAAAGAGATTAGAAATAGGAGCACTAGTTGGAGCAGCACCAAGTGAAAATGTAGTTAGAGAAAGACCAGAGCCAGGAGATGTAGTAATACTATTAGGTGGAAGAACAGGACGTGATGGATGTGGAGGAGCAACGGGTTCTTCAAAAGCTCATACAAGTAAATCGCTAGATACATGTGGAGCAGAAGTTCAAAAAGGAAATGCACCAGAAGAAAGAAAAATACAAAGATTATTTAGAAATAGTGAAGTTACAAAACTCATAAAAAGATGTAACGATTTTGGAGCAGGAGGAGTTTCAGTTGCAATTGGAGAGCTTGCAGATGGATTGGAAATAAACTTAGATAAAGTTCCAAAGAAATATGAAGGACTTGACGGAACAGAACTTGCAATTTCAGAATCACAAGAAAGAATGGCAGTTGTTGTAAGAAAAGAAGACGCAGAAAAATTCCAAAGCCTAGCAGAAAAAGAAAATTTAGAGACAACAGTTGTAGCAAATGTTACAGAAGAAAAAAGAGTGAAGATGTACTGGAGAGGAAAACTTATAGTAAACCTTAGCCGTGAATTTTTGGATACAAATGGAGATGTAAAAGTCGCAAATATAAAGGTAGATAAACCAGATTTTACAAATAGTTATTTTAATAAAGAAATAAAAACAAGCAATATAGAAAAAACTTGGAAAGATAAAATAGGAGATTTAAATATTTGCTCGCAAAAAGGACTAGTAGAAAGATTTGACAGTACAATTGGAGCAGGAACAGTACTTATGCCATTTGGTGGAAAACATCAGTTAACACCAGAGGAAGGAATGTGTGCTAGAATTCCAACAGTTCATCGGATATACAAATACAGGAACTATAATGACATATGGATATAATCCTAAAATTGCAGTGTGGAGTCCATTTCATGGAGCAGTATATGCTATCTTGGAATCAGTATCAAAATATGTAGCAATTGGTGGAGACTATAAGAAAGCATGGCTTACACTTCAAGAGTATTTTGAAAGACTAAGAGATGATTCTTCAAGATGGGGAAAACCTTTTTCAGCATTACTTGGAGCATATTACATACAAGAAAAATTAAAAATTGCAGCAATTGGAGGAAAAGATAGTATGTCAGGTTCATATAATGAGCTAGATGTACCACCAACACTTGTATCATTCTGCGTTGGAACAGTAGATACAAAAAAAGTTGTATCAGCAGAATTCAAAAAGTCAGGATCAAAAGTATGTATTTTAAAAACAAAAACAGACGAGAACTATTTACCAGATTTTGAAGATTTAAAAGAAAACTATGAAATAATACATGATTTAATTAATAAAGGTAAAGTATTGTCATGTATGACAGTAAGAGATGGCGGACTTTCAGAAACTATTACAAAAATGACATTTGGAAACAAGATAGGATTTGATTTTGAAAAAGACATAGATGTATTTAAACCAATGTATGGCACATTTGTATTAGAAATGCTAGATGATGTATCAAATTCAAAATTAGAAGTTTTAGGTAGAACAAAAGAACAAGAAGAAATAACTATTAAAGATGTTAAACTGAATATAGATGAATTAGTAAAAATATGGGAAGAACCACTTGAGAAAGTATTCCCTACAAAAGTAAATGTAAAGAAAGAAAAGCCAGTAAATGTTTTAAGTGATAAAAAATGTAACATAACAGCTAAAGCAAAATTTGCAAAACCTAGAATATTTATACCAGTATTTCCTGGAACAAACTGCGAATATGACTTGGCAAAAGCATTTGAGGATGTAGGGGGAGACCCAAGGATAGAAGTATTTAGAAATTTAAAAGAAAATGACATAGAATACTCAATAAATGCATTTGCAAAACAAATAGAAGAAGCACAAATTATAATGTTGCCAGGAGGATTTAGTGCAGGAGACGAACCAGATGGATCAGGAAAGTTTATAGCTTCTGTATTTAGAAATCCAAAACTAAAAGAATTGATACATAAGCACTTGTATGAAAAAGATGGGTTAATGCTTCGGTATTTGTAATGGGTTCCAAGCATTAGTAAAACTTGGGCTATTGCCTTATGGTGAAATTATAGATATGAAACCTGATATGCCAACACTTACATTTAATGAAATAGCAAGACACCAATCAAAACTTGTAACAACAAAGGTAGTATCTAAGATATCTCCTTGGTTTAATAAGGTAGATTTGGGTCAGGAATTTGTTATACCAATATCACATGGAGAAGGAAGATTTGTAGCAAACGAAAGTGTATTAGAAGAACTAAAAGAAAACGGACAAATAGCTACCCAATATGTAGATTTAGAGGGGAATGCAACATATGATATAATGTATAATCCAAACGGTTCAAGTTTAGCTATAGAAGGAATAACAAGCAAAGATGGAAGAATACTTGGAAAGATGGGACACTCAGAAAGATCTTATACTGGAGTTATAAAAAATGTTCCAGGAAACCCTAACCAAAAAATATTCGAATCAGGAGTAGAATATTATAGTTAGAATATAAAGGTTAGATATTGTGTAAATGGGACAGGTTTTTGCAAACCTGCCCCATTTGATACATTTAAAATAAAACAAAGAAACGAGGATATAACATGCGTATAAGATACAAAAAATGGGCAAGACCAGAGTTAGAAGCTTGCAAATTCTATATTGATAACCCAAAAGATTATAAAGGAAAATGGAATGAAACTTTTAAACGAAAAGCACCTATACATATGGAATTAGGCTGTGGAAAAGGTTCATTTATTTCAAAACTGGCAGTAAAAAATAAAGATATAAATTACATAGCAGTAGATTTAGTAGATGCAATGCTTGGACTTTGTAAAAGAAATATAGAAAGTGCATTTAAAGAGGTGAATGAAAATATAGACAATATAATTATAACAAGGCATGATATAGAAAGAATACTACTTTTCATGTCAAAAGAAGACACAGTAGATAGAATATATATAAACTTTTGTAATCCATGGCCAAAACCAAAACACAAGAAAAAAAGACTAACATATCCCAAACAGCTAGAAAGTTATAAAGAATTTCTAAAACAGGAAGGAGAAATATATTTTAAAACAGATGACAATGGGCTGTTTGAAGATAGCATAAAATATTTTGAGGAAGCGGGATTTAAAATAATATCAAAAACTTTCAATTTAAATGAAGAAAATATATTTGAAGAAAACATAGAAACAGAACACGAAAAAATGTATAAAGAAGAAGGAAAAAAGATAAAAGCATTAATTGCAAGGTATAATTAAATAAAAAATACACTTGACAAAGATAAAAAATAAATGTAAGATAAAAATGCAATAAGAAAAATAGCAAAAAAGGAAAAAGAAAAGGAAACCAAAAAAGTGAAAAAATCAAAACCAAACGCTATAACCCTTGA
>CAOJZU010000010.1 GCA_948466265.1 uncultured Clostridium sp. | reverse complement strand
TCAAGTGTATTTTTTATTTAATTATACCTTGCAATTAATGCTTTTATCTTTTTTCTTGTATATTTAATCTAAAAAATATTTTTTAATGAAAATTCGTATTTGTCTTTAATATGATCTATGATAAAGTTACAAGTATCTAATGTTTGAACTGCTACATCATATTCTTCAACTTCTATATAGCTTTCAGTTTCTAACATATGTTGTTCTACTTTTTCAAGTTCATCATGTTCTATATAAATTACTAGCTTTTCCTTTATTTTATCCCAATTCTTTTTAGTAGCTATTATTTTTTCCTTTGTTATATCTTTATCTCCATTTATTAAATCAGCTCGAACATCCATTAATTTTTCAGAAACTTCGCTCATTGATTTATTTGTATAATTTTGAGTTACTATGTCCAATACTACTATAATCAAAACAATAACAATAGATATTATTATTTCTTTTTTCATTTTTCTTCTCTCTTTCTTTATTTTTCTTTCTTTTGGCAAAAAATCTGATCTTTTCCATCAATTGTGACAATCAAAGCTTGCTCAGGATTTATACCAAATTTTCCGTACTTCTTTTTTTAGCCAATTATAATCTTTACCTATTTCTTTTAAATTCTCTTCCATTATTATCCCATCTATTACTAAATCATATGGTATACCTTCATACTCCGGCTGAATTCCAAAGTCTTCTGGTATTGTGTTTCTCTTATTCGGTTTTTGTATTACAGTAAGTTGTCCGACTTGTCTCAAGTACTGCATATTCTACATCTCCAAGTGATGGTACATTTGCACCTCTTAATCTTTCCTCTAATTCGTTAATTGTTATTCTTTCTTTTTTTAACGCTTCTTCTTTTATTTTACCTCTATAGATTAATATTCGAGGCTTACCACAAATTATTTCTCTTACACGTATACTTTTCATATTTACCATTGAAATAATCAAATGCATAAAAAGTAATCCAAGTATTGGAACTATTCCATTTTGTATTGGTATTCCAGTATCTGTCATTGGTATTGATGCGAGATCTGCAATCATTATTGCAATTACAAGTTCAAATGGCTGAAGTTGCCCAATTTCTCTTTTTCCCATAAGTCTCATAACTATTAAAATAATTATATACAGCAAAATAGATCTTGTAAAAGTAACTAGCATTTTTTATCTCCTCTTTTTTTATTTTTGCTTTTTAATCTATTTTATTTTGTCTATTTCGGAGATTAAATATTCACGTTTTTGAATAAAAAAAATTTTTTTGAGAATAATACTTTTGAAAGATTTTGCTTTCATTTAATTTAAAATTAGATTTTAAGGAGGGTTTGTGAAAATGGAAAACAATCAAACAAGTTCTAGACAAAACTCTGGAAACACAGCTTGGCAAATTATAGGTAGACTTGTTGTCTCAGCTATAGTTTTAGGTATAACAGCATTCTTTACACCCGGATTTTCTATAAATAACTTTTGGTCACTAGCAGTTGCTGCTATAGTTTTAACTGTTATAGACTATTTAATAGTAAAATTTACAGGTTTACATGCTAGTCCTTTTGGTAAAGGATTTGTAGGTTTTGTACTTGCTGTTATAACTCTATATGTAACTCAATATTTTGTTGCAGGATATTCTATTTCTTGGATGGCTGCAATAATTGGTGCATTAATATATGGAGTTGTTGATTACTTTATACCTGGCGAACAAGAAATGTAATTTAAAAAATCAGGTTATCACTATCATGAATAGGGATAACCTGATTTTTCTAATATTATTTTTTATTCCAATCTTCTTTATTTATTTGCCTTTGTCTTGCAATAGATAATGCATCTTTTGGTACATCATCTGTTATTGTCGAACCTGCTGCAATTATTGTATTGTCTCCTACATTTACTGGAGCAATAAAGTTTACATTAGAACCAATAAAACTATTATTACCTATTATTGTCTTGCTTTTTTTAAAGCCATCGTAGTTACAAGTGATTGTACCACATCCTATATTTGTTTTTTCTCCTATTTCACAGTCTCCCATATATGATAAATGAGGTACTTTTGTTCCTTTTCCTATTTTTGCTTTTTTTATTTCAACAAAACTTCCGATTTTTACATTATCTTCTAATTCGCAACCTTCCCTTATATATGCATTTGGTCCAATTTCACAATTTTCTCCAATTATAACACCTGATTTTATTGTAGTATTTGGGTGAATAACTGTGTCTGCACCTATTTTTACATCATCATATATATATGTGTTGCCTGTATCTTCTATTGTAACTCCATTTTCCATGTGCTCAGCATTTATTCTAATTCTAAGTATTCTAGTTAGCATCTCAAGTTGCGCTCTATCATTTACACCAAGTATCTCTGTCTTGTCTTCTACTATCATTCCGCCTACTTTTAATCCTTTATCATTCATTATCTTTATTACATCAGTTAAATAATATTCTCCTTGGCTATTATCTGGTGTTAATTTTTCAAGAGCTAATATCAACTCTTGTATATCAAAACAATATATACCAGAATTTATTTCTGTTATTTTCTTTTGTTCACAGTTTGCATCTTTCTCTTCAACTATTTCTTTTACATGACCTAAATCATCTCTTATTATTCTTCCATATCCTTTTGGATTTCCTACTAATGCTGTAAGTACTGTTGCATATGATTTATCTTGCACACTTTTTGCAATCAACTTTTGCAAAGTTTCAGGTCTAACTATTGGCACATCTCCATAAAGAATAACTACCTTTCCTTTTTTATCTTTTAAGTAAGGTATTGCTTGCATTACAGTATGACCTGTTCCTAATAACTCATCTTGATATACATATGTAACACTATCTCCTAAAACAGCTTCTACATCTTCTCTTTTATGCCCTGCAACTGTTACTATGTCTTCTATTCCTGCTTTATATGCTACTTCAACTACTCTTTTTATCATTTCTTTTCCGAATATTTTATGTACTACTTTAGCTTTTTTTGTTTTCATTCTTGTGCCTTTACCAGCAGCTAATACCACCGCAATAATGTCTTCCATCTATTTTGCCTCCATTCTAAATTTTGCCTTTAGTAACATTATATGTAAATTAATTATTTTTGTTTACTCTTCATTCCATCTAAGCATTTTTATATCTCTATAAATATCCAATATTTTAGTATATTTTTGGTATTCATCTTCCCAAAGCATATTTGGTACTTTATCAAAAGCTGAAAATACTTTTTCTGCTTCCATTAAAAATACTATTCTTTCTCTTGAATCCATTCTTTCGTATTTCTTTGTTACCTCATATAAATCATCTAGTATTTGGTTAGCTTGTATAAATTCGGCAAAATCTTTTACATTCATCCCCGCAGCCTTTATTTGCATTATTGAAAACACTACTAAAGCCACTATAATTAAGGCTAATACGTATATTATAACTATTATTCCCAATTTTATTTCTCCTTTTAGTTTGAATAATAATTGCTTCCTCGTTATTTTAGCATAATAATATATATTTTGCAACTATTCCACTTTAAAGCCACTCAAGTAAGTTTCACACTCTTTCAAAAAGAACTTATCTGTTTGCCCTGCAATATAGTCCATAACCATTCTCTGTTTTATGGTATTTTGTTTATATTCATCTGTTTTATCCTTAACAAAATCAAATAAATTCCTGTCACTTTCTTGTTTATTATTACTTTTATCTTTTCCGTTCAAGTTTATTTAGATAAATTTCATATAAATTTTGGAATGCCTTTTCTAAAATTTCATAATTTTTCCTTGCTTCTTTCGAATTATATATATTCTCGTAATTCCATGCTTTTAAATCTATTAGGCTTTCAAAAATATCATCTGAAAACTTTAGATATGGCTTATCTATGCTATTTTTTATCACATCTAAAATTAAATTATTTACAATTTGTGCATTTGTATTTCCTATTGTTTTCGTAATTTTTGCAGGCACATCTTCTCTCTTTATTGTCCCTACAATAATTGCATCTTCTATATCACGACCAATATATGCAATTATATCTGATAATCTAACTACACTTGCTTCTAAAGTCATTGGTTTAATTTTTTTACTATACTTTTCTTCTGTAAATACTTTGTCAACTTCATCTAAAAAATCTTTTGGTGTTTTCACTTTATTTGGTTCATATTTATTTAAAAGTATTTCTCCATTATGTGCTAACACTCCGGTCTAAAGTTTGTACAGTTATGTTCAAATTTTCTATGTCTTTTAGAGTTCTTACACTTTGAGCATTATGGCAGAAGTACCCGTATACCTTCCCTTTTCGCAATATCATTTAAAAATTTTTCACCTGTATGGCCAAATGGTGTATGCCCTACATCATGTGCTAAGGAAGTTGCTTCAATCAAATCTTCATTTAGCCTCAACGCTCTTCCTATCGTTCTTGCAACTTTTGACACTAGCTGAACGTGCAGAACTCTATGGGTTATGTGATCATTTTTTATAAAAGAATATACCTGTGTTTTATCTATGTATCTAGCATAACTTTGAGAATGAATTATCTTATCTATATCTCTAAAGAACATTGGTCTTATGTCTTCTTTTTCTTCTTCTCGAAGTTTTATGCCCTCTTCTGATTTACATGCATAAATAGATAATCTATCTTCGCTTTGTCTCATAATTTCTTTTATATCATTTATCAATTTTTTCTCCTTCTTCCTTTTCTCTTTCTTCTAATATATCATCTATCACTATTTGTCTATTTTCATTCATTTTAAACTTTGGAAGTTCTGGAAGGTCTTCTAAAGTATTTAATCCAAATTTCTTTAGGAACTCTTCTGTTACCTTGTAAGATATCGGTTTGCCTGGTAAATCTAGTTTTCCTGCTTCTTCAATCAAATTATGTTCTAGCAATCTATATAATGTTGCATCTGAACTAACTCCTCTTATATTGTCTATTTCAGCTCTAGTTATTTTTGGATTATATGCAATTATTGCAAGAACCTCAAGTGCTGCCTGTGATAAATTTGGCTTAATTCTTTTATCTATTACTTCATATATATACTCATGATATTCCTTTTTACTTGCTAAAGTATAACTATTATTTACCTTTATAATCTCTATTCCTCTAAACTCTTTTTTATATTCTTCTTGCATTTCATTTAAAATATCTGATATTTCTTTTGGTTCTATCTCTAAAGCTAGTTCTAATTCTCCAAGTCTTATAGGTTTACCACTTGCAAAAAGTATGGATTCTATTATGCCTTTTATTTTTTCTTTCTCCATTATTCCTCCGTTTTTACATATTAAATTTGCAAATGTATTATATCAAATAACACTTAAAAAGTCTATATATAAAAAAATAGAAAGTAGAAGCCATTTCTACTTTCCGTCCTTATATAAATTTATTATTTTAGTAATCTATTTCTTTTAAAATATCTTTTACTGTACTACTATATTCATCTTTTACTGATAAATATATAACTGTATTTGCTATTCTAGAAACTACCATATACTTGCCATTTGATGACAATGTATATTTTTCATAATTCTTTCCTGCTAAGTTTGTGTTTGATGATGCACTCCCTTTTGATGCTTCAAAATTGTTTTTGTTATTATTATAAAAAGTTGTTGCTGAAGAATCGTCTTCAAGTTCATAAAATTCTATTTGATAATTATATCCATTTTCTATTGCAAGATATGCCTGTTTTATTTGAGAAATACTAGAAAGTTGGCTATTTGCATCAATTACATTAAATTCTTTTCCTTCTAAAGTAGTTTTGAATTCTTCTGCTGAAACTGGCGTCTTTTCTTTATTTGCCATTACAAAAACTCCGTACTCCAATAGCTGCTACTATTATTAATAATATTAAAATCATAAGTATAATTTTTGTTGATGTTTTCATAAATTTTCCCCTCTCCATTGTTCTTTATATATTTTTTATCTTGTGAAATGCTATAAATTAAGGTCTATTAAATATAATAGTTTGTCCTTAAACATCTTATACTTTCGTCAGTATATCATATATTTTTTTATTTGTACATACAATTTTAAACAAATTTTTTAAGAATTCTATATCCATTGATATTTCTTTAAGTCCACTTTATTATTAATTACTTCAATTCCATCTTTTTCGAGTCTTGCTTTTTGTTTATCCTTCCCTCCAAATACAAAAGATCTAGCAAGTTCGCCTTTGCTATTTATGACTTTATAGCATGGATACTTTTCACCATCTGGATTCTTATGAAGTATATTTCCAACTACCCTTGCAAGCCCTTTATTTCCTATGCTCTCTGCCACTTGTTTATATGTAACCACTTTTCCTTTAGGTATTGTAGTCAAGTATTCATATACTTTCCTTGACAAAATTTCTCCAGTAAGTCCACATTTGTTTTTTGTATAAATTTCTTCAATTGTACATTTTTTAATTATATTTTCTATTATATCCTCATATTCTTGTTTTATCTTTCCTACAAACTTTCCTTCTACATTATCGATATCTACAAGTATAAATTCTGTATTATTTTCTAAATCAATCAATTTTGAATATTTCTTTTCATTTGAAATATATACATTTATCTTAAATTCTTTATTATGAATATATGTTTTATAGATATATTCTTCATTTTGCTTTTTAAAGCCATATTTTAGTAATTTTTCATGGTCTATTTTTAATTTTTTAAATTTTTCATCTAAATTTCTCATAAATACTCCATTTATACTAATTCTAATTTATATAACCTTTGTATTTTTTGCTCTTTGCTATAAGTATCAATATCGCAAATATACTTAAATCCAAATTTTTCATATAAATTTATATGTTTCGTATATAAGTATAACTCATTAGTTTTTATATTTTTCCTTGCATTCTCTTCTACACTTTCCATTAGTTTTCTGCAAATTCCATTTTCTCTATATTTCTTATCTACATATACATTAGCAAGCCATGGATATATATCAGGTCTAACAAATAAATCCTCATATGAAAATTGATACATTCCTACTATTTCATTATTTATAAACGCTCCATAAGTCTGTGGCAATCTATTTTCTTGTAAACTATATGTAACAAAACTTTTTACTTCGTCAAATGAATGCATTTCCGCTTTTCCCCACCACTCATACATCCACTCTGTCATTTTGTTAAGATTACTTTCGTCTATTTCAGTTATTTTCTTTATTTTGATTTCTTCCATATAATTACTCCTTTTACTAATCTATCATTCCTTCTTTTAATATTTTGCAATTTTGTTTTATTCTTTCTTTACCTACCACACCTTCATAAACATTAAATATATTATCAACGATTATATTTTCAGGTTCTTTAGACTTTAAAAATATATAAGGTGTATATATCACATTAAACAAAAGAAAATCAACATTTAGTTTATGAAACCCAATTTTTTCATAAAAATTTTTTCTCTTTTCTCGCAAAACATTTTCTTCTGCATTTTTGCCTAACCCAACTTTCTCAATTTCTATAAAAACACCATTATCTTCTTTCTTTAATAACAATTGTAATGCTTTTGTACCTAGTTTATTGTTCCTATATTGTGGCAAAATTGCAAAATAATCTAGCCAAACATATCCTTTATCTTTAATTTTATTTGAAATCATAAAGCCTACTATTTCATTTTTATATAAAATTTCTATTATTTTTGTATATCCATTATTAAATAAAGATTTAAGTAGTCCTAATGTTTTTCTTTCATCTTTCGGAAATATTTCTAAATAATAAGGGTATATTTCTTTTTCAAATTCGTGTATTCCTATATCTTTTAATTCCATATCTTTCATGATTATTTATTCCTTTTTATTTTTCTTCTTCATAATCTATTTCTTGTGTACTTTGTGCTTCTCTATTTATTCCATTAAATATTCTTTCTTTAAAAGATGTTATTTGATTTACCATTTCTTCAGATAGTTCATTTTCTAATTGTAATCTGCATAAAGCATTAATATTTTCTTCGAATGCATATTCTTCAAATAGTTCTGGGTGAAATGTTTTTAAAGAACTTGAACATTCTAATAAATACAATAATTCTTGTGGATTATTATATGATATTTCTCCATTATCTCTTTGCATTTGCTTTAAATAAAGTCCTAAACCTGCCATTTTTCTTAAAGCATGATGTGAGTTTTCGTCATTTACCATTGCTTTACCTGACTGTGCAGATTGATATGAGTCTTCGCATATTCTGTATACAAAGTTATTTTCTGATACATTACATCTTTCAAAATCTTGTGAACGTATATTCCACATTTTTGTAAGGCTATCCATATCTACTTCTTTACCTTCAGAAGCGTATTTTGCTCCAAATAAGAATAAATTTGTCATTTCATATGCATTAGGGTCTTTAGCCCATTCTTCTTTGTCTCTATTTTCTTCTATCCAATTTGACACATTATTAGTAGTTTGGTTAAACATTGAATATGGAATATTTCCTTCAAAACTATAGCTATAATCCATTTTTCATATCTCCTTAAATAATTTATATCACTTAAGTTAATATGTGTAAAAATATATAAAAAATGTTGGGAAAAATTTGTTTATTTATAACTGTACAACCTAATTTAAATGTTTTTTATAAGCATTCTTCAAAAATCTTAATTATATCTTTCTTATACATATCTATAAAGCCTTCTACTGGGCCATTACTGCATATTCGGTTTGCCATTTCTTCAAAATTTGTGCTATCAATGTTCAAATTAGATAAATTATCTGTTAATTCTAAATCTTTGTATACGAATTTCTCTAAACATTCTATTGACTTTTTTGCAATTTCCATCTTTGGTAAAGTGCTATCTATTCCCCAAAGATTTACACCAAATTTATAATATCTATCTACTGTATTTTCGTTTAAAGTATATCTTAAATATTTAGGTGTTAAAATTGCAAGTCCTAATCCATGAGTAATATCATAAAATGCAGATAATTGATGTTCTAATAAATGACATAACCATATATTAGGTTGTCTATCCATTCTAATAAAACCATTTATTGCCCAAGACGAAGCCCACATCAGATTAGCTCTTGCTTCATAGTTTTTAGGGTCATCATATGCAATTTTAGAATATTTTACTACCGTTTTCATCAAGCCTTCCATTACTGTATCTAGCATGTATAGTCCTTCGTTTCTTGAAAAATAAGTCTCCATTATATGTGATAAAATGTCAAAGCTTCCACAAGCAGTTTGATACTTGCTTACTGAATATGTAATAGCAGGATTTAAAAAAGAAACATTTGGAACAACTAAATGTGACTTTATACTCTTTTTATAATTTGTATCCATATTAGATATAACTGCTGTCCCATTGCATAATTTTATTCTATACAAATTCATATTCATTTTTCTTTAGAACTTCTATTGCCATTTCTAATTTATCTTCTTTTAATAAAATATAATCTGTGTTATATGTGGAAATCGCAAATATACTAATTTCTTCTTGCGCAAGTATTGTACTTATCTTTGATAATATTCCTATTAGCGAAAAATCTAAAGTTCCTACAATTCTTATTGCTCTCCAATTATATTCTATAATATTACTTTGAATATCTATATCTTCATTTATTACGATTGATAATTCTTCATCTGTTTTTGTAATAGAATAAAATTTTTGCTTAAATACTATATTGGGCACTATCTCATCTTTTTTTAATTTTACTACTTTCAATTTATTATCTAATATTTCTAATTTCATGTTTTCTCTCCTATTAATTTCTCTCTATTGTAATATCTGCAACTGTTAAATTAGTATCGTTTGCAATATTTGTAGATTTATATTGTTAATATACCATAATATTTAGTTTTTGTAAATTTATTTTGTTAGAAAGAGGCCACTCTAAGGCAGCCTCTTATTCTTTTATTTGGTAATGTATTGTAACTAAATTACCTGATTTATCCTTTGTTTTTTTAGACTTCCATTTTGGTTGCCATGGATATAGGCATTTTACTATTCCTAATAATAAAAGAAGTGCTAAAATTAGGAATACCCAAAATGAATCTACTCCTAAAAGGTATGCAAATTCCATTATACCCTTTAGCATAGAATTCCTCCAAATTTAGAAATTAATTATAGTATATTATATTTTTAGATTTATGTCAATTTTACAAAATAAGGAATAACAGTATTGCTCAAAAAAAATTGTTAGTGAAGTTAAAATTTTTTAAACAGGACTCAAAAGAAATAAAAACTCGAAAAAATCGTAGGCTACGCCGAGATTTTTCTGAAACAAGGAGCAACAGTCTTTTGACTCATGTTGTTTTGTATAACAAAACAACTAGTCAAAGTGACTAGTTGCGACGTGGCTCGGGCGGTTAGATTCGAACTAACGCATGTCGGAGTCAGAGTCCGATGCCTTACCACTTGGCGACGCCCGAATATCAATTTAACAAATGTATTTTAACACAATTTACCTTCAAGAGCAATATTTTTGACATATTTTTCAGTTGATTTTTTTAATATTTAATGTTATTATTATAATACGTAAAAACAAAGGAGAAAATATATGTTATTAAAGCAAGATATAGAGTTTTATAGTCCTACTATTTTAAAATCATATAACTTAGATCAAACTATGCGCTATCAACTTAGTATGCTTCAAAACTTAGACTTATTTACTAGAAAACATAGTGAGAATGTTGCAAACCTAACTTGTAGAATGTGCGAATATCTACATGCAAGCAAAAGCTTTACAATTCATGCTACAATTTCTGCCTATTTACATGATATTGGAAAACTATTTATTCCTCCTGAAATACTATCAAAGCCTACTGCACTTACAGAAGAGGAATTTGATATAATGAAAACTCATACAACCATTCGGTTATAATATCTGTATGAAAGATTTAAAGCTTCGTCCTTATGCAGAAGGTAGCCTTTATCATCATGAATGTTTAGACGGCTCTCGGATATCCAAATGGAATTACAAAAAAGGATATTCCATATTTCGCTCAAATAATTCATATTGCTGATGTTTTCGATGCTATAGTAACTAAAAGACATTATACAACTCACGTAGATATTTCCGAAACATTAAGACTCTTAATTAAAGATGCTCAGCCTACACGTCAAACTGTTGCATTAGATTTGCTTAATTCTTATTCTAAAATTGGAAAAATAAATAGTAAAGTTTTAAAAATTTTGTTTAAAGTTGTAACAGATGATACAGAATATGAAATATCTTGTACAATGGAATATATGAATTATTTAAAAGAACAAATAAAAAGATTAAATAAAGTTCAAAAACTTGATGAAAAATTTAAAAATGCAAAAAAAGAAAAAGATCAAGAATATTATAACTACTATATGAAATTACTTTTTGAGCAAGGTGAAAATTATGAGAATTACAAACAAGTATTATCAGAATATGAACATGCTTTGGAATTAAAAGAAGATTTAATTAGAAAACTAAAAAAAGAAATTGATATTATTAAAACATTAAAAACATAGATAAAAACATGGAAGCCTTTTACAGCTTCCATGTTTTTACTCTTCTAATCCAAAGCTTACTCCTAAAGCACTGTTTATTTTATTTATTATATTATTATCATCAATATGTCCTATTCTTTCTTTTAATCTACTTTTATCTATAGTCCTAATCTGTTCAGCAAGTACTACTGAATCTGATTTTAATCCATTATTTTGTGACCCTATTTCTATATGAGTTGGAAGCTTCGTCTTTCCAGTTTGCGATGTTATTGCAGCAGCAATAACAGTTGGACTATACTTATTACCTGTATCATTTTGTATTATTAATACTGGTCTTACTCCTCCTTGTTCTGACCCTACTACTGGACTTAAATCTGCATAAAACATATCTCCTCTTTTTATTACCATTATTATTCACTCCTATTATTACATGTATTTTAAGATATATTTTAATTATTAGTTTTAAGACTTTGCATTTAGACTATATCAGAATCTTTTAGTCTATTTACATTTATCTCCCTATATAATATGTAAACCGTTACATTTTTGTTAATATCCAAAATCTCCATTTTAGTAGGTAAATTGGTCTTTTTACCTAAGTACAAATTTTGGTACATTTGATATTTATTCTTACTATCTTTAATTTCAGTTTTCATTATTATAGAATCTTCTGTTTCACATACTTCATTCTTATCTCCATTTTTGTAATTGCTAATAAAACTTACTAAATTTAAGTTTGAAATATTCCCACCTAAATTTTCATATACATTCTTTAAGTCAAGAATTTTATTTTCAATGCTTACATTGTTTCCATCTGATGTTATAGTAAGTCCCTTAAGAGCATTTGGCTCTAATACCTCTTGTTTGAAAATATTCTCTTTTATATATTGTTGTTTCATTATATATTTATTTTGATTTTTATTACTAATAACTTCAATTTCTACAGTTGCTTCATATGAACTAATATTTAAAATATCTACTTCATTTATATTATTTCCCAAATATGTACCTTTATATTCAGTTTTCAAAAAAATAAATGCAATTAGTAAAATAAGTAAAAAAATTAGAATTCCAAAAATCAACTTTTTATTCATAAACACCCTCTTTAAAAAAAATAGAAAGCATACTTTGCTTTCTACTTATATATTCAGTTCTAATTTAAAGTATTCTGTAATTGCCTGTACTAATTCATCTTTAGAATTTATTGTGTTTATATGTTCTCTAATAACACTACTGTTTTTCAATCCCTTCGTATAATATGCTAAATGCTTTCGCATTTCTCTAATTCCTGTATATTCTCCTTTTTCTTCTACTTCTAAATTAATATGTCTTATCATAACACTTTTAAGTTCTTCGTTTGTAACTTCCTTTGTATTACCTGAATTCAAAAAATCGATGATCTTTGAAAAAATGAATGGGTTACCAATTGCCCCTCTTGCAACCATTATTCCATCTGCTCCTGTATACTCTAACATCTTAGCTGCGTCTTCTTCATTTTTTATATTTCCATTTCCGATTACTGGAATCTTCAAAATCTCTTTTAATCTTTTTATGCTATCTAAATCACTATTTCCTGAAAAATATTCCTCTCTAGTTCTTCCGATGAAGTGTTATAGCAGATACACCGTACTTCCTCTAGGCATTTTGAAAGTTCTTCATATACTATATGACTGCTATCCCAGCCTTTTCTTAATTTTACAGTTACAGGTTTTTTTACTTCATTTACAACTTCTCTTGCAATATTTACTGCAAGCTCTGGGTTCAATAAAAGCTTACTTCCGTCCCCATTTTTTGTAACTTTTGGTGCAGGACAACCCATATTTATATCTATAATATCAGCCAAAGGTTCTATAATTTTTGCAGCTTTTTTCATGGCTATTATATCGCTTCCAAAAATTTGTATTATTATTGGTCTTTTTTCACCTTTTGTATTTAAAAGTAACTTGGTTTTTTCATCCCCATACATTAATGCTTTGGCACTTACCATTTCTGTACAAACTGCCCCTGCTCCATATTCTTTACATATAGTCCTAAAAGCTAGATCCGTGATTCCAGCCATTGGTGCAAGTATTATATCATTATCAAGTTCTACATTTCCAATTTTTAATTTATGTAAGTACATTTATTCTCCTTTTTTTACATATCTTGGTACAGTTTAGCTTTCGAATTAATCTAAAAATATTGCTTTTTTGCGCCTACTACTTACATTTAATAAAAGACCTATGCAAATAAAGTTTGTTAAGCTCGAACTACCTCCATAACTTACAAATGGAAGTGGTACACCAGTTATTGGCAATAATCCCATTGCCATACCTATATTTTCTAGCATATGAAACGTAAATACTCCTGCAATTCCTATTGCAATATATGCTCCGTGTATCATCTTTTGCAGTCTTTGCAACATATATAGATTTCGTGATCAAAACAACATAAAGAATTATTACTGCTGATCCTGCAACAAATCCCATTTCTTCTCCGTATTACTGAAAATATAAAGTCAGTAGTTTTTGGATATAAATATCCGAAGTTGAGTTTGATTTCCGGACAAAATTCCCATACCGAAAAAGCTTACCAGAACCAATTGCAAGTTTTGACTGTATTAAGTTATATCCTTTACCCCTTGGGTCTAATTCTGGGTTTAAGAATACATCAATTCTAGATTTAGCATGATTTGGAAGTACAAACATATATAAGAGTGGCACCATTATAACTATAATTAATAATACTGCTATTACATACTTTTTATCTATTCCTGATGCAAATAAAATAAATGCCACACCTACAATAAATGCCGCCGCTGTTCCATAATCAGGTTGTATTATTATAAGAAGTATTGGAACCCCTGTAGCAATCAATATTATTCCTAGTTTCCATATTTTGTTTATTTCTGTTTTATCATTCTTTTGTAATTTAACTAGAAGATAAGCTAAAAAAATGATTAATATCACCTTTGTAAATTCACTTGGCTGTATTCTTGTAGTTTCAGACAATTTAAACCAACTTCTTGCTCCACTTATCGGCTCTGTAAATAAAACTGCTATAAGCGAAATTATCGCCAGTCCATAAAGTACTGGTGATATCTTCACAATTTGATTATAATCTATAATTACAATAGCAATCATAACAGGAATACTTATACATATCCACAAAATTTGTCTTTTAAATTCTCCACTGTCACTTTCTTTTGTTGCAGAAAATAGTCCAATAAGTCCTATACAAATTAATATAAAGCAACAAATAGCTATTGTCCATTCTATGTTTTTTAACATTTTTCTATTCATTAATAAACCCTCTTAAGTCACAAATTTAAATTTAATTTTGATTAATTGTTTCTAAGGTAGGTTCATCTTTTTCTTCTGAATTTTCTATATTTTCTACATTATCTATATTCTCATCTAATTCTACTACATTTTCATTATTATCAGTTTCATAGTTTTCTGTTTTTTCTTCCATGTCTTCTTCAGATGTTTCCATGACTTCATCTTCAGATATTTCTTCTTGTTCAGCCTCTTTTTTCTTCTCTACTAGTATATCATTTTTAATATTAGTTATTGGAATATTTGCATATAGTGCAGGTGCACCGGTTTGTTCCATCTTCGTTTTGTCTGTTTGTCATTCTAACATCTATCTCTGATTCATCAACATCTACATACTTCTTTATTACTTCAATTATTTCCTGTCTCATTATATCTAAAAAGTCGGCGGATACATTCGCTCTATCTTGCATTAAAACAAGATGTAATCTTTCTTTTGCAGTACTTTTTGAATTATCTTCACTTTTACGATTTTTACCTAAATTTTTGAAAAAATTTATAATATTTTCGAACATATTTATTCCACCTATCTGTTAATTATTTTTTACTAAAAATCTCTTTTAGTTTTGCAAAAAAACCTCTTTCTTTACCAGGTATTGTTACTTCAATATTTTCTCCCAATATTCTTTTTGCAATTTCCCTATATGCTTTTCCTGAAGGTGCTTTTTTATTAGAAATTACAGGTTCTCCTTTATTTGTTTGAGTGATTATGTATTCATCATCTGGAACTACTCCTGTTAAGTCAATTGAAAGCAAATCAACAATGTCATCTACATCCATCATTTCACCCTTTTTAACCATATTAGGTCTAATTCTATTTATAATAAGCTCTGAATTTTTAAGGTCTAGAGCCTCTAGTAGTCCTATTATTCTATCAGCATCTCTTATTGCTGAAATTTCTGCTGTTGTTACTACAATTGCTCTATCAGCACCTGCTACAGCATTTTTAAACCCTTGCTCTATTCCTGCTGGACAGTCAATTAGTATGTAATCGAAATTTTCTTTTAATTCATTTGTAAGGACTTTCATTTGATCTTCATTTACTGCACTTTTATCTCTTGTTTGAGCTGCAGGTAAAAGAAATAACTCTTCATATCTCTTGTCCTTTATTAAAGCTTGTCTTAATTTACATCTTTCTTCAACTACATCTACTATATCATATACTATCCTATTTTCTAATCCCATAACAACATCTAAGTTTCGGAGTCCGATATCCGTATCAACTAATGCAACTTTCTTTCCTTCTAATGCAAGTGATGCCCCCAAATTTGCTGTAGTAGTAGTTTTTCCTACTCCTCCTTTTCCAGATGTTATTACTATAACTTCTCCCATTATTTTTTCCTCCATCCTAAGCAATTTATCATTGCCGATTTTTTCTATATTTATAAAAAAGCAAAACATATTATTATATGATAAAACTATATTAAAACTTTGCCTTTTATCTTCATATATTTTTAATACATTTTGCTTTTGTTTTTTTATATTTCTTCTGTTAAATCTAATGCATCTTTTATCTCATCAATTCTGTTTACATCTGTGCCATAAATTTCTCGAATTCTTTGTTCTGCCTGTAAAACTGTAACTTGATAGTTTGTACTTGACCAATAAATGTTTATAAGTATAGTCATACAGAATATAAATGCTATTATTACAAATACTGAAATAGAACCTCTTTCAGGATTCATCTTTTTCATATGTGTCCTCCAAATACTTTCATATTGTTTATTATATCCCATATATTATTTTTATTCAAGTTTTTTTCAGCATATTTTTGTATTTTTTACAAAAAAACGGACTAAGATTTTTAAGTATATTCTTTATTCATAAAATCTTAGTCTCACATAATTAATTTTTATAGCTATTCTATTGTTATAATTTTTTTATTTTCTATTTTTTTGGTTTCTTCTTTTGGAAATGTTAATACTAAAGTTCCATTTTTGAAATTTGCCTTAACATCATCTTCTTTAATATTTTCACCTGCATAAAAACTTCTTGAACACTCACCAACATATCTTTCTTTGTAAATATATCCATCCTTTTCTTCATCTATTGTATTATTTGCCTTTGCAGTCACTGTTAAATATCCATTTTCCAACTCAATTTGTATATTTTCTTTATTATATCCAGGTACATCTATTTCCAAAATATAATTTCCATCTTTTTCTTTAATGTCTGTCTTCATTATATCTTGGTGTTTTCTTTTCCCTCCTTCAAAAAATGGATCGTCAAAAAAAGTATCGAAAATATCAAAATTTCTTTTTCTTGGTATCATCATCATAATTAATTCCTCCTTCGATTTAACTTTTATGTGTTGACACCTTTAAAAGGTTAAGCACATTATTAATATTATTTTAAAAAGTACTTTTTAATATACCAATATTATATCTCTTATTTTTAGCACTGTCAATACGAGAGTGCTAATTTTTTGTACTTGAATTTTTTATATTAATGTGTTATTATTAGATTATATTGAATTTGGGGAGGTTTTTATGAGCTCTAACAATGATAAAAAAAATATTGAAATTGTTTCTGGTAATGCTGAAGATTTAGATATTTCTCCTGTATATACTCATATATCAGCTAGTAAACCTAAAACCGATAAAAAAACAAATAAAAAAATTGTTATTCCAAATGAAAAGAAAAAATAGATTACTTGTCTTATTTTTGCATATGAAATTTTGCGAAACTTATTGACAAATCTAGGATATGCATTTATAATAGTAAAGTAATATTTATGGCGAAGTAGCTCAGTTGGCTAGAGCATGCGGTTCATACCCGCAGTGTCGTGGGTTCGATTCCCTCCTTCGCTACCAAATAAGCAAATTCTGGAATGCTTGATATATAAGCACTCTAGAATTTATTTTTATAATCTTTAATGCAGTAGAATTTTAATTTTATAATTAGTAGCATATATAATTATAGAAATTTGCAAGTCTTTCCTACAATTGTATCTGATTTCCCATACCTAATAATAATGTTTGTCCTAAAAGTCCAATTATTTGACTATAGAACCATTGATGTTTATTTAAATGATTTCCTATTCTTTTAAAAAGTCCTGTGTTTTTTGCTACGTTTTTTGTAATATTTATATTATCTATATAATCTTTAACTTCTTGTAATATTTGTCTTAATTCTTCTTTATCTTCATTTCCTTTTTTCTCTATCTCTTTTTCTATCTGTTCAACAGAATTATTTATTATAATACTTGAATCTATAATACTACCCATATTTAGAAATCCTGTGTTTGTTATATTGTCTATATTTATTGATGGTTTACCCGCTTTTTCTATTTGTTCCATATATTTTTTCTCCCTTTCAAAATAAGTTCTTCCAGCATTAGTTAATTCTGCATAATAAACAGTATCATCCGCCCAACTTACATTTAGCAAACCATTATGTCTTAACGTTCCTATAATCCCTCTCACTATTTTGTCTGTTATATCATCTTTTATTTTATTTCTTAACAATTCATCTATTTCACCCTTTTCTATTTCTCTTTTTATTAATTCTTCTAGTAGTTCTTTTGCATTATCTGGTAATTCCTCAAACAATTCCTTTCTCATTCCTTTCTTTTCAAAATATGATAAGCCATCTGGACTTAATATAACTTCCCATCTAGATAAAGTCGAAAAATTACAAGCTAAATACCCAAAATCTTTTAATTTATGTATAGAATCTTCTATACTAAATTGCATATATTCTGGAAACTCACTATAATATCCTGAGATATGTCTTTTTTTATTTTCATCATATTTTTCTAATATAATTAGTAATACCTCTTCTTCTAATTTCTGTAACAAAGTTCTTCTCTCCCATCACTTTACTATTCTATTAATACATTTTTCTAATATTTTCTATAATAAAAAACATTGAACTGGCTCTCTTGACAAACTAAAAAAAACAATGTATAATTTTATTAAATAAAGAAATGAGAGCCACAGAGTGGCTACCACCAAGATAAAAAAATAAGTCATGTACTTTGGTAGAGCAGAATGACTTATTTTTTATTGCCTATGTAGTAATACCAAAATGATGATGAACAAGGCAATATTTATAATCGCTGTCGCAATTAAAGAGTAAAACAATAAATAAGTTACTATAATTAAACTGTTTGCCATAGACCACCACCCCCATATTCAGTCTCAAAGCTAAAAGCCTTGGAGTAGTTTGTAAACATCAAAGAGTTAAAAGGTGGTAACGCACTCTGCTTTTCTCATTTCTATGTTTATAACTATACAACATTATTTTACAAAATACAAGCAAACAAAACAAATTTTCTTAATAATTTTTTGAATATCTCTTACAAAACCAAAATATTATGTCACTATATATTTATAGTTAAAAAACTCCACCTTGTATATACGAAGCGTGCAATTCGTTGAAATGACTAAATTCAAGAGTTGAAATAGGTATTTTTTTGCCTACTAGATTTCGCATACGTCTCTAGCTCAGATACCAAAATTTGTACAACAAGTTGTTGCACTTTTTTATTTAGTTTAATAAAACAAAAGAGAGCAATTTTTTAAGATTGCTCCCAATTTCTAGATGTCAATACTACCAACACCTATTAATTTCAGTGCATATTTTTTCAAGCTTCCCCCTTTTCATAATAGGTTTCTCAAATATTAGACTCATAAACCTATCAGAATTATAGGCGCCATATCCAGCAATTTCCCATCCATCAACCCATGTACCTTTATAAGTTCTTGTTTTGTATAATAGCACTCGTATTTTTCGCCCATTCATTTCTAAAGTGCCATTACACTTTAATAAATCATATAAATTTTGGACAATACGAATATCTGAATATACCCTTTCTGTTCCCTCAAGTGCAAATTCCCAATTATATTCTTTTTTATCAAAGCAAATAAGCAATTCACAAAAAGGCTTATCATAATCGGTATTTAAGATGGTATTTGTAGATATAATTGTTAGTCTCCGTGTTGCAAATTTTATGTTTTTCATAAGTATCCTCCTGACTGAAATTATTAACTTATACTATTGCAAATCTAGTTTATTATATCACTTAATTATGTAGAATGCAAATTGGTCATTGCATTCTTATGTAAATTGATATATAATATTTATTACCCTATATATTTAGGTAATTTGTAAAACAACTAATTGCTAATGCAAAGGAGGATTCATTCATTGAAACGGTTAATTAAAAGTGGCTGTTATTTAAAAGGATTTGTACATCGAACTAACAACGTTGTTATTCAAAAGGTGCAAGAAGGAAAAAAGGATAGCAAATGCTATATCATAGGAAATGGACATTCATTGAATGTAACACATGATGGTATTGTATACAAACATGACCCTAGTATGCATACATTTGATATTAATCTTAACAAAGATTACACAGTTTATGCATTCTATTTCACATTTCAAGCAAGTTCTTTAAGAGCTGCTTCAGTAGACATTGCAAGTTTTATAGATGACTTACAGTGTAACTATGCCTACAGTGATATAATTTTAGCCGGCCACTCTAAATGCGGAGTATGTGCGGCAATGGCAACTGAAACTTGCAAAGCAAAAGTAATTCTTGTTACAATATCTGCTCCATTTTCAGGAACAATTATCACAGACAAAGATACCCTTGAACACATCTCAAAGTTCAAACCATTTATGCCTATATACCGTCGAAGGTTTAGCAATCACAATGTAGATAAAGATATTACAATAACTACACGGATTGCTCAGGGTGTACCTAAGCCCAAATGTAAAAAACATATAAATATAATATCTGAGCTTTCTAAAATTACATATTGCAAAGACTTAATTGATTTATTTTTGCTTTTCTTGGACTGGCATATGCAAATTCATGGAGATGGTATCGTACCTGTATATTCTCAGATACTCGCAGATGTTACAACCTGCAAAATCTATTGTTCCCATGCACGCTCTTTAAAAATTGGATTGCAACTAATTGAAGATGAAAATCTGATATGAATCTAAAAAAATGAAGTTTTCTAAACTTTATCACATCTTAAAAGCCCAAGTACAGTTAAAAACTGAGCCTGGGCTTAAATCTATTATACTATTTATTAATCGTCTCCTAATTCTTTTTGCTTTTGCTCTTCTTTTCCTTTGGTGACATTTTCTCCTTTGGTCTCAACTTTGATACTTTCTGGAGTAATTTTAATTTCTTGAGAAAAGCCTCCACCTGTCCCACCAGAATTAGGTTTATGTTTTTTTAGCGTTAAGAAATAATTTGGTACAATAGTCATAGCTATTTTATAAGCCTCTTTAAATGCTTCTCTTCTTTGGGTATTCTTATCAGCAGCTATTATTTCTTCTGGAGTTTCAACTGGATCAAATCCAGTAAAAGAAATTTTATCCTTTGTCTCTTTATTTTTTGGCATGCTCCGTACTTCCTTTCTAATTCATATAATCTCTTAGCTTTTTACTACGGCTTGGATGTCTAAGTTTTCTTAAAGCCTTTGCCTCTATTTGTCTAATTCTCTCTCTTGTAACTTCAAATACTCTACCAACTTCCTCAAGGGTTCTTGCTTTTCCATCTTCAAGTCCAAATCTAAGCTTTAAAACTTTTGCCTCTCTAGGAGTTAATGTATTCATAACATCTTCTAACTGTTCTTTTAGTAAAGTATATGCAGCTGAATCTTGAGGAGCTGGAGAATCTTCATCTGGAATAAAATCTCCTAGGTGGCTATCATCTTCTTCACCTATTGGTGTTTCAAGCGACACTGGATCTTGTGCAATTTTTTGTATTTCCATAACCTTATCAATTGGCATCTCAAGTTCAGCAGATAATTCTTCTGGGGTAGGTTCACGTCCTAATCTTTGAAGCAAATGTCTAGATGTACGTATAAGTTTATTTATAGTTTCTACCATATGCACTGGTATTCTAATAGTTCTTGCTTGGTCTGCTATAGCTCTAGTTATAGCTTGTCTTATCCACCATGTTGCATAAGTACTAAACTTAAATCCTTTTTCATAGTCAAATTTCTCTACAGCCTTAATAAGTCCCATATTACCCTCTTGTATTAGATCCAAGAACAACATTCCTCTTCCTAAATATTTTTTAGCTATACTTACTACTAATCTTAAGTTTGACTCAGCAAGTTTTTGCTTTGCTTCCTCATCTCCATCAATTATTTTCTCAGCAAGTTCTAATTCTTCTTCATATGTAAGAAGTGGAATTTTTCCTATTTCTCTTAAATACATTCTTACTGGATCATCTATATTTATGCCATCTATATCAGTAATTGCTGTATCACTAATATCTACCTCTTCTATACTCTCTAATTCATCAATGTCAGGCTCTACATCTTCAAAATCATCCTTTAAAAGATCTACACCAATTTCCTCAAATGCATCAAAAACTTTATCTATTTCTTCTGGATTTACGTCTTCAAGTTCAGAAGCAAGTTCTCCATAAGTAATACTTCCTTTTTCTTTTGCCCTTGATAAAATTTTATCTACTCTTTCCTTATCTGTCATTGGCTCTACTTTTTTATCTTCGCTAGTTTCTTCCTTTTTAGCCTTTAATTTTGCCTTTTCCTCTTTTAAGATATTCTTTTTTTCTTCTTTTTCTTTTGAAGGTGCCACTTTCTTTACTTCCTTATCTACTTTTTTTGTATTTTCCTTTGTAGAAGCCTGTTTCTTTACTGTAGCTTTTTCAGACTTTTTAGTAACTTCTTTAGCTACTTTTTCAGTTACTTTGTTTTTAGTATTATTATTTTTTTCTTCTTGTTTACTCATTTTTAGGCCTCCTTTACTTCAAATTAACTAATTTTTTGCTTATTTCTTTAAGTCTAACTTCTAAAGCTTTTGCTTCTTCTTTATCTAAATCATTTGAAACTAATTTTTTAAGTATTTCTGCTTTTTCCTCTTGAAACTTTTCTTTAATAAACTTATCTTTTATATCCTCTATTGCCTTATCTACATCACTTAACTCAATCTCCTTTGACAATATGTATGTAATGTGACTTAAAAGCGATTCTTGTCTTTCAAATAATCCAATCACATTACTAAGTTCTCCCTTTTCAAGTTCATTATATAAAATTTGGGCAATATCCCTATTTGCTTCATTCTTGAAATCTTTTGGAGATATTTCGTCTTTGATTTTTTGATAAACATTTTGTCCTTCATTTATAAGTAAAAGTATCATAAGGTTTTCTCTTGATGTACTAATACTCGTGTCTTCTTTTTCTTTTCTTGTATTAGTTCTATTTACAGTTTCATGATTTCTAGTTAATATCTTGTCGCCTTTAGAAGTTGCATATTCAAGTTTGTTTAGTTCACCATATATTGCCTCTTTTGAAATCCCATGAGTTTCTGAAATCTTTTCGATATATACTTCTTTTTCAAACTTATTTTGAATTTTAAGTAATATCTTACAAGTTTCATTTAGGAATTTAATTTTATCATTTGCTTGACTTAAATCTAAATCTTGCTTTATATTTTTAACTTTAAATTCTGCTAATGATATAGCATTCTTTAGATAAAGTTCAAATCTTCCTACTCCATATTTTATCACAAACTCATCTGGATCTTTTGCTCCTTCAAGTTGTAATATTCTAATATCGTAACCAAGGCTTTGCAAAATATCAAGGCCTCTCATTGTTGCACCTTGTCCTGCGGCATCTGAATCATAACCAATTATAATCTTTGATTTGTATCTTTTTAAAAGTCTACCTTGTTCCCCTGTAAGCGCTGTCCCAAGAGATGCTACAACATTATCTATTCCCCTTTGATGAAGTGATATAACATCCATATAGCCTTCACACATTATAAAATAGTCTTTATCTGTTTTTTTTGCAATATTTAAAGCATATAGATTTCTACCTTTATTGTAACATATAGTATCAGGAGAATTTATATATTTTGGCTTAGAATCATCTAAAGCCCTCCCGCCAAAAGCAATTACTCTGTCTTTTACATCCACTATTGGAAACATAATTCTCTTTTTAAAAGCATCATTTGGCATGCCATTTTTCGACTTTAATACTAATCTAGATTCAAATATTTCCTCATCATTAAAGCCTTTTTTCTTTAGCTCCTGATATAGATCATCAAAATTTCCAGAATAACCTATCTGAAATTTCTTCAAAGCATTATTGTCAAGTTTTCGTGATTTTACATATTCCTGCGCTTGTTTTGCCTTTGGAGTATATAAATTATTATGAAAATATTCAGCAGCAACTTTATTTACCTCAAATACCTTCTCCTTCAAAAGTAACTTTTTCTGTTCTTCTTCTCCGAAGTTCTACTTTTGGTAAAGTAATATTTGATCTATCAGCAAGTATTTCAATTGCTTCTTTAAAATCTATATTTTCAATTTTCTTTAGGAAGCCTACTACATCTCCTCCGCACACCACATCCAAAGCAATGGAAAATCTGCTTAGATTCAGACACTGAAAAAGATGGAGATTTTTCACTATGAAATGGGCACAATCCAAAATAATTTCTACCTTGTCTTTTTAAAGTTACATATTCAGAAACTATATCAACTATATTAATACTTGCTTTAATATCTTCAATCAAGCCACTTTCATATCGTACCATCTAATTCCCTTCCTTTTATCATAATATTATATTCGACAGATTTTCTGTAAATCCTTCCTATATTATGTCGATTAATCTCGAAGTTAAAAAAAGATGTTTTTCGTTTTAATTTGGATACTTAGATTTCAAATTTCTACTTCAACCTCATATATCCTTCCATTATCAACAAGTTTCACTTGCTTATCAGCAATTTCTTCAGAATTTACTTTAAAGCTTTTAACAATATTTGGCTCATTTTTACTTAAATTTCTAATTTTAATATTATACACACTAGTTTTATACTCATATCTTATAGAATACTCATTCCACGACTTTGGAATACAAGGAGCAATAGATAACACACCGTCTATTTATTTTAAGTCCTAAAATATTCTCTATTCCAGCTTTATAAAACCAACTTGCTGACCCTGTATACCATGTCCAGCCTCCTTGTCCAATCAAGTTAGATGCTCCATATACATCAGCCACAATAACATATGGCTCAACTTTATAAATCTCAGCCTTTTCCTTTGAATTTGAATGTTCTATTGGATTTATCATTTTATAATACTTATTTGCACGCAAATTTTGATTTAATTCTGCAAATGCAATGACAGTCCATATCGCAGAGTGAGTATATTGTCCCCCATTCTCTCTTACTCCTGGTAAATATGCCTTTATATATCCTGGCTCTAAGTCTCCCTTTTCAAATGGTGGATCTAAAAGTTTTATTACTCCAGCCTCTTTATCTATTAGATACTTTTCTACATTCTCCATTGCTTTTTGTCTTTTATAATCATCTCCTGCATTGGAGATAACAGACCAGCTCTGCGCAATACTATCAATCTTGCATTCAGTATTCTCCCTACTTCCTAGCACCTTACCATCATCCATATATGCTCTCTTGAACCATGATCCATCCCATCCCTTTGTATTTAATGAAGCTTTTAAATTCCTCTTTATTCCCTCATATTTTTCTATATATTCTTTCTTTCCATCTAAGCTACTACATATTTCATTAAACCTATCTAATATATTATATAAGAAAAATCCGAAGCCATACGCTCTCTCCTTTTCCTTTGTTTCCGTACTGTACTAAATCCATCATTCCAATCACCGGGATCCTATTTTAGGTAATCCATTTTCTCCAAAGTCTAATGATTTTTCAATAGCTTTTATGCAATGCCTATATATACTTTCTGATATGCTACTTTCCTCATGTATATCATACTTTTCATCTTCTCCATTTTGCAAAGGACTACCTAATAAATACGGAACTTCAATATCTAAAATACTTGTATCTCCTGTAAATTCAATATATTCACATACTGAGAAAACAAGCCATAAAAGGTCATCTGAAAATCTTGTTCTAATTCCCCTTTTCGTTTCATCATGCCACCAATGTTCTACATCTCCTTCTTCAAATTGGTGCCTTGCATGTTTTAATATTTGATTTTTTAACATATTTGAATCAAAATACTTAGTAGATAGACTATCTTGAAGTTGATCCCTAAATCCAAATGCTCCTCCAGATTGGTAATATGCACTTCTTGAATAAAGTCTACAAACAATTACCTGATACATAGCCCATCCATTTAGCATAAAATCCATTTCTTCATCCTCAGTTTTCACTTGCACTCTTCTTAGTATATTAGACCAATAATCTTTTACTCTTCTAAGTTCCTCTAAAGATTCTTCTGTTCTTTTATATTTATTTAAAACATTAATACAATCATTTTTATTCTCTTCTTCTCCAAGAATTAAAACAATCTTTTTATCTTCATATGCATCTAATTCTATTTCTATTTCTATAGCAATTATGCTTTCTGTTCCAAGACCATTTTCCATACTTAAGTTTGATTTAAAAACTGCGTCTGGCATGTTTATATTTCCATTTCCGCATAAAACTTAAATTATTCCCTGTATATGATAATATTTTTTCACTACTTGATATATATACAGTTTTCGATATCCCTTCTCCATAAATATTTCTTGCAAATAGTGCATTTACTTCTTTATCAAATTCTAAATCTATATAGCCACTAGTCTTTGTTTCATCTTCACCAAGTACTGGTTTTAAATAATATATAAGTTTTAGTTTTCGTCTTTCTGACAAGGTATTTTTAAGTCTAATTATATTTATTTTTGCACTATCTTCTTTTGGAACAAAAACTTCAGTTTCTTGTATCAAATCTAAACTTGTGTGTGTATATTTAGCATATCCAAATCCAAACGTGACAAAATAATCTTCATCATCTGGAATAACATTACTATTTAAAGTCCAAACATTTTTTGGATATTTTAAATCTCTCATATATATTATTTCTGATGGTATATCATTACTTGGCATATTAGCCCATGCTGTTATTCTATTTAATCTACTGTTTTTACTATACGTAAACCCACCCATATTATTTGTTACAATAGTTCCAAATTTTTCATTTGCAATTACATTACTCCATGCACGCATAAGCTTTTCGTTTTTATTTGATTTTATAGTATATTCTTTTCCATCATCACTAAATCCGCCAAAACCATTATAAAATTTAAGATTTTTCAAACTTCTCTTCCAACTCCTTAATCTGCTCTATTATACTTCCTTTAGATGCATTTATCCAAATATTTGCTCTAAATTTAAACAAATCTTCATCCTCTATTTCATTTGCATTTAATAAAAATATTCCTGAACTTACATTTTGAAGATATCCTATCTGCATATTTAATATCTCTTGAATTATCTGTTCTTTTACAAATCTCTCATATATATTTTTTTCATAATCTAAAATGCACAAATCAGTCTTTATTCCTTTTACTCTTAAATTCTCATGCACTTTTAAAACTTCTTTTACTACATAAACATCACTTAAATCTTTAACAGTCACAAGTATTATTGGTATATCTCCTGAAATCCCATACTTCCAAAAATCACTTTGTTTATACCTACCTTTTCTAAGGGATTCTATATATAGTGATTTTAATGGATTTTGATGCAATATATATGGTAACATTTTGTAAAATACATCTAGATTATTTCTACTTAAATTCAAATATCTAGCTTCTTCTTCAGATTTAGCTCTTGCTATTTTAAATTCTTTTTCCACGTTTTCCTGTATCTTATAATATTCAAGAGTTCTAGCAATCTCTTTTTCATCTTCTAAGGTACAAATAACCAAATTTAAAAGTGCCTCTTCGCCTTGTTTAATTGTGACTTTTCTTCTTAGCGCTATACACCCTTCTGTCACAAGTCCCAATTTACTGCTAAACTTATCTCCGTTTTCTATCATATCACAAACTTTAGTGTTATCGATTTCATATTCTAACTCTGAATTTTCATAGTTTTGTAGATTTAAGCTTGCACCAAGACTAATATTTACATTTCTATTTCTCTTTACAATTAAATCTCCTGAACTTAAGCTCTTATATTTCAAAAATAAATTATTAAATGCGGGATGTGAGATATCATCTTCAATCCTTGACAATACTGGTCTAAAAAGTCCTGTCACTTCCAGATTTACATCTTTTTGCGATTTATTCTTTATTTTCAAAGATCTTATTTCTGAGCCTTCCTCAGATGCTGGAATGACCTTCAAATCTGTTTCTATTTCTCCTTTTGTTTTTATAATTTCTGAAAAATCTTGAGCAAACACAACTTCATATTTTTCTTTTTGTCCTACTTCATAATTTGCTTTCCAAACTTCTTTTGTTTCAGTATTCCTTATATAAAAGAAAATTCCGACAAGGATTGCTACTTGTTTCTTTATATTTATTTATAAGTATATCTTTATACTTACTATATCCTTCTCCTTTATCATTCATTTCTATCAAATAATTTTCACTTGATAGAACATTACATTTTCTTAAATGACTATTAACTTTAGTGTAAACGTTTTGTACATAGTTATCATACCCTGTATATTTTATTCTTTTTAATTTTTCTTTTCTTTCCTTAGTAACTAGCATATCTACTGGCATTTTTTCTTGTAAAAGTATGTCTATTGCCTTTATTTCGGGATTTTGCATAAATCTCTTTTGCAGAATATTATCATTTATCAAATTGTTTATAGAAAGCAAAATTAGCGCTTGATGGTGTGCCATATAAGTTTCAACTACTGCATATTTTTTCCCGCTTGGAAGTCTTGAAGGAGTATAATCAATTGACTCAAAAAATCCATACTTACCAAACATTCCATAGCTTTCTAAAGTTTTTAAATTTTGAAGCACCTCTTTTGGATAATCTGATATTGCAAGTACTCCTCCGTAAGTCGAAACTACCATTTCATCGCCTAGACCTCGTTTGAGACCAAGCCAAGGAAGTCCAAATGCTTTATATTGATAATTTGCATTTAAATCTTTTAGATTAAATGCAGCTTCTGATATTCCCCATGGAATACCAAGTCTATTACTATATTTTATTTGACTCATAACCATGAATTTACAAGACTCATCAAGTAAACTTCCTTCATATTTTTTTATATTTATATTTGGCATTAAATATTCAAATGCTGTTCCTGACCATGATATAAGTCCTTTATATTTTCCAAGAGTAGTAAGTGTTCTACTTAAATTATTCCAATGCTTTGATGGAATATCTTTTTTAGCAATTGCAACAAGACTTGCTTGTCTTGCTTCAGATGCAAGAAGATCATAGTAGTTATCTGTTTGATTGTTTTCTTCTTCATTAAATCCTATAGAGAAAAGACCATTTTCTTTATTATATAAATAAGAAAAATCTGTATTATCTATTATCTCACATACTATATCCAGCAAAGATTTTATTCTGTCCTTATATACTGTATTTTGCTTTTCCTCCAAAAAAATTTTTAGAGTATACATATATCCGAATAAAATTTCCGACTGTCCACTGTTGAAACATATTTTGGTTTAAGTGGCTCTAATGTTTTTATATTATACCAATTATATAAATGTCCGATTCCACTTTTCTAATTTTTGTATTGTTCCTAATATATTTTCTAATTTTATAATTACTTGCTCTAAAGTTATAAATTTTAAATCATATGCAGAAATCATACTTAAAATACCAAGTCCAATATTTGTAGAAGATGTCCTTGGGGTAACTTTCTCTCTTCTACTTTCTTGATAATTATCAGGTGGAAGATAAGAATTCTCATCAGATACATGCTCAGCAAAATATTCAAATGTTTTTTCTGCAACATTTCTTATATAATCTTTTTCTTCTTTTGTTAATCTATCTATCTTCTTTTGTTCATCATGTGCAACACTTATATCCCACATAATAACTGGTGCAGTCAAAAACAATGTAGAAGATATAAATAAAAATATATTTAAACAAATATTATGAGGCATTAACATATTTACTACTAAAAATGATAGTCCTAAAATAATATTTGGCATCATCTTTTTATATGAACTACTTAACTGAGCCTTATCTTGCTTTTCAGCTTCATCTGATGTCACCCATTCTAATAAATATTCTCTTGAAACAGTCATCCTATATATTGTTCTAACAATTGCATCAAGTGATATATAAGCCTTAGTTGGAAGTGTTATAATATTTATCAAAGCTCTATAAATGCTACCTTTTAGTCCATCTGCTGTTCTTGTAAACCTTTTCTGTTTTTTTATATTTTCTTTTCTAAATATAATATAATCTAAAATCTCTAATATACTAGAAATAACAGCACTAATTAGCATTACTGATATTCCTAAACCTATTTTTACATTAAATTCAATTTTAAGTAATATCAAAATTACTATACTTAAAATAACCATAATTTCAACTAGACTTCTTCTTATGTTATCAATTATCTTATATTTAGATAATTTGTTTAAACCAGATTTCCTTTTTAAATAACCTAATATCTGATAGTCTCCTCTTATCCATCTGCTAAGTCTTGTTAAATATGAATTATAGCTTTTAGGGTATCCATCTAAAAGCATTATATCTGATACAAGTCCGACACCTTAAAAAGCTTCCCTCTAATAAGTCATGGCTTAAAACTGTATTTTCTTTTATTTTATCTTTTAAACACAAATTAAATACTTTTAAATCATATATTCCCTTTCCTGTGTAAATGCCTTCCCCAAAGTTGTCATGATACGTATCAGAAATAGCATTAGTATAAGGATCTACTCCCCCGCTTCCTGCAAATATTTCAGTAAATATAGTTTTATGGCTATTTTCTAAGCTAATTCCAACTCTAGGTTGCATTATCCCATATCCACCTGTAACTATTCCGATTTTCTATTATAGGTTTATTTAAAGGATGTGCCATTGCACCTATAAGCTCTATCCCTGAATTTAACGTAAGCTCTGTATCTAAATCTAAAGTAATTATATATTTTATTTTTAAATTGAACTTTTCTAAAGTATTTGTGGTAAATGTTGTCTTGCTTTTCTTATCTTGCAAAAAATTACTTAACTCTGTAAGTAGCCCCCTTTTTCTTTCCCAACCCATATAACAGTGTTCACTTTTATTCCAAAGCCTTTTTCTATACACAAAATTAAATATAGCCTGATCATTTGCAGATCTATATTTTTTATTCAATCTATCTAATTCATAATTTGCTGTATTTATTATTTCTAAATCTGTATCTTCTTTTTCTTTTGATCCAGGTGCAGGGTCTCCGCAGTAATGTAAAATAAATATTCTCTGATTTATTTGCTAAATAATATACTTCTAGCTTCTCAAATATCTTTTTTATATCTTCTCCAGATTTTACAATACTTGGAATTACTACCATTGTCGCATATTCTTTTGGAACTCCTAGACTAAAATCCATTTTTGGTATTTGCTTTGGTTTTACACATCTACTTAAAATTGTTTGTGTTAATTTTATTATTATTTCAGAAATTGGAATAAAGAAAAATATTGCAGTTATAGGGACAAAAATAATACGTCCGCCATCTGGAAACATAGCGCAATACAAAAAAACTACATAAAACTGATAAAATAATGCTTATTCCAGTAGTTCCAAGAATATATAAATTTACTTTAAATTTAGTCTTTTTATATACATCACATTTTTTTATTCCAAGTGTTTGATATAATTCTACTATACCGTCTATCTAATAAATAGTATCCTACATGATTGTTCTTTGTACCTTTTTCTTTATTTTTTGCAAGATTAATTGCCTTTCTTGCAATGTATATCTCAGATATCTTTGTCCTATCTGCAATTTCCTTAATGGCATTTCTATAATTCTCTTTAGTTTTATAATCCATTTGATTATAAATTCCACTTGGATCTTTCTTTAGTATTTCTTCTACTCCATTTATACTTTCGAAAATCTCTGAAAAATTCATTCTTTGAAGCGCATGTATACTTCTTATAGCATTTCCTATAGCTACCTTTTTTAATGCTATATCAAAATGCTCTTTTTTTATGACCTCTGAAAGAGCAAGCCCCTGTTTCTCTATTTCCTCTTCTAAAATATTTAAATAAGCTATACCTTTTTTTCCATACTTTTTTAGCTTATATGACATATATTCTATAAAGGTATAACTATTTTCACCATGTGTTTTAGATAAAGGCACAAACTTAAGTTCATTTTTTGGCTTATTTTCTACAAGTCTTTCTATTATACTTTCTACCTTTACCTTTTGCATTTGTGATACATATATTTTTTCCGATATTTCTCTTATTCTTTCTATTAATGCAATTTTAAAGAATAAACTTATATTCCAAATTTCATCCATATTTAAATTCTTTTTATTTTGATAACTTTGTAAAAATTCCTCTAAATCTTTTGGCTTAAAGTTTCCGGTCTGTGTATGCAACTATCTCTGATGCAAGTACATAGCTTCTTGCAAATCCTTTATATTTTCCGATTTCTTATACCTATAAATTTTACATATTTTTTAAGAGGTAAATTTTTTCTTACCTCCTTTACTGTTTCTTCTATAATATAATAATTATCTAAAAGCCACTCTCCTGCTTGATGTATATTTATTCCAAGTTTTAGGTGCTGATTTAATATATCATAAGTCTTTGTTATATATTCAAAGTTTTCTAGCATTTTAGGTATTGGATATGTTTGCTTGTCCGATTTTTCTTTTAAAGTATGGTCTGCTGCAATATTTTCTAGGTATGTTTTTAGCTGTTCTTTTTGGAGTATTGCTCCTTTTATATTTAATGCTTTCTTGGCCTTCAAAATTTTCGCCCCTTTGCAAAAAAATTATTTTCTTGCTTAGTTTTGCCAATACTTACAAAATTTATACATATGTAAAAAAATCAAGGCTATTTACATAGCCTCAATTTTTTAATCTATTTTAGGAGTTTTTATGCTTTTGGTATTTTTACAATAACATATTTTTTTATTAGTACTATTCCTCCTGCAAGTATGCTTAAAACAATTAGTGCAATTCCTGTGTATGCAAATATGTTTTCTGCTTTTGGTAGACCTGCTGGTGGAGTAATTTGTGTTGTTTGTGATTTTCCTGTGCTTAATGTTGGTGTAAGTTCTACCTTATCTGCCTTTATTACATCAACTGTGACAGTTGTGTTTTCTTTTTCATATTTACCTGTTGTCATTCCTATTAATGCTGAATCATGTACTTTTGATGTTTCTGTACTTTCTTCACCATTTATGTCATATCCTTCTATGTCTACTATTTTTCCTGCAGTATTGCTTAATCTTGTTATCTCTACTAAATTAGAATATTCTATATCATTTCCTGTGATATCTTGACTTGGATCATCTGATATCTCTTCAGTTGATGTTGCTAGTGTATGTTGTAATACTAATGTAGTTTCTCTTGTTTCTCCTGGTAATAAGTTTGCATATAAGTTTGCTGGATTATCATCTTCAGTTGAAAGTGGTTTTGCAATTAATATATGTGATTGTGTCATTAAGCTGTTTTCGTCACCAACTTTTCCAACAAGTGAAATATCCCCATGCTCTATTTTATAATCTTCACGACTTGATACAAACTCTTTTGGATCAGTTTCTAACCAGTCTTTGTTTATTTCTTCTCCAAGTTTATTTGTTCCATTAAAGTCTAATGGTACTGTTGGATAATCTATTATTGTCTCTACTTTTGATGTGATATTTTTTGCTCCTGGTGTGCTTGTTCCTGTAACTACATTATATTCAGAAAGCCTTTCTGTTCTGTTTGAATTTTCTTTATAAGTTGCTTGATTTCTATTTTCTTTTGCTAAGTTTCCAAATCCATTACCTTGTACTCCAAGCTTATTATGATATATAATTGTTCCTTGAGTCTCAGTTCCAACTCCTCTTGTTTCATAATTTGTAAGTTTACTTACTTCCTCATCGTAGTATGAAACTCCAACTATTTCGCCTGTATTATCACCATATTGATAGATATATTTTATTGTATCATATATCTTATTTTTGTCATCATATCTACTATCATTTGATACTTTAACTGAATATGTTAATTCTAGATGTGCACGTTGTGCAAGCAATTCTTCATAGTTTATTTTTATTAATCCATCTAAATATGCATTACTATCAATAGTATCATTAATATAACCTCTTCCTTTTTCATCTTCATGTCCTTCTTCCCTATTTCCTGCTTCATTAAAGTAGCTGTTTATTAATGGTTCGTTTGATCCTTCTACATATAACTTAACATTTGATACATATCTTGATACATTTACGTCATTGTAAGCTCTTGGAGTTACTCCAAAGTCTACATTGCTAATTCCATATTTATACCAAGAGTTACCTTTGTTTCCTATTACACTTGGACGAACATATTCTACTTCAAGGTTCATTGTAGATGTATACGCATAAATTGGGTCTGTTACTCTTACATCTTGAACTTCTATATTACCATCGTAGTTGTATTCTGTTGATGTAGAATTATTTATTCCTTCTCCTGCAATTACTGTTGCTTTCATTTGAGAAAGTCTTGAATAACTGTCGTCATATGCATCTGAATAACGTTTTTCATATTCTGCGTTATCTGGTATAAGTATATCATCCTCTCTCCTATTTTTATCTGTATTGTTATAGTACCAATATTTTACATCATTTCCTGCAAGCTTATCTGTATTTGGATTAGCTTTTGTTGATTGATAATATTGTCCATTTATTGGAAGAGTTGTATTTTGCCCTTCACTTCCTGTTGTTATTTTACTTCTTATAATTTGATCTTTATCTTCAAAATCTCCATATACAAATCTTACTGTATAATCTCCTGCAATATATGATTTGAATTCATATGATCCATCTTCATTTGTTCTTGTTACAGCTCTTACAACTTGTGTTTCCTCGTTTTCGCTTATCTTATCTTCAGGATTTACAAGCTCTACAAGTTCTACTTTTATTCCACCAAGTGCTTTCTCAAGGCTACTGTCATGAGTTACATATCTATCTCCATAAGTAGAATTTGTTTGTAAGTCTACTGTATCTTTTACTTGTCCGTCTATTGCCTCCCAAACATTTCCTGTAAGAGTTCTAACTGTACCACTATTTGATAGTGTTAATGTAACTGTTCCTGTATCGTCTTCTCTCATCTTAGTTAGTTCTTCTTTTCTAGTTTGAGCTACTAATCTATTTTCTTCTGATGGGTTTTTCTTGTATTCTTCTCTTGCTTTTTGGTACTCTACTATTGCTCTTTCATAGGCTTCTACATCAAAGTTTCCTGGATGCGAATCTCTATCTATATATGCTGAATCTGTTTTATATTCTGCAATTTCTGCATAGTGATTAATTTCCATTGCATAAGAGATATCCATACCAAGTTCTTCTTTTCCTTCTCCATACTCATTATTTCTAAATAGGTATTTTGCAAGAACATCTTTAGCATTGCCATTTTCGCCTGTATCTCCTACTAATTCATATGTTAGTCTAATCTTTATTTCGTCACTTGGACTATTTAATCCATTGTCACTTAATAAAGTTACAATTTTTGACTTATATCCATTAGGTCTTGCACCATCTGCTACTGTATAGTTACAATTTCCACCATTTCTTATTACTTCAATTCCTGGAATTTGAGTTCCTTTTGTTGTAGTATATGATGCTTTCCAGTTAAATTCTTTATTATAGTAGTCAATTATTTGTGTTAGTCTTGTATTTGAATAAGTAAAGTTTTTAATAGTTGATTCATATGTTACATAGAAATGTACATTATCCTCTGTATAGTATGCAATACCATCTTCTCTTTGTGTACCATCTTCTTTTAGTCCTTTTGTATCATAGTTATAATCTTCTTTATAGATGTATTGGTGATATGAGCCATTATTTGGAACATTATATCCATATGTTGTATCATATCTATTCATACTTACAGTTGTTTCCACTATATTTGTTGTAAGTTCTAAGTCTGTTTTATCTCTTCTAACTAAAGCTTGGTGTATTTGTAATTGTCCTGGATATATGTAAGGAACTGTGTCCCCTGCAAATTCCACTGTCGTGCTTCCAGCATTTGCTCCTTCATAGTCTAATATAAATTTATCATATACAGGATATTGACCAGCTGAAGATGTTGCTACTGCTTTTTTGATATATTCTACTTTAGCATTTATATCTTTGTCACTTCCGTGATTTCCTTTTACATGATTTACTGCATCTTCTAAGCTTGGGCATTCTGAGCCTGAATTAATCACACTCCATCTATAGTTTGCAATTTCTTCATATAAACCTTCTAATTCTTCATATGTGAAGGCTGGATTATTTTTATTTATAGTTTTAAAACTATCTCTAGGAGAACTTATTTCAGCACCTTTTGAACTTATTGCCCACTGAGCGCTATTATATTCACCTACATTCTCTGCTCTTTTTGCTTCAAATTGAATTCCGTTATATTTAAATGTTACAGTATATTTCTTAAGTGGATTTAATCCTTTAAATAAGTATTCACCATTTCTGTTTGTTATTGTTCTTCTAAATGAACCATCACTTCCAGTTAAATTTACTTCTATACCATAAAGTGACTTTTCACCTTCGTCATATAATCCATTTGATTCTTTTCCATCTTTGTTTTCTGTATAATCCCAGAATACTTTTCCTCCAAGATCCATGTTGTCAAGTGTGATTTCGATATCAGGTATTTCAAAGTTTCCTGGTGTGTCTTTGAATACTATTTGAACAACATTGTTATTTCCTTGTACTTTTGTTGCCACATCCCAGTCTTCAAGTACAGGGTTAGACATTTCATTATTTTTTATCTTTTCATCAATTTCTTTTACATATTGTTCTAGGTAGTTTAAAATGTCAGCATATTCTAATTCTGGATGTTCTGTTTGTTGTTTCTTAATCCATGCTTTAACATTTTCTTCTACATAGCTATACATTGTGAACTTTTTACCGCTTCTTTCAGCATTTATCCAGTTTTGAATATTTTCTGTCCAGTTTTTATATGCATAGTCTACTACTACACTAGGGTTTTCACTTGCTTCTCTCTTAACTAGTTTTCCTTTTTCATAATGAAGAGTTACACTTAAGTTGTTTGAAGATAGTGAGAAGTTATTTGGTGCTCCAATTTCTGATATTTGAAGTGTGATATATCCTGTAAAGTTAGTTCCGAAATCAAAGCCTTTCTTTAATTTCTTAAAGTCTTCTCTTGTAAGTCTTAGATATCCTTTTTCTGTTGTTCCACCAATAATGTTATATGGATCATCTACTTCTGCATTATTACCAACTTTATATATTACATGTATCTTAAATGATGCTTCTTCTATTTTCTTTCCATCTTCATTTACTTTAGCAATTTGTATTACAGGATTATCTACATGTTCATTCTTTGCTGTAACACTTCCTGATCCATTACCATTTGTTACAGAAACTGTTAGTTCTGCATCTCCTTTTCCGAGTTTATGCCCTGCTGGAGCTTTTGTCTCATGGAATTTTGCCTTAATCTCTCCTGTGAATGTTCCAAGGTATACTCCTTCTATTGCAATTTCTGATGATGTAATAGAAATCTTACCTTTTGCATCTGTTGTTCTGTAAAATTTCATAGTCTTATTTATACTATTTCTGTGTGCATCTTGTCCATTTATTTCTAGTGTTACTTCATATTCTGCTCCTGCTAGTGGTTTATTTGTATTGTCACAGATTTTTTCTAGCTCTATTTTTGTATCTCCTGTGTCATCCCAGTCTGTTGTAAGTACTACTGAATATGTTTTATATGTTCTTGTTCCATCACATGCATATCCAACCATTTTTTGAGCTTTCTCACCTGAATATGCTCTATTTAAAGTAAATCCAGTTGTCTTAATAGAAAATGTTTTAGATGTTGATCCCTCAGTCTTATGATCAGATTCGCAACCTTCTGGACACGTTTCTGAGTGAGAACCATCTTTCTCATATCTAGCTGTATGTGTTACATTCTGACTTGCCATAACTCCTTCTTTGTAGAAATACTTTACTACATTTCCTTCATATTCATACATTGTAGCTGTTACTTCATCTAAATATTGAAGACCAACTTTGGCATATATTCCTTTTAGTTGCTCTGGGTTTAAGTTACTTGCATCTACTACTATGTAGAATGGTTTGCTAGATTCAAATGCTTTTACTTCTTCATAATTAGCTTTAGCATACCACTTCTCATCACTTATGCGACGAAGTTTTTGCCCTTCAGTACTTCCTCCTTTATACTCATATACTATTTGGAAGTTTGAGGCTTCTGTTATATCATTTTTATTTTTATCATATATTCTTATTTCTTCAATTGCATTAAATTTTACTTGGTTTGTTGGAGTAGATTTATATATATCCCCTGCCTCATCATCTACTGCATAATCTAAGCAAAATGGTCCATATATATATTTGTTATTTTTAGAATCTACTTCAACTTTTGCTTCTTTAAATTTGTATGCTTTATTTTCTCCCATGCCTACTGAAGTTTGTTCTATGCCTTCTCCAATTGCATTAATTATACTTCCATATCCACTTGATTTTATAATCTTATAGAATTCTTTAAATTTCTTTGCAATATCCCCTAGGTTTCTATCGTCTCCATCATTTCCAGCTCCAACGTTTATATCTGTTTCCCATAAAGCATATTGTTTCTCGTCTACATTAAAGTATCCTTTTTCTTGCTCATCTGGTGTTATATTTTCTTTATTCTTTGGCATTATTTTAGCATTATCATATACTTTTTGTTGTGTTAATATAAATGCTGCATCTATATAGGTTTTTGTGTCATATTGTCCTACTTGTGTATATTCTATTGATTTTACTACAGGTTTACTTATTCCTGGTAATGATCCTTTTAATGAATCAATAAGTCCTTGATCATCTTGATATGCAGGTGAAACACTTTTTAACCCTTTGACAGTAGCTTTCCATCTATTAAATTCACCTTTATATGAATTATATAATCCTACTGTTTCTGATCTTGCATATAAGTAATATGGATTATTCTCGTCATATTCTGCTTTGCCTATTGGTGATTTATTCTTCCATGCTGTATAGTGTGCCTGAGTTGCTGTCATAAAGCCATCAACATCCCATTTATGTGCTCCACAGAATAGATAAATACCATAATCTGCGAAAAGATGTGTAGGGTGTTCTTTACTATTTAATATTCCTAAATCATCTTTAAATATTTCTGCTTTTGCTGCACTATTTCCTTCGTTTACTACAGCTGTTACATATGGTATTGATATAGCACATATACCAATAATTATAATTATTGCTAATATAATAATATTTCTTATATTCCTCATTTTATCTTTTATCTTCATTACTTCTTACCCCCTTCCTTTTTATATTTTCCTTAAAACTTTTTTATTTACAAAGTATGCTCCAAGAGCAATTATTCCAATTAACATTCCACTAATTAATCCAAATAGTAATATTCCACCTGTCTTTATTGTTATATATACATCTGCTAGTCCATAGTCGTCTTCTTTTGGATCTCTATTTCCTGGAATCGAATCTATATCTCCTAATCCTAAATCATTTGAACTTTCAGCAATCTCAGCAGTATTATTTGAAACTCCAATATTTTCTGATGTCATTGTTTTTGTAAGTATTACAGAAACTGTAACTGTTTCTCCTGGTTTTATCTCTCTTCCTGCAAGTGATGTTGTATATAAGTTTCCATCTGTATCTTCATACCACTCAGGGTTTAAGCTACTACTAAAGCTTAAATCTTTTGATTTGTAGTCTACTATTTTATTTGCATATCCGGCTAACAGCGCCTGTGTTTGTTACTTTTATCTCATAAGTTATAGCAATAACTGAACCTACTATATATTTTTCTCCGATTTCCACTTTTGCACTATCTTTACCTTTAAAGTTATAGTCCTTTGTTCCTTGTTTATTACTTACTTGTATTAGACTTATTCCTTTTGTAAGCTCTAAATCAAATTTTGGACTATCTATAAATCCAGCGTCTAAATTAAATGTATTTGTATCTAACACAAATGCGTCTGTTACTGCATATTTTTTTGAGTCTCCATCTAATTTTAATTCCATAGAAACTACATCAGAGTTAACTGAATTTTCTACGCTATCTGCTCTATATAGTGTTACTTCATATTTTAAATTGTCATATTCAAATGCTACTACATAATTTCCTTTTTTAACTTCTTTAAATTCGTATACTCCGTTTTTATTTGTTCTAGTTTCAGAAACTATTTTTTTACTTGAACTATCTAATAGATATACTCTTATATCAGGTAGAAGCTTTTCGTTATTTTCTCTCTTACCATCTTTGTTTTCGTCAAGCCAAGCTGTACCTGTTATATCATATGTTTTATTTTTATCGTCTTCTCCTGGGTCACTTGTATCAGGTTTATCTACTTCACCTTCTTTATTTGCAAGTGTTAATTTAAGCTCACTTATTGCCATTGGTTCACTTGATAAGTCATCGCATGCTTCTACTTTATTTGTTATTTCTACTGACTCTTTAACTTCTCTAGCTTTTGCTGTTATTTCAATTACTGCTCTATCACCATCTGTTCCATAAGGAGTTAATATTATTGGTGATATTATTATAGCAGTTCCATGATTTTCTGTTAATTCTTCTGTTTTTCCAGCAACTGAATATTTACATTTGATAAATTCTAATTCCTTTGGTAAATAATCTTTTACTACAAATTTAAAGTTACTACTATTTAAGTTTCTTGCTGTGATAGTGTATGTTATTTCTTCTCCTGCTTTAATAGCTCTATTTGATATTGTACTTGTTTGGTTTAGTTCTACTCCAGCATTTGCTAATCTAAGTTTAATATCAGATTTTTTAAACTCTTTGTTTCCTGTTTCTTTACTTGTTGCAACAAATTCTAATGCTAAGTCACCTGAAAATTCACCTACTGTGACTGTAAGTACAATAGTTTTTGCTGAATTTAAATCACCTACATTCCATGTTATTGTTCTTGTTTTTTGATCATAATTTCCATTTACTAACTCACCTTCAGATGTCATAGTTGCTGTTTTGAATGTTACACCTTCTGGTAATTTACAAATAACTTTTGTTTCTGAAAAATTTGTATATGTACTTGATTCTTTAATTATTTCTAAGTCATATTCTATTTCTTTATTTTCGCTTGTCACAAGAACTCCATTTTCGTCAGTTTTTAGTGGAGTTGAAAGTTTCATTCCTATATTATCAGCCATTTCTGTTATTTTAAATGATTTACCTGAATTTAATTCTGCATATGATAGAATGGTTCCATCGTTTTGTGGAATTTCTACTTGTACTTCCACCCCTACTCTATTTAAATCATTATATATTTGATTTATCTCAGATTCTGTTAATCCTTCTCCATTCTCTCCATTATTTCTAGTATATGAACCAACTAGCACAGTAAATTCTACTTTCTTCTCTCCTTTTGGTACATCTCCGAAGTGGTATTGTATTACTTTCTGTTACCCCTTCTGATATAATAGTTGCATTATCCGTTAAATGTATCTTCATGTGTGCATTACTTGTTGCTTTAGAAAAATTAAGAGTTGCAGTAAACTTTACCTCTTTCAATTCTTGTACTTCAATTCCAAGAGTATTTCCATCTACTTGACCATCAAGTTTAATACCTATTCTAAGCTCTCCCTCTGTCTCAAGTCCTACTGGGCTACTTTCTCCTGTCATAGTTCTAGAAACTGCAAATGGAGTTACATCTCCTTCTTCATCTTCTTTTGCTTCTTCATAATACACTGCAAATACTCCATATGTTTCTTTATCTTCAGGTAGATTTGCAGGTATTTCAGCATTATAGTTAAATCCTAATACTTCTCCAGATTTGAATTTGTAGTCATCTAATACTATCATGTATGACGCTACATTATCTACTTTATTTATATCACTTGTCCAAGCATTATTTTCATTTTCTAAATTTGTATCAGCTTCTTTATTTGCTGAATAATATACTTTCATTTGGTCTGAATTTAGTCCGTTTTCACTCTTTATTCCTGATTTAACATCTAAACTAAATGTACTTCCTAATTCTTCGTTCTTTGTTATTTTCTTGTTTCCTTCTCTAGGTGTTCTACCAAGTATTACTACATTATCACAGTCATACTCATAGTTGTTTATAGCTACCATTCTAACTGTAGCATTTTTTGCAGGTGCTAGAGCTTTTATTGCTCCTTTTCCTACTTTATTACTTATAGATACTGTTTTTTCTCCTTCATCAGAGTATCCTGATATTTCACTAACTGTTGCAATTCCTGCAGGTGCAATTAGTTTTATATCATTTTCTGTTGTTAGTTCTTCACGTGTTTTCTCATTCTTGACATTTAAATATATTTTTTGCATTCCTGTTGGCGCATTCGAATTTACTGTTATATCAGAATTCATAATTAATGTTGCACCTTGAGTTACAAAAGTTTCATTATATGCTGTTTGCTCTCCATTTAATTTTATATTAATTACTAAATTGCCATTTTCATTTCTATATATTTTTGCGTCAGCAAGTTTTAATTCTTTTTCATATAGAAGTTTTACATTCTCTACATTGATATCTGTTATGTAGTTTGGTAGAATTATAGAAACTTCTGGATTTTTATAAAGTGCACTTGAACTTAGAGTTGTATTTAATGTAACTCTTAATTCAACATTTTCATTTTTTACAACTGTTGAAAGTTTATCTGTATTTATGCTTAAACTTGCATCTGTTGTTGGATTAATCATTTCTATTGATGTTTCTTTATTTCCACTTATTAGTACTTTTTCATCTTTTACTAAACTTGCATTTAATGTAATTTTCATGCTATCAAACATTTCTGCTTGTACTTTTGCATATTCTAATGGTTTAATAGCTCTTCCATTTTCTATTTTTAATATTCCTTCATTTAAAGGCTTACTTGTTTCAAATAATAGTTTTGTTTCTGCATTTTCAAATCTAACACTTAAGTTTTCTTTATTTAATGTAGAAACTTTTTCACCATTTTCCCTTAAAACATTGATATATCCATCTTCACCTAATATTTCTACTAGGTTATCTTTGTCAACTTTTGTATATGTATAGATTGGACTTGCTGGATATTTATTTCCATAATAATCTGTATAAATTGCTGTATCTTTAAACATTATTTTATCCATTAATTCTGCATATCCAATATTTAAACTTAATGTATTAGAAAATTCTGTATTTTTTCCTTTTTCTTCTAGCATATATCCTTTAGCTATTTCTGATACAGATGTATTTACATCTAGTGTCACTATATCTCCTATTTTTTCTCTTAAAACTACTCTTTCTGATATTTCACTTGTAGCTGTTTTTATTTCTTTTCCATAATATTTTATTTCAGAATTTGCATTTATATATATTTCTGCTTTATTTGTTATAGCTTCTTCTCCATAGATGCATGTAACTATTATTTCATCAGATACATTTTTTGCCCATGAAAGTATCTCGTTACTATTTTCAAAGCTTAAAGTTACTTTTCCATTCTCATATTTATATTCATTTTCTTCAAATACCTTAACTCCGAGTTCCTTTTGTTGCCATTAAACTTTTTGATGAAAGTGATATGGTTTTTGGCTCTTTATTATTTATACTTGGAATTTCTATTTCTAATTTTGTACTTTGTACTGGTAATTTGTTGTTTATTAAATTTGATTTTAATGCTGTTTGAAGGATTACTCCTTTTTGTCCATTTACATCAAATGTAACATATTTTGTAACTTCACCACTTAAACCGGCTTTCTGCTGTTCCTTCAAGCACTGCTTCTACTTTTATTTCTTTATCTATCTCAACTTCTTTTCCTTTGTCTGTTACATATGTACCTTGTAATTTAATGTCTGCTGTCTTTCTCAAATCAGATACACTAAAATTAGAATCAGTGTTCATTTTGACTGGAATTTCTAATACTACTGATTCGTTTTTGTCTATTTTATTTAATACTATCTTGTTTTCACTTGAAACTATATTTTGTATAATAGATGTATCTATTTCATTTTCTACTACTCTGAAATTTGCATTTTCTATTTTTATTTCTCCTTCTTGTAGATACCCCTCTTCTACTTTTAGCTTCAAGTATAGAGTTTCTGCTCCGTCTACATCAATTTCTTTGTGACGGACATTTTCTCCTTCATTTTGAAAATATGCATCAAATTCAATTTTTGTATTTTTCACACTAGTTGCTTGTCCTTCTAAATTGATAGATCCGTGTAGAAATTGCTGTGCTGACGCCACTTCCTAATAGTGCTACATCTGCAAATGCTAATATAAATGCTAAAGCACAAGCAAGTACTTTTGTCTTCATTTTACTGTTCATAGAAATTTCCTCCTAAAATATCTTTAATCACTATATTATATTATACACGCTTTTTCTCCATTTTTCAATGGTTTTTCTAATATTTCTTTATGTAAATTTTACTTTTTTTGCAATTTTTCGATGTTTTAATATAATATATAATATTTTACTCTATTATTTTACATTATTTGATAAAATTTGCAATAGTTCTTTTATCTCTGCTCTTTTTAGTGATTTTTTGCCTTTACGGAAGGTCTTTTTCTTAGATACAACTGAATTTATTAAGTTTTCATTACTTTTTTATTGCATGTCTATTACATTTTGGAATTTTTTACTACGGAAATTAACATTTTAGAACTTTTATGAAAGAAGAATCAGTATTAAAGAGATAAAAAGCATATTGTCTCTAACTCCTTCATTATATAGAAAAAAAATAAGGGATACGATTAAAATATCATCAAAAAATAGCCTAATTCCAAAGATTTCGAAAATAGGATTTTCACTTGTGTTTGAATTATTTTGTACCCTAGCCTGACTTTGCATGCTAGAGCAATCTGTGGAGTTTTTATGTGTTTGCTTATCTTGCTGATTATTAACACCATAGTTTCTATTTTGCATATTTCTATAACGAGTATAATAATATGATCTTGGAAAATAGGGGTAAAATTCCATTATTTTTTAACTTCACCTCCAGTATTATTAAAAACTTCCATTACTTTACTCATACCAAATAATTTTATGTATTGGTCTATTTTGTCTTTTCTACTTTCTTTAAGATATGGTTTTAATGAGCGAAGTAGGTTTGCTCTTGGATCATCCCCACTTCCCTTCATTTTATCCATCACTTGTTTCATTTTCATTATTGTTTCAAAATCAATAGAAGAAGCGTCATTTCCTTCTGCTTCTCTTTGTTCTTGATTATTTTGATTAGCATTTGCTCCTGATAGAGAAGCTATGACATTTTTCATTTCATCTGGTATATTTCCTTCGCTAACCATATTGCTAAACTTGCTAAAAAGTTCAGACATATCTTCATTATTCATTATTCAGGCACACTCCTTACTATTTTTGACCTTTATTTAAGTCTTTTAAAATTTCGTCTGCATTTTTATTCTTTAGGATTTGTGAAACTTGTGCCATTCCTTTTTCTATTTCTTTTTTATCCATTTTTGAAAGCATATTCATAAGCATATTCATGTCAATATTATTATTCATACATCTACCTCTTTTCTATTTGTATTATATGCAAGGTAAATAATAAATGTTACAAATATATTGACAAATTATTTTCACGATTGTATTTTATATAGTTACCTTTCTCAAATTTGAATAAATAGTAAAAGGAAAAAGACTAGATCTGCATCCTAGTCTTTTTAAGATTTGTATTTACGAACTACTATATCAATGTCTTGATGTTATTATAATACCTATTTTATATACATCAAATCTTAGTTTGTTATCCCTTTATTCTAGCACAATCTCTCCGTCTTTTACATATGCTCTTGTTTTTATAAAATTGTCTAGTTCTTCCTCTTCTTCCTTCTCTTCTTTTTCCTTCTTTTTGGCCTTTTTCTTTTTCGTTTCTTCTTCCTCTTCTGGTTCTTCAGGCACAAGTATTTCTATTTCTTTTACAATATCTGCAATTCTTAATTGTACTGCATCTATATCATTTGCAACTATCATTGCTTCTCTATTTCCCTTTGCACCTGCATGTGCAAGTCCTCTTAAAACTCCCATTATTATTATGTGTTCTTTTGCAATAATCTCAGCACCTGAATTCACATCTCCTAAAACGACTACACTTCCATCGAATTCAACTCTTTTTCCTGATCTTAAAGAACCATCAACTATTTTTGTAACTGTTTCTTCTATCTCCCTATTAAATCCATGACTTATTGTGTGAAGCCCAAGTTCTAATTTACTATCTTCTGTTTCCATACTATGTCTTCCTATTTCCATTTCTTTTTCCATTCCTTTCTTTATTTAGCTTATAAATTAAGTTTTTTGTTGTCACTACTTAGTGGAGTTCCTAGCCAAAACTACAATTATCTTATAATCATTAATTTTGCATTTCAACATTTGGCAAAGCTCCGTGTATTTTCTTCAATATTTTGCTCATTCATTCCAAAGTACTGAGCTATTACATCTCTTGCAGGATAACTTGCAATAGAGCTGTTTCCTCCATTTTCAATTACACAAACTACTGCAATTTCTGGATTGTCATATGGTGCAAATCCAACAAACAATGCATTTGGTGTATCTTTTTCTCCTTTTTGTGCTGTTCCTGTTTTTCCTCCTACTTCTATATTAAAGTTTCTAAATACTCCATATGCTGTTCCTCCTACTTCAGATGTAACTCCTTTCATTCCATCCATAACTGCATCTAAATTTTCCCTTGAAATTTCTATATTCTGTTCAGTGTTTGCTTGATTTCCTATTCTGCTATTTACACTGTTTTCCATATCTTTTCTTTTTATTTCTGTTCCATCTGAATTAATTACTGTTTTTACAATAGTTGGATTAACTTGCTTTCCTCCATTTACTAATATACTTAAATATTTTGCCATTTGTATTGGTGTAAAAGCATTATTTCCTTGTCCTATTGCCGCATTTAAAACTCTACCTTCTGTCCAAATATCTCCTGTTGCAGTTGCTATTTCCCTATTTTCCCTAGTCCCACTTACTTCTGACAGAAGCTCTATATTTGTTTTTGTTCCAAGTCCAAATGCTTTTGCGTATCTATCTAATGTATCTATTCCCATTCTAACACCCATTTCATAGAAGAAATAGTTACATGAATGTTTAATTGCATTTGATACATTTAGATATCCATGTCCCCTATGTGTACTATCATATATCCAACATTTTGGTTGCTTATTTCCTGGTATATACCCTATAGTATATATACCAACATCATTTATTTTCTCAGTAGTTGTAACATTATTTGTTTGTAAGGCTGCAACTGCTGTTACCATTTTGTATGTCGAACCAGGTGCATATACAGATGAAATTGCTCTATTTGTAAGTATATGGTTGCTTTCGTCTGAATTATAATAGTTCCATATGTCTGGCTTTAATCCACCGTATCCATTCTGCTGGATCATAACTTGGATAACTTGCCATACTTAAGACTTCTCCTGTTTTAACATTCATAACAACTATCGCGCCAGCATTTGCTCCTTCTGCTCCTTTTAAAGTGTTTTTTGTATTTGTTAATGTTTCTTCCAATGTCTTTTCAGTAACCTCTTGCAAATTTGCATCTATTGTAAGTACAACATTTGAACCGACTTACTGCTTCCTTTTCTATATATTCAGATACAGCACTTCCATCAACTGACATGTCTATCTGCTTTACTCCGTTTTTTCCTTTTAAATAATTTTCAAATACATATTCTATTCCAACTTTTCCATATAGGTCATTTATAGTATATCCTAAGTCTTTATTTGCTTCATATTGTTCAGATGATATTGAGCTTATATAACCGAAGCACATGCGATGCTAGTTTACCATTTGGATAGCTCCTTACAGAATTTGTAGCAACATCAATTCCCGGATATTTATGACTTTGTTCATCAAATATTAAAGCACTTTTTCTACTTATCGAATCTGATATTCTAAGTGATTTTGTAGAACTATATCCTTCTGAGCTTATCCTATATCTTACCGCTATTATCTTTCTTATATCAGATATATTGCTTCCTTCTATTTCATATTTATCTTTAAAGTGGTAAAAGGCCTCTTCTGGTGACAAATCTAAATCCAAATCATATTTTTCAAGCCATGTTTTTTTTCTTTCTTCACTAGAAAAGTCATATGCAAATGGATCTATTGATATTGGGAAGGTGTCTTTGTATGTATCTCCATTCTCTTCTAAAGTATTTATAACTTTTAGTATTGTTTCATTTAAGACTTTCGTTTCTGATTTAGTCTTGTACATTTCTAGCGCAAATGTCATTTCTGATCCAGCTATTGTTACTCCATTTCTATCGAGTATACTTCCTCTTGTTGCATACAAAGTGCTCTCTCTTGTAAGTCTCGTATTGGATGTTTCCCTATAGGCACTTCCGGTTTACTATTTGAAGATTAAATAGTTGGATTAGGAGTATTGCACCTATTACATATACAATTGTCATTAATATGTTATACCTTAAATTTGTATTAGGTATTTTTTTCTTTTTAAATTTCTCCACTATTTCTCCTCTACCTTAGAAAAACGTACTAACAGTTTCTAAATAGCAAAGCTTAAAAGAATCTGTAACGTTCGAATAATTGATTCCTATGTCAATCGCAAATTAAATAAATTTAATTTTCAACGACTTAGAAATATCTAGTTAATATTTGTGTTTTATTAAATACACTTTCCATTTTATATCCTAATTTTTGCATTAGTGGATATAAAATGATTGTAAGCAAAGTATTATATATTATCTCTATAACTAGTATTTTAGTAAATAACAAAAGCTCTATATTTGCTGATAATACTGCCCCTTTATATAAATATACAAATAATTCATATCCTGCTGTGGCAGTAGCACACATTAGCATAACTGTAATTTTACTATCTTTTGAAAAATCTTTTTCTAAATATCCTCCGAAGGAAACCAATAGCTCCTAAAGCTACTCCTGATGCTCCGTATTATTCCTCCTCCTAAAATGTCCATTAATATTCCAAATAACACTCCAAATGCAGTCCCTATTTTTGCTCCTGAGTATAAGCCTATAAATAGTATAAATATTATAAATAGGTTTGGCATTACTCCTGCTATAGTAAATGAGCTAAAAAAGTTTGATTGCAGAAAATATATTATTATAAATGCAATGATAAGTATTATTATAGTGATTACTTTTTTCATTATTCACTCCTATTACTTAAGGCTATAAATTTCTTCTTCACTTATACTTTATTTACTAATTTGTGATTACTAAAACTGTTTCAACTTTATCAAAGTTAACTGCTGGTTCTATCCAAGCATATCTATCTAACACATTTAATGTATTATTTATTGTTTTTATTTTTCCGTATTATAATTCCCTTAGGATAAATTCCTCCCATTCCTGAAGTCTCTAATGTATCTCCTTCTGTTATATCTGCTCCTGTTGGTATATATGTTCCTTTAAGCATTCCATCATTTAAACTCCCCTTACAAATGATGCTTTCCTCTGAATGTATTAAACTAGCACTACATGAGCTTGATGAGTCAATTATCGTTTGTACTTTAGCTGTTTCATCTGTTACTGATATTATATATCCGTACAAGTCCTTCATCTGCAATTACTGTCATGTTTTCTTCTATTCCATCTCTTTTTCCTGCATTTATCACAAATGTACTACTATAATTACTAATATCTTTGTTTATTATATATGCTGGAACCGCCTGATAATCTGTATATTTTTGTGTTAGTCCTAAGTATTCTTTTAAGGTTTCATTTTCTGCCTTTATTATTTCAAGTTCTCTTAAAGATTGCCTAAGTTCACTATTTTCTTGTTTTAGATTCTCACTTTCTTGTTTTAGTGCTTCTAAATTACTAAAAAAACTACTATTTCCTGAAATTTTATTTTTAAGGTAAGTATATCCGATTTTGGATTGGCATTATAATACTAGAAACTGCATTTTCTATGTATGATAAGCTTCCGTGTTTTCACATTAGATAAAAAAACTAGTATAACTAATATTCCGCACTGTTATTGCTATTCCCATAATTCCTTTCTTTTTCTTAAACACTTACCTTAAGCTTCCTTTCCTCTTTATTTCATTCTTCTTGCATTTAATAGTACTGTTTTTAATTTTTCTAAATCTTCTAATGTTTTACCAGTTCCTTTTACCACGCACTCTAATGGACTTTCTGCAACAAATACTGGCATTCCTGTTTTTTCACTAACAAGTTTATCAAGATTTTCTATTAGTGCTCCTCCCCCTGCTAGGATTATTCCTTTTTCCATTATATCTGATGCAAGTTCTGGAGGCGTTTTTTCAAGAGTTGCTTTTATTACATCTACAATATCTCCGAATTGATTCTTCCATTGCTTCTTGTACTTCGCTTGAACCTATAACAATATTTTTTGGAAGTCCACTTCCTAAATCTCTTCCTCTAAGTTCTATTGTTTTTTCTGTCATTAGTGGAATAGCACAGCCTATTTCTTTTTTTATCTCTTCTGCTGTAGTTTCACCAATTGCTGTATTATGTTTTTTCTTTATATAATTTACTATATCCTCATCTAATTCGTCTCCTGCAATTCTTATAGAATTACTTATAACTATTCCTCCAAGCGAAATAACTGCAACTTCTGTTGTTCCTCCTCCAATATCTACTATTATATTTCCACTTGGCTCTGCAACATCAAGTCCTGCACCAATTGCTGCTGCCATTGGTTCTTCCATTAAATATACTTCTTTTGCACCTGCATGCATTACAGATTCTTCTACTGCTCTTTCTTCAACTTCAGTAATTCCTGATGGAACTCCTACTACAACTCTTGGCTTTCCTATATTATACCTTGAAGATATTTTTTCTATTAAATTTTTAAGAAGTAATCTTGTTGCAGTAAAATCTGCAATTACACCATCTTTTAAAGGCCTAACTGCCTTTATTTCTTCTGGTGTTCTACCTAGCATTTCTTTTGCTTCCTCACCGTGTTGCGACAATATTTCCAGTTTTCCTATCTATTGCAACTACTGATGGCTCCACTAAAATTATTCCTTTTCCCCTTAATGTTACAAGTATATTTGCTGTTCCTAAATCTATTCCTATATCTTTTGAACCTAAATTAAATAATCCCATCTTCTTTTCATCTCCATTAAAACTATTTATTCTAACTTGCACCTTTAATTAATTAGTAGCTAATCACAAATATTTCATAATACTTTCACACCCGCGAGGATGCAATTATTATGTGATCTAACACCTCAAGTCCAATTATTTCTGATGATGATATAATTCTTCTTGTTAAATTTATATCTTCTTTGCTTGGTGTTGGATCTCCACTTGGATGATTATGTACAATTATTATTTTAGGTGTCCCTGCCTTTACTGCTTCATATAATACTTCTTTTGGTTCTAGCATTGCAAAGTTTGTCCCTCCAAATGATAAATCAATTATCTTTTGTATGATATTTTTCATATCAAGAAGGATCACTTTTGCTATTTCTCTTTTTTCGTATTTTAATTCATTCATTAGTAAGTCTGCTACATCTTGTGAACTCTTTATTTTAATATTTTGCACATCGAGTGGCGCCTGTATTCTTTTTGCCATTTCACATACTGCAATTATTTGAATTGCTTTTACCTTGCCTATTCCTTTTATTTTGCAAAGTTCATTTATACTTATATTTTGCAAAAATTCTAAACTATTTGTTTTTATACCTTGGTTTAGGCTTAGTACTTTTTGTGCAAGTGATATTGCTGTTTCATCTTTGGTGCCTGTTTTAATTATTATTGCCAACAATTCTGAATTTGATAACTTTTTTGCTCCAAATATTTCTAATTTTTCATATGGTCTTTCTGATGAGGGTAATTCTTTCATTTTTAATGTCATTTTTCTTCCTTTCTTCTTCTCTTTTGTTTTGACCCCCCATCAATACTCTAGATGAATTTAAGTTTTTCTGTATATAAATAATGCTACTGCAATTCCAATTATACTTGCTATATTTAATTTAAATTGTATACCAAATGTAAGTGTTATTATATTTAGGTTTAATATTACGGGTTCAGCTAGTCCAAAACTTTGTCCATATCCAAGCCACCATAGAAAATCAACTTGTGAAGCAAGTTCCCCAAGAAGACCTCCTACTACTATTCCTGCAAGTATAAATAGTACTAATATCCATATATTTTTATCACGTGTCGCCATATCTTTTGTTCCTCCTAATTCTATTTTCCGTAATACTAATATATTATATATTGCAAATGGATATTTTTCAAGTACTCATGTAAAATTATTTTCTTTTTCCACTATTTTCTTATTCCATTTTTCAATTTTATATAGTATAATATTATTAAATAAATAAACCATTCAGAAAGAGATGATTGTTTTAATATGAAAATTGAAAAACTTAATGAAAATAAAATACGTATTACTTTGAATATGGAAGATTTAAGAGAAAGAGATATTGATTTTCATTCATTTATGTCTAATTCTATTGAATCTCAAGGTATTTTTTTAGATATGTTGGACACAGCTGAAAAAGAAGTAGGCTTTTATACAGATGACTGTAGAATAATGATAGAAGCATTAGCATTAAAAGATGGTCGTTTTGTTTTGACAATAACTAAATTTGAACATAGTAAAGAAAAAAGTTCTCATGAAGAAACCAAGTTCTCACAAAAGAGAAAAACTTTACATATAAAAAGAAAAAGACCTGCATTTGTAGGATCAAAAACAATCTATTCTTTTGATTCTTTTGATTCTTTTTGTGATTTTTGCACCTTTTTAGAAAAAAGTCCTCATAAGGAAGAATTAACTGAATTTTCAAAAGCTTCTGATTTATATGAATACAATTCTAATTATTATTTAATACTTACTGGAATTGATTTAGACTCTGAGGTTGTAAAATTTCTTTGTCCTGTCATAACGGAGTTTGCTCATTTTGTTGATAATTCCGAGCTTTTTGAAAGAAAAATTACTGAGTATGGAAATGCTATAATAAAAGATACTGCAATAACAGAAGCAATTGAAAATTTTGTATAGAAAAGTATTTTAAAAAATAACTGGCAAAACTTTGCCAGTTATTTTTTATGCTTCTACTTTTTTGTTCTCTCTGTAATACTCTGCTATTAATTCGTCTAATTCTACACTTATTTTGTAAATTTCGTCATAACTTTTATTTTCTTCAATACTTCTGTTTAGTTCTTCTCTTTTTTTACGAATTTTATCATTTAACATTCGTTTTTCCTCCATTTTTTATCTGTTAATGATAAAATACCATAAAAAATACCTTTAGTCAATTAATTTAAACTTCTTTTAACTTTTTTCGTTAGTCATATTTCAGCTTTTTTATAAGTTTTTAAACTAAGTTTATAGTTTTTCGCTATAATTCGACAGCGTTTTTCTTCTTTGTAACCTAAATGTAATCGTTTTGTGTCAAAATAGTAACAAAATTATTTAACAATTGATGTAACTTCTCTTTCTTCTACAAAAATTTCTTTTAATAATTTTTCTGCATATTCTTTTGTAATTTCTTCATGTTTTTCTAGATATTCAAAACTATTTACTCCTTTAAAGAAATCTGATAAAAACATTCTTGCTGTTTCATCTACGCTATTATATTCTGTTATATAATCACCATATAATTTCTTCTTATTTCTTTCAAAATCCTCTTTATTAAGACCAGCCTTTTTTGCATTTTCTATTTCATTATTTACTTCTTTTATAACTTCTTCTGGTTTTCTTGAAAGTCCTGTTATAAGTACAAATGCATAAGTATTTGTATATTCATATTCTACATCTAATGTTCCAAGTAAAAGATTAGAGTCTATTAGTTTTTTATTAAGTGCAGAACTTTTTCCAAGTAATGTATTTAGGATTATCTGTATTGCAATATGTCTTTTTACCATATCCTCTCCCGGCTTATCCTTAAATCCTATAGCAAACATTGGATTACTTAAGTTCATATCAACGATTTTTTCTTTTTCATTTATTTCTTCAGGTTCATCTGGATAAATTCTCTTTGGCACATCTTTCTTCTCTTTGTTAACTATCCTCTTTTTCACTTCTTCTAATATTTTTTCGGGCTCAAAGTCACCACATATTGCCATAGCCATATTGCTAGGTGTATAAAAATTGTCATAGCAAAGGTATAGCATTTCTTTTGTTATATTTGATATAGAATCTACTGTTCCTGCTATATCAAGTCTTACTGGAAATTCCTTATACATACATTTTATGGCATTTAAATATACTTGCCATTCTGGATAATCTTCATACATGTTTATTTCTTGAGCAATTATCCCTTTTTCCTTTTCTACATTTTCATCAGTATAATATGGATTTTGAACATAATCCATAAATTCATCTAAAGCGTCGTAAAAGTTATCTGTTGCTTCATATAAATACGCTGTATGATCATTTGTTGTATATGCATTTGCATTTACTCCAAGGGCTGTTAATGCGTCTAGACTATTTACTCCACTTTTTTGTTCAAACATTTTATGTTCTAAAAAATGTGCAATTCCATCTGGAACCGTTTTTTCTTCTATTTCTCCATTTAAGACAAATTTGTTATCTATTGAACCAAAATGTGTTCCAAATATTATATATTTTTTCCCTACATTTTTTCTTGGGATTATCATTACTGTTAAGCCATTCTCAAGTTTTTCTATATATAACTTTTCTTTAACATTCTTGTTTTCTATGATTTCCATTTAAAATTCCCTTTCTATATGATTAATTTCTTAAAAAATAAATTGTATCAACATTTACTCTTGATGCAAAATCTATAATTTCTTCCTTTGTAACCTTATTTACTTCTTCTTCATACTCCTCAAAAGATGTCTTAATTTCCGCAAGTGATTGACCTAGATAATATGTTACTTCTGTATCTTGCTCTTCAGGTATTTGTCTTACAATTGATACTATTCCGAATTTTTGCATTTTTTATATCTTCATCTGTAAAATTTCCATTTTTCAGATCTTCTAATTGTTCTTTAATAAGCTTTAATGTTTTTTCATAATTATCTATTTCTATTCCACATCTTATAAATATACTATTCTTGTGTCTTAGATAGTTTGAAGCTGCTGTATATGCTAGGCTATATTTTTCTCTTACAATTTGAAACATCTTAGAAGTCGCAGAACCTCCAAGTATCCAATTATACACAAGTGCAACATATTTTTCTTTCTTATCATTTTTATTTATTGATAATCCTAAAACTAGATTCCCTTGTGTTACATCTAAGTTTTCTACTATTTCTCTTTCTTGATGTTTTTCGAATGGTATATTCTGCTTGTTGTATACCGCTTCCCTCTCATTTATCCTAATAATATTTTCATTATTTAATATAATATCTACTATCTTTTCTTCCTCAACATCACCTGATACAAATATATCTATCTTGCATTCAGATATTAATTTCTTATAATGGTCATATAAATTATTTTCATTTATTCCGTTCTAAATCTTCTATATATCCATATTTATATAATCCAAATGGTGTATCTTTATACATTTCCTCTTGACATCTTAAATTTGCATAAGCTGATTTATTATCTTTTTTTCCTTCTATAATAGCTTTTAATTTCTCTTTTTCTGTCTTAATATATTCCTTTTCAAACACATTATTTTCAAGTTTTGGATCAAAAACTATCTCAAGTAATGTATCTATTCCTTTCTTTAAGTTGCTTTCTCCCTCAGGCAAATATTTATCATCTATCGTTTCTAGATAGAATTTTAATACTTGATTATCTCCTGTTTTATCTATACCGCAGTCAAATCCTGCTCCATACATTTCTTCTAATTCTTTATTTATCTCTTCAATATTCTCAAGTTTTGAACTTCCTGATTTAAGTATCATTGGTATCATTGCATTTTTCGTAACATCTTCTCTTGAAAGCTTTGTTGTTAAAAATACTGCTATCAAGTCTGTTTTAAATTTGTTTGTTTTAATTAAATGTAGTGTTACTCCAGTTTTTATCTCTTTTTTATTATCACTCATATAGTTTTCTCCCTTCTTTCTCAAAACATAGTATACTATATTTCTTCCAAAATATACAAGTGTTTTTTATCATTAAGCAAATAGAAAATATATAATATAGACTGGATATAGGCATTACAAACAAGCATAAGAGAGAAGTAAAATATACCTCTCTCTTACGCCTATTATTTTTCTTAACAAATACTATCTTTTTGCCACTTCGTTTTTTCTTCTTTCGGCTATACCTCTCTTTCTTGCTGCTTCCCATCTTTTTTCCCTTGCTGCTTCAATTCCTGCTTCATAGCCTTTCTTTATCCAAGTAAGTCTTTTGCTTTTAATCCATGATACATAATAATTTTTTCTGGCAGCTTCTCTTACTTCCTTTAACTTTGCTAGAGCTGCTTTTCTATCTTTTGAGTAAAGAATCCTTGCATAAGTATAATTAATAAAATATGTAAAGATTATTATGATCACTAACGAAGGTAAAATCATGGTTATAAAGATTACAATAAGAAACAATAACATGAAAAATGCTATAAGCCAAAATACATTTAAAAATTGGTTTAGATCATTATTCATTTTGTCACCTCCCCAAAACAATAGTTTTACAATAGTTGCATCTATATTAACGCTGTAAAAACAGGCGGTATTTTAAATCTTTGGAAATTTTAACCAATATTGGATTTTATTATATCACGATTTTATATAAAGTGCTACTACTTTTTATAGATGTTCAAAGATATCTATAAAGAAAATAAAAACAGCATAGTATAAACTACACTGTTTAAATTTCTTTTTATATCTTATTAAAATTTTCTTTTTCTAGCTGCCTCTGATTTTTTCTTTCTTCTTACACTAGGTTTTTCAT
>CAOJZU010000009.1 GCA_948466265.1 uncultured Clostridium sp. | reverse complement strand
GCAGGTATGCGTGGACTTATGGCAAACACATCAGGTAAAACAGTAGAAATACCAATCAAATCATGCTTTAGGGAGGGACTAGATGCACTAGAATACTTCATATCTTCACATGGAGCTAGAAAAGGTCTAGCAGATACAGCCCTAAGAACAGCAGACTCTGGATACTTAACAAGAAGATTAGTAGATGTAAGCCAAGATATAATTGTTAGAGAAGACGATTGTGGAACACATGAAGGAATAATTGTTGAAGATATCAAAGATGGAAATCAAATAATTGAAAAATTACAAGAAAGACTAGAAGGAAGATATGTATTAGAAGATATTATAGACCCTAAGACAAAAACTGTAATAGTAGATACAGATACAATGATAGATGGAGAAATTGCAAAGAAAATTGTTGATGCTGGATTTACATCTGTAAAAGTACGTTCATCACTTACATGTAGAACAAAACATGGAGTATGTAGTAAATGTTATGGTATGGGACTTGCAACACGTACAAAAGTAAATATTGGTGAAGCAGTTGGAATAATTGCTGCTCAATCTATCGGTGAACCTGGTACACAGCTTACAATGCGTACATTCCACATGGGAGGTGTCGCAGGTGGTGATATCACTCAAGGTCTTCCAAGGGTTGAAGAATTATTTGAAGCAAGAAAACCAAAAGGTCTTGCAATGATTTCTGAAATAGCAGGAAAAGTTAAAATAAAAGAAGAAGGAAATAAAAAAGAAATTGTTGTAAAAGGTAAAGAAGAAGCAAAAGAATATAGCGTTCCATTTGGAGCAAAATTAAGAGTAAAAGAGGGAGACGAAATTGAACCTGGAACACAATTAATTGAAGGTTCAGTAAATCCAAATGAAATATTATTAATAAATGGAGCAGAAGGAGTTTATAGATACCTAACACAAGAAGTTCAAAAAGTATATAGAAATCAGGGTGTTGATATCAATGATAAACATATAGAAGTAATCGGAAGACAAATGCTTAGAAAGATTAAAGTTGGGGACCCAGGAGATACAGGGCTATTTGCAAATTCACTTGTTGATATGTATGAATTTGAAGAAATAAATAATGAAACAGTAGAAAATGGTGGAAGACCAGCAACAGGTCAAAGAGCATTACTTGGAATCACTAAAGCATCACTTGCAACAGAAAGCTTCCTATCAGCAGCATCATTCCAGGAGACAACAAAAGTACTTACAGAAGCTGCAATAAAAGGAAAAATAGATCCACTAATGGGACTAAAAGAAAATGTAATAATCGGTAAATTAATTCCAGCAGGAACTGGACTTCAAAGATACAAATCAGTAAAAATAAACACAGAAGCACCAGAACCTGAACCAACAGATGAATATGTTAGCGATTTAATCGGATAAAAGATAATATAAGAAAAGTAGTAAGAATTTATATCACAAATTTCTTACTACTTTTTTGTATGTGTATATTGAATTGATATCCAATAAATGATATAATAACACTACCATTTTATTGGAGGATGTTAAAAAATGATATTTAAAGATTATTATAAAATACTAGGATTTGAAACAAATAAAGTAGATATAGACGAAATAAAGACAGCTTATAGGGAACAAGCAAAAAAATATCACCCAGATTTAAACAATAATTCCGAAGGAGCAGAAGAGAGATTTAAAGATATAAACGAGGCATATAGAATACTTTCAAGCCCAGGAAGCAAAAGAAAATATGATAGAAAATGGAATACAAACATAGGAAAAACTAAGAATAAAGAGCAAAATGCTAAAAATATGGAAACAGGAGATACTTTCTTTTCAGAGGTAGCAAATATGTTATTTGGGGCTAAAAAACAAAAAGAAAAAGAAGAAACTAAAACAAAAAATAAAAAAGCACAAGTCAAAGGTGATAATATAGAAACTTCTATTAATATAAAAATAGAAGAAGCATTTTTTGGAACAAGTAAAAAAATATCATTAAGAGCAGTAGATCGGAAACATGAAGACATTTACAGTAAAAGTTCCAGCAGGGATAAGACAAGCAGAGAAAATAAGAATAATAGGACAAGGAAAAGCTGGAAAAAATGGTGGGAAAAATGGAGATTTATTTATACAAATAAACATAGAAAAAGACAATAGATTTAAGTTAGAAGGATGTAATCTTTATACATATCTAAATTTATCTCCTTGGGAAGCGGCACTTGGAACAAGAGCAAGTATAAAAGGTATAGATGGAGAAGAAATGGTATATATACCAAATGGAACACAAAGTGGAGAAAGAATAAAGGTACAAGGAAAAGGATATAAAGACAGCAAAGGTGGAAGACGGTGACCTTGTTGCAGAAATTAGAATAATGGTACCAAAAAAATTAACAAAAAAAGAAACTGAAGTTTACGAAAAACTAAAAGAATTAGCTTTAAAATAGCGATAAAACGTGCAATTTTGTTGACAAAAATGAAAAAATAATGTATAATTATGTATAGTAACGGAATTTACAAATGAAGAAAGAGCATAATTAGGAAAGGACTGGTATTAAAAATGGACATAGGCAAGCATTTTAGTATCACTGATCCACAAGGAATAAACACAGTAATATATCAAGTAAATAAAACAGAAAAAGAATATTTAAATGAATTTCCAAAATATACAGTTGAAAGATTAGACTATACAGCAGAACTAAGAGGAGATATGACTAGAAAAACATATTTTGTAGACGAACCATCTCCTGACCGGAAATCAACTTGTAATTCTTTCATTTGGACAAGAAAAAGTTGTAATAAATATGGGGATTTTGATTGGGAATGAAGTCAGGATAACAAAGAAACCTGCACCATTTAAGTTTAATACTTTGTATTCAGAAAAACCAGAAGAATATAAAGAATTTAATTATACACCAAATTTAAAAAGGGCAATATCAATTATAGACCCAGAAACAGCAGAAGAAGTAAAACCAGTATTATATTTTGATGAAAAAACAAATGAAGTAAAAGGGAAGTGTAAATTAAAACCGTATAAATCTTATTTCGCATTCGAAATAAGAGAAAACTAGGAGGAAGTAGAAATGACAAAAAGTAAAAAGAAAACAATACCAGCAGGAAAGGATAGTAAAATTAATATTACATATACTGAATTTGCAGCAAATCAAGAGAGAACAGAACTTGTAGTAGGAGCAGGTAAAGAATTCGATAATGATACATTATTAGAAATCTTAGGATTTGAAAAAGATACAGATGGAATATTAAGATTACAAGTTGAAGAACATCATATAGATAAAGATAATAATGGAAAAAAAGTAAGAATAAAAGATAACAAGATTATAAGAATGAACAGAAATGTAGTTCCAATAAGAGAAGAAGAGCAAGAAGAAAACGAAATAGCTTAGTTTATACAAAAGAGAAGGTGATTGTTTTGCATTATAAAATAGAAGGAACAATAAGGAGAAATAAAAATAGATTTATAGTTTTTCGGAATACTATGGTTATTTATGGCCATAGTTATTGTTATGCCCCTAAGTCATGCACAGCATGTAGCGAGTCACGATGGGACATTCGATATGCGGGAAATTTATAGGAGAAATTGGAACATCCTACTCAAGACTTCGGAGAAGTAATAGGTAGCTTTGGAAGTTATGCAAAAGAATTTTTTAGCTTAATATGGAAATTTACGCTAGTATATGGAATATTCATGTTTGTGGGCTTTGTAAAAACAGCACCAAAAAATGAATATACAGATATAGAACAAGGTTCAAGCTCATGGGCAAGTAAAGGAGAACAATACAAGGTTCTTAGTAGAAATAAAGGAATAATACTTGCAGAAAATAACTATTTACCAATAGATAAAAGAGGAAACGTAAATGTATTAGTTGTACGGAGGCTCAGGTTCTGGTAAATCTGCATCATTCTCTATACCAAATGCTTATCAAATGTTAGGATCATATGTATTCACAGACCCAAAAGGAGAATTATATGATAAAACAGCAGGATTTCTTGAACAAAATGGATATGAAATAAAAGTATTAAACTTAGTTAGACCACATAATAGTGATGGGTATAACCCACTAATGCATGTAGCATCAGAATTAGATGTAGACGTTATTGCACATACGATAGTAAAGGGACAAAAATCAGAAAGTAATACATCAGATCCATATTGGGATGATATGGCAGAAATATTACTTAAATCATTAATATATTACTTAATTGCAACAAGGCCAGAAGAAGAACAAAACTTAGCAAGCTGTGCAGAATTAGTTAGAGCAGCAAATAATAAAGGTGGAAATAATTTACTTTCAGAACTGATGGGACAACTTCCATATGATCATCCAGCAAGAATGTACTATAAATCAATTGAAATAGCGCCAGAAAAAACTTATGGGTCAATCCTAAGTTCACTTCAATCAAAACTTGGAAAATTTGACTCAAAAGAGATTGCAGAATTAACATCAACAGATACAATAGATTTTGATGATATAGGAAGAAAGAAGACAGCAGTATATGTTATATCTTCAGATACACATACTGCATATGATTTCTTACTTACAATATTTTTCTCACAAATGATACAACAGCTATACGATTTTGCAGACTTGAATGGTGGAAAATTACCAGTAAGAACATACTTTATACTAGACGAGTTTGCAAACATTGGACAAGTACCAGACTTTGATAAAAAAATATCAACAAGTAGAAGTAGAGGTATTCAGTTTAGTGTAATACTTCAAAACTTAGACCAACTAGAAGCTGTATATGAAAAATCATATGAAACAATAATACGGAAACTGTGATACACATGTATTCCTTGGAAGTAACTCACAAAAAACAGTAGAATATTTTTCAAAAGCATTAGGAGAAAAAACAGTAGAAAGACAAAGTATATCAGTAAATAAAGATAGAATGAACTGGATGCAAGGAAAGAGCGTATCAGATCAAATAAATGCAAGAGCACTTCTAACACCAGACGAACTTAGAAGATTTGATAATGATTATTGTATAATATTTGAAAAGGGAATAAGACCTGTAAAAGCAAAAAAATACTATTATTTCTTAAAACCAGAAGCAAGAAAACTTGCACAGTTTACACTAAACCATAATGATCCAAGGGAGACAGGAAGAGGAGAATGGAGGAAATATAATCCATATAATCCTTATGTTCCAGACAACCATAAAGCAGGAGGACAAGCGCAGGACTTAAAAGTAGAAAGTCTAGACGACTTATTTGAAGAAATAGATGGACCGATGGATTTAGAAGAAAAAAATGATGCTCCAGTATTACCTTCAGAAGAAGTAAAAGAAAGCATAGTAGAAAAGGTAGAAGTAGAAATACCTAAAATAGAAGAACCTACTGGAATAGACTTACAAGCAGAACTAGAAGCAAAATTTGATGAACTATTTGGAGAAGTAAAATAAGCAAATAAAGATTACCATAGAATTATTTTATGGTGGTCTTTTTTTGTTGTCTTGATAAATATATTGTTTTATGTTATTATTGACTTATAAAATTTTAGAACGGAGAAATAAAATGCTACTTAGAACAAATGAAAAAGAATCAATATCAGAGGTTCTTGAAATATTAAGTTATATGGAAGAAGAATACAAGAATAAAATTCCAACAAAATTCTTAAGATTTTTACAAGACAACAAAGACATAAATTATAAGAATCATATAGATGCAAATGTGGACATTGCTTCTCAAATCACTAGAGATAAGACAAAAGTAATATTAGGTATAATTTTTTATAATTTTTGGTCTAACAAAGAAGAAAAGAAAGAGTTTGAAAAAATATTAAGAGAAAACGAGATAAAAAAAGAAGAAGAAGCAGATAATCTTTATAAATATGAAGACTTATTTAAGAATAAGACAAATGTTATAAATGAAAATAATTTGCCAGTAGAAATAAAAGACAAATGGTATGAAAAGATAGCAAACTTTTTAAAGAAAGCTTTTCATATAAAAAAATAATTAGAAGGTAGCGAAAGAGAAAATGAATAAAATATTTCAGTCTGATTTTTTAAATAAATATTTTGCAGAAGGTCTAGAAAAAGAAGATTTTACATTAGAAGATCTAAGAAAAATAGGAATGGTTGCGATTGTTAATGAAAATCCAGAAAAGACTATAAAAATAACATCAGAAGATTTAGAAATTTTATGCAACCTAGGAAAAGAAGATTTCAATTTTAAAGGAATAGACTTAAATGGAGTAGAATTTCCAAAGACAGTTATAAAAGACTTGAGTTTTTCAAATTGTAAGTTATCAACTTGTAACTTTTCAAATCTGCAAGTGGAAGGAAATTTAGCATTTTTTGAAAATAATGAATTAAAGAACAATGGAATAGGTCAATTTACACATATGGAAGGCATAGAAGTACTTTGGTGCATAGACTGTGAAAACTTAGACTTAGCCGAATTATCAAATTTAAAAAATATAAAACACCTAAGAATAAAAGGAGAAGAAGAAAATCTTTCTAGTGTAAGTGATTTGAGACAATTAGAAACACTTAACACATTAGGAATAAGTGGGATATTACCATATTTACCAGATAGTATAAAAACTATAGAAATAGATGATCCTAATTTATTAGACATTAGTTTGCTAAGAAATTATTCTAATCTAGAAAGAGTAGAACTATTATCAAGTAAATTAGATATTAGCCAAATAGATACTATATGTGAATTAAAAAAAAGAGAAATAGAAATTGCTTTTGATGAAACAAAATTTAAAGAACAACTATCTGAAAGGAAATATGAATTTGAAGAGAATGATTTAGAAGCTGTTAAAAGATTATTTGGTTTATCAGGAGATATAGAATTAAATGATTATGAGTTATTAAGTCATCTTGGCAGTAAACAATTAAGACTTAAAGTAAGAGACATAAGTATTTTAGATAAATTAATAAAAAGTGGGTTACTAAATGAAGATAGTATAATCTCTAAATCATGTGATATAGAAGGAATAGATTTATTGCTAGATAGTTTAGAAGGTATAAGTCAAAATGTTTTAGAATATATTTCACAAAATAAAAACAAAAACTTTAGATTTGTTACAAGAACATTAAATGGTCTAGATAGTAAAGTATTAGAAGGCCTAAATGAAAATGAAGAGAATATAGAATTTTACGTGCAAGATGATATGTTTCATTTTCAAGACAAAAAGGGCGTAGATAGCTTTAAAGCTAAACATATATCATTTAATGACTTAGACGATTTAGTTCCATATAAACTAGAAGATATGAAAGAATTTATTAGTGTATTAGAACCAATAAAAGAACAATCATTAGAAACTGAAAATGATTTAGAAAAATTCGCAATGATACGAAAAATTGCCCTAATGAGTTTAAAATATGACTATAGCGGACTAATTAATTCAGATAAATTTAAAGAAGGCAGGGAAATAATTACAAGGAGCTTGAAAGGAGTATTTTTGGAAGGAAAAGCCGTATGTTGTGGAAAATCATTAGGTTTTTTGGTAATGTCTGAATATGTAGGACTAAAGGCAAAATGTATTAGCGGAAAAACTACAGATACAGATAGTAGAGGACATGAATGGAACCAAATAAGAATAACAGACGAAAATAGCAATCCTACTTGGTATAACTATGATTTAACAAATGACCCAGATGTACTTGATGATGAGTCACAAGGAATATTAGAAGATGATGAGACATTTTATAAAAGAAATACACCGTCAAAGTTTGAAAAAGTAGAAAAATGCTCTAAGAATATGCCAAATGATAATATTCGTAAAGCAGATTTAAAAAGGAGTTTAAAAGAAGAAAGTACACTTGAAGATTTAATATTATCAAGTGAAAAGCCTACAGTTAAAACTACCGCGGGACAATACAGCGGAAAGAAAATAACAAAGCAAGACATTAAAGCTATTTTAGGTTCTCTAACTTTATCGGAAGTAAACTATTATACAAAAATATTTAGTCAACCAGTAAGGCGAAATTCCCTAGGCATGGAAAGAGCATAATATCCTAAAACTAAAGTTGAAAAAAAGTAATTAATATAGTATAATCGTAAATGGAAAAAATTAATATTTTAAAGAAATAGAAATATAATTATATAAAAACACTATGAATTGAGGAATTTATGGATATTAATATAAATGGACTTAAAATAAAATACCAAAAAACAGGAGAAGGCAAAAACAAAATACTACTTCTTCATGGATGGGGATGTAACATAGATACATTCGCTGGAATTACAAACTATTTATCAGAATTCATGGAAGTATATGTAATTGACTTTCCACGGTTTTGGAGAAAGTGATGAACCAAAGACTGCATGGGACGTAGATAAATACACAGATTTAGTAGAAAAATTTATAGAAAAAATGGGAATAACTAAGCTTTCATTACTTGGGCATTCTTTTGGGGGAAGAGTAATTATAAAGCTATGTTCAAGGGAAAATCTAAAATTTGAAATAGATAAAATAGTTTTAGTTGACAGTGCTGGAATAAAGCATACGCCTAAAAAAACTATTAAACAAAGAATATATAAAATAACATTTCCAGTCATAAAAAAAATCTCGCCAAGTTTATTAAACAAAATAAAAACAAAAGTGGGATCAAGAGACTACAGAAATGCTACACCAATGATGAGAGATATCTTAGTAAAAGTTGTAAATGAAGATTTGACAGAACTTATTCCGAATATACAGAGTCCTACACTTCTAATTTGGGGAGAAAATGATACAGCAACACCATATAGCGACGCAGAATATATCAAAGACCATGTAAGAGATGCAGGAATTGTAAAAATCGAAAATGCAGGTCATTTTTCATTTTTAGAAAATCCATATTTAGTAAACAAAGTCCTAGAGTCATTTTTAAAGAAAGGTATATAAGAAATGATAATTTTAAACTTAGTAATATACTTAATTTTAAATTTTTTATCACTGAAATATAACATGCATATATTTCAGTTAAATTATTATATGCCAGATACACAAATTAAATGGACATTAAAAAATAAAAATAAATTTCTAGCTATAATTATATTAAATACTGTTTCAATCATTAGTATAATGTACTTAGAGAAAATCGCATGGATAATTACAGCAGTTATGCTTACTATAAATGTAATTTTGGTAATCGAAAGAAATGTAATAAAGAAAATAGTTTTCACAAATAGAATTATTCGAATGTTAATCATAAACTATATAATCTTGCTTGCCCTAGGAATTATCTTTAGAAACAATATAAATTTACTTGGCACTATATATCTTGTAATAAATGCACGGAAATCCTTTATATATGATAATTATAAACTACATAAATAAGCCGATAAATAACATTATAAACAAATATTACATAAATGACGCAAAAAAAATATTAGATGGAATGAAGGATCTAAAAATAATTGCAGTTACAGGAAGCTATGGAAAAACAAGCACAAAAAATTATCTAGCAAAAATACTATCAAGTAAATATAATGTGCTATATACACCAGGAAACTTCAATACACTTTTAGGAATAACAAGAACGATAAGAAATGATTTAAAACCAACACATCAAATATTCGTATGTGAAATTCGGAATAGACAGAGTTCGGACAGATGGATAAAATAATAAAACTAATTAACCCAGATTACGCAGTAATCACAGCTATTCGGCCCACAGCATTTAGAAACATTTAAATCACAAGAGAATATAATAAAGTCAAAACTTAAATTATTAGATGGCTTAAAAGAAAACCGGAACAGCATTTTTAAACTTAGATAATGAATATTTAAGAAATTCAAAAATAGATAAAAACTACATCGGATATGGAATAGAAAATAATAAAAACAATCAAATGAAAATAAAAAACATATCTTATACAAATACAGGAACACAGTTTGATATAAATATGGGAGAAGAGATATATACATTTAACTCTCAATTACTTGGAGAGCATAATATAATAAATCTATTTGGAGCAATCACAGTCGCAAAAGAATTAGAAATCCCAATAAAAGAAATAGTAAATAGTGTAAAATATATACAAGGAGTTGAACATAGACTAAACTTAATACCAGGAGAGAAATATAACTTGATAGATGACTCATACAATTCAAATCCAATTGGTGCAGGAAATGCATTAAAAGTATTAAAAGAAATGGGAGGAATTAGGATATTGATAACTCCTCGGAATGGTAGAACTAGGAGAAAAAGAATATCAATATAATTATAATTTTGGAGTACTTGCAAGTAAATCAGCAGACTATATAATGCTTGTCAATAGAAAACATACTGAACCTATACAAAAAGCACTTTTAGATGAGAAGTATCCAAGTGAAAAAATGGGAGTATATGATACGTTCATGGAGGCAATGCAAAAGGCAGTGGCTATACCAAAGCGGAGAAAAGGAAAAGTTTATTCTCATCGAGAATGACCTACCTGACAATTATTAGGTAAGTTTAATATAGAATTGCCCTTTGACGTTGTTGGACTGCGAAAGAAAATCCTCAATGTGCATTAGCACACCTCCGGTATTTCTTTCTTGTACGCCTAGTCAAAGAACAATTTTATATTAAACTGTTATAAGAGAAAAGAGAAAGAAAGGAAGTATAAAAATGAAAATTAAAATCGGTGTGATATTTGGTGGGAAAAGTGTTGAACATGAGGTCTCAATCATATCAGGAATTCAAGCGATAAACAATATGGATACAGAAAAATATGATATTATCCCCATATATTTAAGTAAAGAAAACAAAATGTACATAGGAGAACTAGTAAAAGAAGTAAAGAACTTTAAAGATATAAATAATGTAATAAAAAATAGTCAAAGAATTATAATGATTAATAATGATGAAAAAGTAGATTTAAGGAAATATCCAGAGAAAAGATTTGGAAACAATTTAGTAGATACGCTTGATGTAGTATTTCCAGTTGTACATGGAACAAATGTAGAAGACCGGAAGCTTGCAAGGATACTTAAAGACGTTAGATATACCATTTGTACGGATGTAATGTCTTATCATCAGCTGTACGGAATGGATAAATATGTAATGAAAACAGTTTTAAAAGATAATGACATTCCCGTATTAGATGCACTAAGAATAAACGATTTTGAGTATATAGAAGACAATGAATCAGTTATAAATAGAATATTAGATAGATTTGAATTACCAGTAATTGTAAAACCAATAAACTTAGGATCAAGTGTTGGAATAAAAGTTTCAAAAGATGCAAAAAGTTTAAAAAATGCAGTAGAATATGCATTTAACTTTTCAAAACAAATCTTAGTAGAAAAGGCAATAACAAATCTAAAGGAAATAAACTGTTCAGTACTTGGAAGTATAAAAAATTGTATGGCTTCGGAATGTGAAGAGCCATTGGGAGCAGGAGAAATATTAAGTTATGAAGACAAATATATATCTGGGAAAACCAAAGTGTCTGGAGGTTCAAAAGGAATGACATCACTAGATAGAAAATTACCTGCAGATATAGATAGTAAGACAAAAGAAACAATACAAAATTATGCAATAGAAACTTTTAAAGCACTAAATTGCAATGGTGTAGTTAGAATAGATTTTATGATAGATATGGATACAGAAGATATCTATGTAAATGAAATAAATACAATACCAGGTTCACTTAGCTTCTATCTATGGGAAGCTACGGGGTTAAAATATAAAGATATGCTTTCAAAACTAATAGATTTATCATTAGAAAGACAAAGAGAAGAAAACAACTTATCTTTTTCATATGACACAAATATTTTAGAAGGATATAATGGAGGAAGTAAAGGAACAAAAAATTAAGATGGATAAGAAAAAACGTTTAGATTTTTTAAAATCTAAGACGTTTTTTTCTTCTTTATATAAGGAGATATTTCATCAGTAAGTTCAACAAGGTAATCAATGCTAGTATCGTATAACCTAGCAAGTATTTTCATTTTTTCTACGGGTATTGGACGATTTCCCTTTTCATACTCACTATAATACTGCTGAGATATACCCAAAACTTGTGCAATTTCTACTTGCTTTTTATCATTATCTTCTCTTAACTCTTTAATTCTTTTATACATAGTTACCTCCAAATATATTTTAAAACAAATAATATATTATGTAGAGATTTACATAATATATTATGTAAAAATACTGAAAAAAATTTGGATTTGGCTTTTTTGATTTAAGATATAAATCATATCTTGAGTATAATACTAAATCATATTTATTAATTTTGCAAAAATATTGATAAATTATAATAAATTGTGTTAGAATAAAGAAGTAAAAAGAAATATAAAGAAAGTGAATTATATGCTTATGAGCTATTTTATAAAAAGTATAGAAGAAACTGAAAAAGAGTTAAAAACAGACATAAATCATGGTTTAACTGAAGAAGAAGTAAAAAGAAGACAGGAGAAACAAGGACTAAATAAGCTAGAGGGAAAGAAAAATCAAAGCTTATTTATAAAATTTCTAAACCAGTTTAAAGACTTTATGATCATAATTTTGATAATCGCAGCTGTTGTATCAGGAATTGTGGGAGTAAAAGAAGGAGAAGGATTTACAGATACCATTATCATAATGATAGTAGTAATAGTAAATGCAATAATTGGAGTAGTGCAAGAAGACAAAGCAGAAAAATCATTAGAAGCACTTCAAAAAATGAGTAGTCATGTATCTAAAGTAATAAGAAATCGGAAAGCTTGAAGTTATAGAAGCAATAGATATAACTGTTCGGAGATATAGTTATTATAGAAACAGGAGATTATATACCAGCAGATTTAAGATTATTCGAAGCTGTGAATTTAAAAATACAAGAGGCAGCTTTAACACGGAGAATCAGTTCCAGTAAGCAAGAATATACAGAAAATAGAAGACGAAAAAACAGGATTAGGAGATAGAAAAAATATGGCATTTTCTTCTAGTATGGTAACATATGGTAGGGGAAAAGGAATAGTTACAGAAATTCGGAATGAATACAGAAGTTGGAAAAATAGCAGGAATGATAAATGAAGCATGCGAAATAGAAACACCACTTCAAAAAAGATTAAATAGTTTGGGTAAAACACTAGGGATAGCATGTATTGTGATATGCATTGTTATTTTTTTAATAGGAATAGCATATGGCAAAAATGCAATTGATATGTTCATGACAGCAGTTAGCCTTGCAGTTGCTGCTATACCAGAGGGATTGGCTGCAGTATCAACAATAGTACTTGCAATAGGAATGCAAAGAATGGCAAAGAAAAATGCAATAGTAAAAAAACTTCCAGCAGTTGAAACACTTGGAAGTGCAACAGTAATATGTTCAGATAAAACAGGAACACTTACACAAAATAAAATGACAGTAAAAAAAGTTTTTTATGATGGAGAAATTTATAATTTAGAAGATGTAAAAAAGACAGAAACACTAGAAAAACTAGTTTATGCGAATATGCTTTGTAATGATACAAAGATTACAAAAGAAGGGAAACTTGCAGGAGATCCAACAGAAACAGCATTAACAGATATGGGAATAGCCTTAGGATATTCTGATATAGTAGAAAAAAATCCAAGAGAAAATGAGATACCATTCGATTCAGAAAGGAAATTAATGACAACAGTAAATAAGCTTCGGAGAAAAATATATGGTATACACAAAAGGTGGAGTAGACGAAGTACTTGCAAAATGCGTAAATTTTGAAAAAGAAAATTATAAAGAGAAATCAGATGAAGAATATAAAAAAGAAATATATACACAAAATGAAGAGATGGCAAAAAATGCTTTAAGAGTACTTGCATGTGCATATAAAGAATTAGACCATAAACCAACTGAAAAAGAAATGATACAAATTGAAAATGGTTTAACATTTATTGGAATGTGCGGAATGATAGATCCACCAAGGGAGGAAGTAAAAGAAGCGGTAAAAAAATGTAAGAGTGCAGGAATAAAAACTGTAATGATTACAGGTGATCATAAAATTACGGCAGTAGCAATTGCAAAAGAACTTGGGATATTAGAAAATGAAAATGAAGCTATTTTAGGTAAAGATTTAGAAGAAATGACAGACGAAGAACTTATAAAAAATATTAGAAAGTATAGTGTATATGCAAGAGTTTCGCCAGAGCATAAAGTAAGAATAGTTAACGCATGGAAAGCAAATGGAGAAATAGTTGCAATGACAGGTGATGGTGTAAATGATGCACCTGCATTAAAAACAGCAGATATTGGATGCGCCATGGGATGTGTTCGGAACTGATGTTGCAAAAGAAGCAGCAGATGTAATTTTAACAGATGATAATTTTGCGACAATTGAAACAGCAGTAGAAGAAGGAAGAAGAATTTATGACAATATATTAAAAGTAATACAGTTTTTACTTTCAAGTAATATAGGAGAAGTAGTGGTACTATTTTTAGCGGTAATGCTAACACCATTACTTGCAAGTAAATTTGGAATACAAGATGTATCAGGACTTACGCCTCTACTTGCAATACACATACTTTGGATAAACTTAGTTACAGATTCACTTCCTGCCTTAGCACTTGCTGTTGATCCTGCAGAAAAAAATATAATGAATAGGAAACCAAGGAAAAATACAAATGGTATTTTTACAAGAGGAATGATATATAGAGTAATATATCAAGGAGCACTAATTGGAGTATTAACATTAATAGCATTTATTGTTCGGATTAAAAACAACAATTCGGAATGCCAGAAGGAGAAAGAATTGCCATAGCACAAACAATGTCATTTACTGTTCTAGCACTTTCAGAACTAGTACATGTATTTAATGTTAGAAATAATAAAGAAAGTATTTTTAAGACAGGAATATTTAATAATAAAATGCTTATATTGGGGATAGGTGTATCATTAATTCTAGTTCTAAGTATTCTATTTATTCCTGATTTAAGAAGCATATTTAGTATATCTATATTGCCAGTAGAAAATATATTTGAAGTAATATTGCTTGTGATTTCTCCATTGGCCGTTGTTGAAATACTTAAATTATTAAAAATAAATACACTTAAAAATGAAGAATAAAAGGGTGAAAATTAAGTGGAAATAGGGAAAAAATGGTTAATTAATGTAAAAGAGCTAAGCAAAGAAGAACTAAATAATCTACTTATATTTTTAATGCTTGCATTTGCTGTAATTATAACTTCATCTTTATGTGCTATAGTACTATCAAATGCATCTATTGAAAAACAGAAAAGAAAAGATGTTAGAAGAGAAGAAGAAATAGCCCAAATAAAAAAAGAGGAAGAAGAAAAACTAAGAATACCATTACTGTCAGAAGAAGCAAAAGTAAGGTTAGAAAATATATATGTACCAGTCGGAGAAGAAAAAATTGCATATTTAACATTTGATGATGGCCCATCAGGAGTAATAACACCTCAAATTTTAGAAATCTTGAAAAGAGAAGAGATAAAAGCAACATTTTTTGTATTAGGAAGTAGAGTAGAGCTATATCCCGAATTAGTAAAAAGAGAATATGAAGAAGGACATTACATTGCAAACCATGGATATTCACATGTATATACTAGTATATATTCTTCTCCAAATGCAGTATTAGATGAATATAACAATACAGAAGCAAGAATAAAAAGTATTCTTCGGAGAAGAATACTCAAGCCATTTATTTAGATTTCCAGGAGGAAGTGAAGGAGGCAAATATAGAAAAGTAAAAAACGAAGCAAAAACTTTGCTTGCACAAAATAATATAGCATATATAAATTGGAATGCTTTAACAAATGATTCAGTTGGAAAACCAACATATGAAAGCTTAGTATCAGAATTAAAGAAAACTTCAAGTGGAAAACAAAACATAGTAATTCTAATGCACGATACAGGAGCAAAACAACTTACGGTAGATAGTCTTACAGAAATAATTCATTATTTAAAGGAGCAAGGCTACAGTTTTAAGAATTTCTATGATATAATGTATTAAGATTACAAATAATATAGATTCAAACAAGAAACAAACAGTACAAGGTAATCAAGGCAAAAGAGCGAAGGCATACTGAGGTACGTTATAGCGATTTTGTCCGCAGATGCTACTTCGTAATACGAAGTTTATTGTTTGAATTAAAGGAGGATAAATAATATGAAAAAAGGTTTAGTAACAACTAAGGAAATGTTTGAAGAATCAATGAAAGAACATTTTGCAATAGGAGCATTTAATGTAAATAACATGGAATTTATACAAGCAATAACAGATGCGGCAAATGAAGAAAAATCACCAGTAATACTTCAGGCATCTTCTAGTGCAATAAAATATGCGAGAATAAATTATTTAATGAAGATGGTAGAAGCTGCTGTACAAGAGACAAGTATTCCAATTGCAATGCACTTAGACCATGGACCAGATTTTGAAACTTGTAAAATGTGTATAGATGCAGGATTTACATCAGTAATGATAGATGGTTCAAAATATGACTTCGAAGAAAATATTGAGCTAACAAAGAAAGTAGTAGACTATGCACATGCAAAAGGTGTTGTAGTCGAAGCAGAACTTGGAAAACTTGCAGGAATAGAAGATGAAGTAAACGTTTCAGATAGCGACGCTATGTATACAGATCCAGATGAAGCAAAAGAATTTGTGGAAAGAACAGGATGTGACTCTTTAGCAATAGCAATTGGTACAAGTCATGGAGCATATAAATTTAAAGGTGAAGCAAAATTAAGATTTGATATTCTGCAAAAAGTAAAAGAAAAACTTCCAAATACCCCAATTGTATTACATGGAGCTTCAACTGTTATACCAGAACTTGTAGAAACATGTAACAAATATGGAGCAAATATACCAGGAGCAAAAGGTGTTCCAGATGAAATATTACATGAAGCAGGAATAAATCGGAGTATCAAAAATAAACGTAGATACAGACTTAAGGTTAGCCATGACATCAGAGATAAGAAAGATATTTGCAGAAGAACCAGAAGCTTTTGACCCAAGGAAATACTTAATACCTGCAAGAGAAAAAGTAAAAATGACAGTACAGCATAAAATAAGAGATGTATTTGGTTCAAGTGGTAAAGCTTAAAAAAATGCCAATGGGTATATCCCATTGGCATTTTTAGAAATTATTTTTCATTGCTCTTTCAATCTTTCTTTCAGACTCTTTCTTTGCCATATCCTGCCTTTTATCGTAAAGCTTTTTACCTCTGCCTATACCAAGCTCTACTTTAACAAAACTTCCCTTAAAATACAATTTAAGAGGGATTAAAGATAATCCCTTTTGTTGGATAATACCGAATAAGTTTATTTATCTCACGTTTATTTAAAAGAAGCTTCCTATTACGTAAAGGATCCTTGTTTTGAATATTGCCATGTTCATAAGGACTAATATGCATATTATATATGTAAGCTTCGCCATTTTTTATATTAGCATAACTATCTTTTAAATTAACTTTACCATTTCTAATAGACTTAATCTCAGTTCCAGAAAGCACAATACCGTGCTTCAAGTGTATCAGTAATTTCATAATTGTGTCTAGCAACTGGATTTTTTGCTATCTGACTTTCCATATTTACCAACTCCATTAAAAAGTATTATAATATAAAAATAAAAGAAAGGCAAGGTGTGATAGTAAAAAGAGATGTACATGCCTTTCAAAAACTTAACTTAAAAATTATTTCTTCTATGATGATTTTGCATCTGAACACCATAGTACCAAACAAGAGCAATAATAGCTACTGCAATTGCAGTCAAAATAGCCCAAATAAAAGTGTTTTGATTTGTTGTTGTTCCGAGTAGTTGCATCAGTTCTAGTCGCTGTATAAGAATCATTTGTTACACTTTCAGAATTTGTATTTTCTGCATTAGTTCCCATATTAGATATGCCATTTTTTACATCTTCTGCTACATTAGAAATTCCGATTTTCTGCATCTCCTACAGCATTTCTAACATTATCTCTGCTATCTGCCATCATATTTCCGGATACCATCTCTTGCACCTTCTAATGCGTTTCCGCGTATCTCTTGCCATATTTTGAACGCCATCTCTGATGTTATTTAAAGTGTTTCCAACATCATTTGCAACATTACTAGCAAATACAGGACTAGATATAAAACAAAATAGACATGCTACAATTAAAACAATAAAAGATTTTTTGATCATTTTCTATTCCTCCTAATTTAAACTATATATAGTTTGTATAGAAAAAAAGAAAAATATTCAAAAAAATAGGAAAACTTAAGAAATTTTCCAAGTTTTCCTATAAAAATTTATAAATTTAAAATTAACGAACGCGAATTAAAATTGCAATTCCAAGTAGGATTAAAAGTACACCTACTACAATTAAAATTATATTAACTATAGTACTAGTTCCTAATTCTGAAGAGCTAAGAGATGAAGAAGTACCTATATTAATAGTAGAAGAAGATGTTTCAGTATCATTTTTTGTACTAGAATTTGTCATAGTATTACTTGCAGAGTTTGAAGTTATATTAGAACTATTTCCATAAATAGTATCTGTAGAATTAGTATTGGAAAGATTCATATCAATATCTGCTCCATAAACAAAAGTAAAATTAGTAAAAAGCATAAAGACAAATAAAATAAGTGCAATCTTAAAAAATTTTTTCATGTTCATAAAACCTCCATAAATATATCTTAAGTAATAATTATCCTATATATAAAAAATATTTTATAGTATTTTGCAAGTATTGTCAAGGCAAAAAATAGAGTAAAACCACAATAAATTGACATAAACAGTTTAAATATGTTATAATGTTAATATAATGAAGGCAAAGTGTCAAAGGCAAAAAGGAGGGAAGCGCATGGACACAATGAGAGATAGACTTATAAATCGTCGGAAGGAACTGCTTAAGCCAACTGAAACGGAAATCTTTGAAGCAAACTGTTTTGTGAATGAGGCTTTAGAAGAATTCTACAAAAAACAAGTAGATGACAATCCTCAAATTAAGGTTTGTGCGGTTGCATTGAAGTATGATGGTGAACGGTACTATCAGATAATACCATGGGATTGCGAAACAGGCAAATACATATGTAAAGGAGAAAGCAAAATCCATAAAAAGCTGATTAATCTAATTATTATGTTTGCATGTATCAAAGGTATTGTTCCTTATTCTAAAGAAGAAGCAGAAGAATATGGCATCGCTATTAAAGACCAAGAGGTGAATGATCTCGAGGAAAAATGGGGGTGGAAAAAGCCTAAAAAATGTCAGAAGAAAAAAAAGGATAGTACCAAAAAAGAATCTGAAGAAGAAGAGGAGCTTAAGCCAAAGGAAGAACCGACAGATTGGTATTTTTTGCTTGATGTAAAGATACAACGGGAAAGCGCAAAAGAACCTCAAAAAAGGATGGGCTAGACATATGCCCATCTTTTATATATATATTTTTTCTATTTCAAATTCCTAAGTGCTTCTACACGATCTTCTAAACTTGGATGTGTAGACCAAATGCTAGATTTAGACTTCTTTTTATCCCTAAAAGGTGAAGATATATACATATGAGCAGTAGAACTATTTGCTGTATTTAGCTCATTTGGGTCTCCTGAAATCTTTTCCAAAGCAGAAATAAGTCCGCTCAGGATTTCTTGTATATTTAGCAGATGTAGCATCTGCTAAAAATTCTCTACGTCTAGAAATTGCAAGTTGCATTAGCTTTCCAAAAATTGGTGAAAGTATCAAAAATACAAGACCAATAATCATAAGAATTGCATTTCCATTATTATCATCAGAAGAACTCTTTCTTCCAGAACGCCATAAAGTCCTAGAAAACATATCAGAAAGCATTACAATAAAGCCGAACCATTACAGTTACAACAGCAGAAAGTCTTATATCGTAATTTGCAATATGAGCAAGCTCATGTCCGAATAACTCCTTCTAGCTCATAATAATCTAACTTTTCAAGAAGCCCAGTTGTAACACAAATAACAGAATGCTCAGGATCACGACCAGTTGCAAAAGCATTAGGCTGATTATCTTCTACAACATATAATTTAGGTGTGACTTTAAGTCCAGAACTTACAACAAGTGCCTCTAAAATATTTACAAGCTTTTGATTTTCTTCATGAGTCGCAAGTCTAGCCTTAGACATTGCTAGAATAATTTTATCACTATTATAATAAGAAATAAAAGCACTAATGCAAGAAAAGACAAGAGCTATAATAATAGAAATTATTCCTAAGTCAAATGCCATACATATATAATAAATAATCAAAGTAACTACAATTACAAATATAGATACAATAAAACCTGTTCTTATTTTATTAGAACGTATATCTTCGTACATTTAATCAGTCCTTTCTTAGCTCATTTATTATTTACCGAAATCTACTTTTACATTCTTTCTTGCGTCTTCTGAATCGACTTCAAATAAGCTTCTAGGTTTAAAACCAAAAGCCGAAGCAATAATATTTGCAGGAATTACTGAAATTGCCATATTATACATAGAAACGCAGTCATTATAAAATTGTCTTGAATAAGAAATTTTATTCTCAGTATTTCTTAATTCCTCTTGTAACTCTGAGAAATTTTGGTTTGCCTTCAAATCAGGATAATTCTCAGAAACAGCCATAATAGTTTTAAGTGCACCTGTAAGTTCACCATCAAGTTTTGCCTTCTCATCAACAGTTGTTGCACCAGCCCAAGCTGTTCTAAGTTCAGTAACTTTTGTTAAAACTCCTTCTTCGTGTTCCATATAACCTTTAACAGAATTTACTAAATTAGGAATTAAATCAAATCTTCTTTGTAATTGAACATCAATTTGTCCCCAAGCGTTATCGACCTTTACTTTTTTTCTAACTAAACCATTATACATTACAATTACCCAAAGGATAATTAAAATTATAATACCTATTGCTATCCACATAATAATTTCCTCCTTAAATTTATTTAAACTATAATATATAATACCACAAAACATATAAAACTACAAGAAATATTTTAAATCATGTTTATTGCACTTTTTTTTAATGTATGATAATATAAAAACGTAAAAAATATAATTATATTTCTTACATCAAATTAATACCTATTTAAGAGGGTGAAAATATGATAAAATTTACAAAAATGCAAGGGCTAGGGAATGATTATGTGTATATAGACTGTACTCGGAATGGAAAGTAGCAGGATAGAATACATATCTTCCCTAGCTAAAATTATGAGCGATAGACATTTTGGGATAGGAGGAGACGGACTAATTTTAATATGCAAAAGTGAAGAACATGATTTCAAAATGAAAATGTTTAATAGTGATGGTTCAGAAGCCCAGATGTGTGGAAATGGCATAAGGTGTATTCGGAAAATTTGTATATGACAAAGGGTTAACTAGAAAGAAAGAACTTGAAATTGAAACACTCTCCGGAGTAAAAAAACTAAAACTCCATACAAACCTTGAAAATAAAGTAGAAAGTGTAGAGGTCAATATGGGGAAGCCAATACTTGAACCAAGAAAAATACCAGTAGCATACACAAATGAAAATCCAGTAAAAAATTTAGAAATTAAGCTATTTGACAAAGTATTTAGCTTCACATGTGTATCAATGGGAAATCCACATGCCGTAACAATAGTAGAGAATGTAGATACTTTTGACGTAGAAAAATATGGAAAGGTTTTAGAAGCAGATGAGCATTTCCCAGAAAAATCAAACATAGAATTTATACAAATAATAGATGAGAAAACAGTAAAGATGAGAGTATGGGAGAGAGGCTCAGGTGAAACATTAGCATGTGGAACAGGGGCATCAGCAGTATGTGTTGCATGTGTTTTAAATAATTTAGTAAAAGAAAAAGAAGAAATAACTATAAAATTACTAGGTGGAGACCTAAAAATAAAATACGATGTAGATGTTTATATGACTGGACCTGCAGTTACTCTATTTGAAGGGGAATTTTAGAAAGAAAAGGAGATAATTATGATAAATATAAATGAAAATTTTTTAGATGTAAAAATAAGCTATTTGTTTTCAGAAATATCAAGGAAAGTAGAAGAGTACAAAAAGAAAAATCCTGACGCAAACATAATTAAACTTGGAATAGGGGATGTAACACTTCCACTTATCCCAAAAGTAACTGAAGCTATGCATAAGGCAATAGACGAAATGGCAAATAAGGAAACATTTAGAGGATATGGACCAGAACAGGGCTATGATTTTTTAAGAGAAAAAATAGTAGAATTTGATTATAAAAAAAGAGGAATAGATATAGAAAAAGACGAAGTATTTATATCAGATGGTGCAAAATGTGATACAGGAAACATAGTAGACATTTTATCACAAGATAATACAGTTGCAATTACAGATCCAGTATATCCAGTATACTTAGACACAAATATCATGTCAGGAAGAAAAAATATAGTATATATGGTTTCAAATAGCGAAAATAACTTTATACCAGAACTACCGAGAGAAAAGGTAGACATGATATATCTATGCATGCCAAACAATCCAACACGGAACCACATTAAACAAAAAAGAATTAAAAAAATGGGTAGATTACGCTAATCAAAACAAATCACTAATCCTATTTGATAGTGCATATGAAAGTTTCATTCAGGACGAAGATGTTCCACATAGCATATATGAAATAGAAGGAGCAAAGGAAGTATGTATAGAATTTAAAAGCTTCTCGAAAACAGCAGGATTTACAGGAGTTAGATGTGCATATACGGTTGTTCCAAAGAAGCTTATGGGATATACAAAAGATCGGAAGAGAAATTAGCCTGAACACTTTGTGGAACAGAAGACAATGTACTAAATTTAATGGGGTACCATATGTCACACAAAGAGGAGCAGAAGCAATATATCGGAGAGGAAGCGCAAAAACAAATAAAAGCAAACATAGAGTATTATAGAAGAAATGCAAAAATTATAAAAGAAGGACTAGAAAAAGCAGGGTATGAAGTATATGGAGGCGTAAATGCACCATACATATGGTTAAAAGTACCAAAAGAATATACATCATGGGAATTTTTTGATTTTCTTTTAGAAGAAAAAAATATAGTACGGAACACCAGGAGTAGGATTTGGTAATGCAGGAGAAGGATATTTTAGACTAACTGCATTTGGTAGTTATGAAAATACCATAGAAGCAGTCAAAAGAATTTGTACATAAAATATTGAAAAATATGACAATTTATTATAAAATAATATCCATAAATTGTTTTTTATTTAGAGAAAATAAAGAATTATATCACAAATGGCAGAAAACTTTTTAAATAAGGATACTAAATATGACAAAAAAATCATTCAAAAGCTTGTATACTTATAAAAAAAGTAAAGATAGGTGGTAAGGATGTTTCAAAATATAGACGTAGAAGAAAAAATAGACAAAGAAGAAAATAAACAAGATACATTATGGGAAAAAGCAAACAAAAAAGAAATATTAAAAAAAATATTTACAGTTCAAAATATACTTGTATATATTATTTCATTTATGTTATCTACAGTTAGCACAGTAAATGGCATGGCTCCATTTGCACTAGCAATACTAGCAGCGGCACTTTCAAATGGACTACCAACAGGAGTTGTGTTTGCTGTTACTCTTATTCGGAACTATAATCGGAATAGGTACACGGAGAAGCACTAACATATGCATTTACAGCACTAGTGTTTATGCGGAATGATCTTAGTTTTCAAACCATGGTATGAAGAAGAATATAAGAGCGAAAGAAGAAAACTTGGGAGGTATATAGTAGCAAGTATAATATTAGTGCAAATGGTGCAAATGCTATTTAGAGGATTTTTGCTATATGATTTATTTATGGGAATTACATTAGGAGCAGTCACATATATATTCTATAAAATATTTTCAAATTCATTAACAGTTATAAGTGAATATGGAAATATAAAAGCATTTACAATAGAAGAGGTAGTTCGGACGGAGCATTAATGCTTGCCATAAGCGTAAGTGCTTTTAGAAATTTAGAGATTTTAGGATTAGAAATAAAAAATGTATTATGCATACTTATAGTATTAGTACTTGGTTGGAAGCAAGGAATATTAATTGGTGGGACAAGCGGAATAACAATTGGTGCAGTACTTGGAGTTGTTTGTGGAAGTCCTCGGAATTTTAATTGCATCATTTGCAGTATCTCGGAATGATAGCAGGATTTTTAAGTAAATTTGGAAAAATTGGTGTAATACTTCGGATTTATTGCTGGAAATGTATTAATATCATACATTGCAAATGGAAACACTGTACCAGTAATATATTTAAAGGAGATAGTAGTCGCATCCCTTGGATTGTTACTTGTACCAAAAAAAATAGAGATAAATATATCTGATTTTTTTGGAAAAGACTTATATTTACCAGCACGGAATGGTATATGGATTGGAACAGGCAGAAGAAAATACAATAGATAAGTTAAATACAGTCACAGATATGGTTACTGAAATGTCAAGAGGATATAGAAATGTAAGTGAAGACTTAGAAAAGGAAGAAACAAAAAAGGAAAATTTTATATATTTGTTTGAAGAAAAGATAGAAGATTTAAAAGAAAATATATTATATGATGACTTAAAAGATGAAGATAATGGTTTAATAGATAGTATTTTTAAAGAGTTAGAAACAGAAAATAGTATAACAAAAGAAAAAATAATAAAACTGTTAGAATGTAGAAATGAGTATATATTAGGATTTGATGATTTTGATACAAATATGAAAATTGAAGGAGAAATTGAAGAAGTAGTAAAAATCATAAATGATACATATAAAATAACAATGCTAAATAACCTTTGGAAGCAAAGAATAAAACAAAATAAAAAAGTAATGTCAAACCAGTTAGATGGAGTATCAAGAGCAATTACAGATGTTGCAAATACACTTCATAAATCAAAAGAAGAAGTAAAAGAAAGTGTAAAAGAGGAAAAAAAAGTAAAAGAAGATAGATATAAAATCAGCATAGGTATAGCAGAAGAAAGAAAGAGCGGAACTACAGTTTCTGGAGATTCAAATATAGGGATAAGACTAGATGATGGTAAATATTTAGTAGCATTGAGTGATGGAATGGGAAGTGGACAAGATGCTAGAAAAGCAAGTAAAACAGCAATTAAAATGCTAAGTAGAATGTTAAGTACAGGGTTTAATAAAGACACATCACTAGAACTTATAAATAGCAGTTTATATATAAATTCAAAAGAGGACAGCTTTGCAACACTAGACATTGCAATATTTGACTTATACAAGGGAAATATGGAATTTATGAAGAACGGCGCATGTCCAACATTTATAAAGAACAAAAGAGAAGTAAATGTTGTAAAATCAGTTTCACTTCCAACAGGAATACTTGATGAGGTAGACTTAGTTGTATATGACAAGGATTTAAAAGATAAAGATATAATAATAATGTGTACAGATGGAGTGCTAGAATCAGCCGAGGAGTACGAGAACAAAGAACTTTGGATAAAAAATCTTTTGGAAGAAATAGACACAGATAAGCCTAAAAGAATAGCAGATATTTTACTTGCCCAAGCAAAGGAAAATGATGGAGGAGTTTTAAAAGATGATATGACAGTTATAGCTGTTAAAATTGAAAACATCTAGGGATAAAGGAAAAAGAAGAGATAGGCTATAAAAATATAAAAAGTGTGTAATATTTGTAATAATAAAGTTAACAAAACTTAATAATTAAAAAAAATAAGAGTATCCCTTGAAAATCCGTAAGGAGAGGGCGAAAGTACTTAAATAGGAGTGTTATTGACACTTCTATTTTTTTTCTTATAATAAAAAGGAAAGTTAAAATGTAAGATAAGCAAAAACTAATGTACAAAAGAAGGGAGAAAAGACCAAGTAATGAAAATAAAATCTTTATGTAATAAGTTAATATTTATTCTGCTTTGTATACTAATTCTAATTTCATTACTTGGAGACTTATCATACGCTGTACGGAGGAGATCAGACACCTACACCTGAAGAAATAATTCAAATTCCAGCAGGAGATAATCAGTATTTAGAAATGAGAGCGGTCTCAGTAACACCCAAAGGGGTCGGAAAATCACAAGTACTTATGGAACTATGGGCACACAATTTAGAATTTGCAGGATTTGATGTACGTTTCCAATATGATAATACAAAAATTACTCTCTCTTCTATAAATACAAACTTGCCTACAAGCGACAAAACAGAGTTCTTTAAATTCGAGAGCGAATTTGCAAATAGCATGGAAATGCTTACTGTATTAAGTAATGAGGTAGGATTAGATCCAAGTAATACATTTAGGGCAGCATTCTCATTCTCACCAAATGTAGTTTCAGGAGAACACATTAAAGAAAAAGAAAATGTACGGTGGAATGCAGGTTATAACAAATGAAAAAGTGAAAATCGGAACAATGAGTTTCCAAATGGATGAAACAGAAGAATTCAATATAAACTGGTATCATCTATTAACAAATACAAGCTACAGTCCAAGAACAGGAATTAAGATAAATAAAGATTATTATACATATTATGATGAACAAAAATGTTTTAGATTTACAGACATGACAGCATCAGATGTAGCAACACTGGAAGATATAAAAGTATCTAGTGGAGAAATAAATATGGAAGATCCAGATTCTTCTACTTATAAAGAATATCAACTAGATCCAGTATTTAATAAAGAAATATATAAATATAAAATAGAGCTTTTGAAATATGTAGATGAACTTGATGTAAAAGTGATGTTAACAGATATAAATTCAAAGCTAAAAATAAGAAAACCAGAAAGAGATGTAGACCGGAAACCTAGTTACAAATGAAAGCGGAGACTTGGTATATGAGGAAATAAGTATAGATGATATGGATAAAGAAACTCCATATAAAGTAAGATTAAACGAACTAGGAGAAGAAGATACAATAATTACGTTGGTCGTAACAGCAGAAGACCGGAAAAACAATAAAAGAGTACGAGATAACAATTCATAGACCATTTGCAATAATAGAAGGAAGAATAGAACTACCACCTATGAGCTCAAAAGGAATACACAAAGCAGACCTAAGATTATATAAATCACAAGATGTACAAGATATGTTTAATAATGAAAGTTTAGGAGATTGGGATGTGGTTCAAGGGAAGGTTAATGGATCAGGAGATAATTTACATGAATTATTACTATTACTTGATTCACAAGACTACAAGACAAATGAGGATCGGAACATATAAAATATATGTAATCCCTGGAACGTATGATTTACTAATAGATGCGCCTTCATATCTAGACTGTATTTATATAAGTAAAACAATAGAAGAAGGAGACAAATTAGATTTAGGAGAATACTCAATGATTGCAGGAGATGTCGACAAATCAGGTCTGATTGAAATCCAAGATATATCTATAATAGGAAATGTTTATGGAGCAATAGATGGAGATTATAATTATAATGAAGATTATGACTTTGATAAAGATACAGTAATCGATATAGTAGAAATATCGTGTATAGGAAACAATTATTTAAAATCGAGAGAGGTTATAAAATAGAAGGGAGAAAAAATGGAAAGAAAGGTAACAAAGAAAAAACTAACTGCATTACTTACTGTATTTGTAATAATTGCTAATTTATTTGCACCATATAGTGTCTTAGCTGAACGTGCAAGTGATGAACCATATATGGAAGTATATATGCATCCAGTACAAGATATAAGCCAAATGCCAGATCCAAGTGAATGGTCTGAAGATACTTTAATGTATTATTATGATGTATATGATTGTTTGGCAAATGACAATCCAAGTTATGATATATCAGATGTAAGTGAAAGTAAAGAGCATTTAGTAACATTTGATTTTATGTTGAAGAACGTAGAAAAAAATGTTAATGCTTATGCAATGAATATAAAATTTGACACTTCAGTATTAGAGCCAGCATTTATTAAAGAGGTAATAATAAAACAGGGATTAAAAAACAAGAAATACTATCCACTAACAGTAACATCAAACTTTAATGAATTTGTTACTTTAGGAGATATGTGGAGTTATAAGCAACCAACAATATTTGATGGAATAGATACAATAAGAACAGATTGCTCTATAACACAAGCAAACACATATGTCCCAGAAGGATATATAGCAGCCACAATGACTTTTAGAGTAAAAGATGGAAAAGGTTTAAGCGATATAAAACCAGGCGTAATTTCATTAAAACCAGGTGCATCTGGTGTAATGCAGGGTATAAAATTAGTATCTTACCCAGATATGAAAACACCTACTCCATTTGAAGGAGAAGACCATTTTGAATATGGAGGAGGATTTGCAGAAGACGATAGAGTTACTGTTTCTTCTATTACAGTAAAAAATGGACTTGCAGATAAAACATATTACAAAACTGAAACTATAGATTTTACAGGAATGGAACTAGAAATTGCATATAGTGATGGCACGACAAAAACAGTAACAAAAGATAACATGGATGCAATGATAGCTGATGGAACCATTTCAATAAGTGATACAGAAAAATTTGCAAAATCAGATAATAAAGTAACAATAAAAGCAGGAGAGAAATCTTGCGAATTACCTTACCTTCTACCAAAAGAATTAAATGTAACTAGTAATTTAAACAATATGATAGTTGAGCATGGAAATCCAATAGATTTTGCAGGTGGAAAAATTACAATTAAATATGATGACAATACTACAACAGAAGAGATAGACATTAAACAAGGTATAACAGATGGAATTTTAACACCAGATAAAACAGTAGCAGATGTAGATGATAAAGATGTAAAATTCACATATATAGACGGAAAAGTAACAACAAATGCTTTAACATTAACAGTTACAGACCCAATTGTAGGAATATACATATCTACCAGTCCTACACAGCCAGAAATAGAATATAATGAAAACGAAACACTTGGAAGAACAACTGGAAAGATTAATACAAAACATAAAAGTGGACATTCAGGGAAGACAGAAATACCAATGTCAGATCCAAAGGTTACTTTATCACAAACACAAGCATTAATTGCAAATTGTACAAATATAAGAACCAAAGATGATGGCTCACAAGCCGGAGATTTAATTGTAAATGTAACATATACAGATCCAAATGGAAATGTATGGACAGGATATAGAGAAAATGGAGTAGATTATCCTGCAAGCTACACAGTTCTTGTAAATGATACAATAAGTAAAGTAGAAGTAACATCACAGCCAACAGCTATAAATAAATATGGAACTACTTCTTCAGATTTAAATTTATCAGGAGCAGTTTTGACAGTTACAACTACATCTGGACATACATTTACACAGGCTATAGATAAAGGAATGGTAAACTTTGCAGGATATGATAGTAACAGCTTATCAGAAAAAGAATATGTAGTTACATATGGGTCAGTAAGCACAGTAGCAGGAAAAGGACTAAAATTAAAGCTTACAGACTACATAAAGGAAATAGAAATAAATAAAACTCAGGTTCCAAAAACAAACTATAATGAAGAACTAACAGATACACATTTGAATGCAGCAGGTGTTACATATACCCCAGTATATGCATCAGGAGCTTTAGGAACAGCTACACCTGTTACAGAAGGAATAATTCAAAACTATACAAAGAACCCATCAGTATCAAAAGGACATATATATGATAGTATTTTACATATATTTACAGAAACAGTAAAAGTACAAGTTGCATTACTTGAATATGAAGGAGCAACAGAAACTAAAGTATTTAGTAAAGACTTCACATTAAATGTAGTAGATACAGTTGCAGGAATAACAGTTGACCAAGGACCAACAAAGATGGTTTGGGACTATAACGAGGCATTTGATGAAGCAGGAATGAGAATAAAAAGGACATATCAAAGTGGAGCAAAAGATGTAACAAGTATATCAGTAAAAGGAAATTCAAATACAACAGTTACAAATTCAGATGGAAGTATACCAATTACTTTAACACCAGCACCTGGGGATTTTGGTGCTGATGGACGAGCTGAAAAAGAATTAATAGTAACATATACAGATCCAAATACAGGAGATCCGCTATCTACAACTACTAAAATATATGTAAGAGATATATTAAAAAGTATTGGAATAAATACAAGTACTAATAATCCAGTAAAATCAGACTTTTATCATGGAGAAGAGTTTGGAGTAGGACAAGGAAAATTAGATATAGAATATGAATCAGGAAGAACAAGTACAATAGACCTAAACTCTGGAACATCATTCGAGTTTGACCCAAGTGGAGAAGGAGTCTCAACAGAACCTACAAATGCAGAATATACAGCAGCTCGGAGGAAATACAGTTTCAAAAATAGTTAAAGTGACATATACAGAAAATAACGTGGAAAAAAGTACTACATACCCTATAACAATCACAAATTACGTAGACTCTATGATAATGCAAACATACCCTAGCTTGCCTAAAGAATATATAATAGGTGCAAGCAGCTATGACTTTACAAACGTAGGTGGAACAAATGGAAAAGACGAAGTAAAAGTTACATGGCTAAATGGTAAAGAAGAAAAAATAGATTTAGATAGCACAAGACTATCATTAACAGATATAACAACATTAACAACAGAAGCAGGAACAAAACCTGTAACAGTAACATTAAAAGACGAAGCAGGAAACAATGTAAAAAACAAAGATGGAAATGATATAACTACAACATTTGACATCAAAGTAGGAGACGGAATAATAAGTGCAAATATAGCAGGAGATATGACTAAAAAAGCATACAATGTAGGAGATAAATTAGATTTATCAGGAATTAAATTCTATGAAAAATATGGTAGTACTCCAACTACTGGAGCAGGTTCAGAAGGGACAGAAGTTACATATCCAAATAGTAAAATTACTATAAAAGATAAAGAGACAGATGGAGAATTTAAAACAGAGTTACCATATACAGAATTTGATTCAACAACTCACATATCAAATAGAACAGTAGTAATAACATTTACACCTGATAGCACAAAACCTGGCTTAACACAAACAAAAGAAATACCAGTAACAATATATAACCAAGTTAAAACAGTTTCACTACATACTCCAGTTCAAACAACATATGATGTTGGAGATGCAATGGCTACAACTGAAATAGAAGTAACAAGAACAGCTACTGGTTCACCAGCAGATATGGTGGCACTATCAGAAACAAGCTTTACACCAAATTTTGATACAAGTACACCAGGCCCAAAATCAATAACATACACATATACAGATAGTGGAAATGTAGATGGAGCAAAAACATTCCCACCTATTACATACAACTATTCAGTAAATGATACAAGAATAGCTGTAACAATAGATGGAAACTTAACTGAAACAAACAAAAACTACAACTGGGGAGAAACAGTTAATCTAAGCGATTTAACAGTTTATGAAAAATTCGCATCAGATACAGATAGCAGTAGCAAAGGAAGTCAAGTTCCATTAACAGACTCAAGAATTACTATAAAAGATATAACAAATGTATCATCACCTATAGATGTTAAAACAGACTTAAGTCTATCTACAAAGTTACAAACAAGTGATTTTAACAGTACAACTAATAAAACACAAAGAACACTAGAAATTACATTTGTGGCTGACCCATTAGGCGGTGAAGGTGCAAACAATAAAGCGACAAAAATAGTAAATATAAATGTATTAAATAATTTAGACCATATAGAAGTTGGACAATCTGGTTCTAGCAAACCTAGAGATAATTTCTCGGTAAATGAACATGTTACAAACCCAGGTGGAGAAATATTTATCTACAGAGCAGCAGATAAAACCACTTCTACAGAGGCAAAGGCAATTAATATTGCATGGTTAAATGGAACACTTATAACAACTGCTCAAGGAACAGGCAAAATAGCAACAGTTACATATACAGAAGATGATGCACATGGAACAGCTATAAATAAAACAGACACATATACTTATGATGTTGTGGATACATCACTTGGTGCAACATTTGTAGGAACATTTACAAAGAATAAATACGATTGGGGAGAATTGCTAGACCTATCAGAAATTAAACTATATGAAAGATTTTCTAGCACTCCAGCAGGAGATAACGGAACAGAGATAAGTCTATCAGATACCTCAAAAGTTACAATAGAAGATATTACAGAAGCACCAGCAATAGATATTACAACAAATTTAGCAAAAGCAACAGAACTTACAAGTACTTATTTTGGGACAGATCACTGGACAAAAACAAATAGAAGATTGAGAATAAGCTATACAGCAGGAAATGGAACAACATATACTAAAGAAATCGAATATCAAGTATTTGACACAGTAGACCATATTGCAGTAGATAAAGTACCAGGAGATGACCCTAAAAAATATGTAATAGGTGAAGCTGTAACTTACCCAATAGGAACATATACAGTATATAGAAAATCAAGTCCAAATGCTTCTACGGAGCAATACCCAATAACAGAAGCTTTACTAAATAACACATTAAAAACAGATACAGTAACTACAAATGGGCAAGCTACAGTAACGCATGAGGAAGATAATGCAAAAGGACTTAAGAATCAATACACAGCAACACTTAACTATACAGTATCAGATGTTGTAACAAAAATAGAAATTAAAACTCCAGCACCTAAACCTCAAGTAAAATTCGGACAAAAATTAAAAGATTCAGACTTGGCAGGAGTATTCATAGAAGTATATAAAGGTGGAATAGATCCAGTTGGAGATCCAATTCCAGTAACAGCTTCAATGATTCTAGGACTTGATACAAGTGTTTTAGGTGACCAAAACGTAACAATAACATATGGACAAGATCTAGCAGGAAATCCTGTAACTACAACAATGACTATTGAAGTTATAGACTATATAAAAGACATTAAGTTAATTCCGCCAAGCAACCTAACATATGAAGTAGGAGAAAAACTAGATTTAAGTGGGGCAACAGTTCAAATTGTAAAGGCAAGTGAAGAACGGAAAAACACTCACAACCCCAGTAGAAGTGTTAAAGACAGAAGTTGATCAAGGAAGAGCAACTATTTCTGGAAATCAAACATTCACAGCAGTAGGAACAGAAACAATAAATATTACATGGAATGGCTTTACAAAACCAATTAATGTTACGGTAAAATCTGCAACATTAACACCAAACTACACAGCGCCTACAGGAGATAATACATTTAAATATGGTAACCCAGAAAATAAACAGCTAGACTTAACAGGCGGTAAGATAGAAATTACAAACAAAGCAGGAACAGTTGTAGAAACAATAGACCTAAGTGTACCTAATTCTAGAGTAACATTTGGAACACCAGACTTTGAAGATCTAACCCCAAATCAACCAGTCGATGTAATGTTAGATGGCACAAAAGTAGGAGAAATACTTATAACTGTACAAGACTATATTAAAGGAATTAAAGTAGAAGGAACTACAAACCCAGGATATGAACCAGGAGATAAAATAGATTTAACTGGTGGATATGTAGGATTTGAATGGGCAAGTAAAAAACCAGATGCTACAAAGATATCTTTAACAGATTCAAGAGTAACAGTAAATGGTGGAAACCTAACAGTAGGATCTACCTTAGGAAAAGTATCTGTACCAGTAGTATATACAGGAGTAGAAGGTACATTTAATGGTACATTTGATATTACAGTAAAAGACGAATCAAGAAACATAACACTAACTGAGCCTACAGGAGATAATACATTTAAATATGGAAACCCTGATAATAAAACAATAAACAAAACAGGTGGAAAGATAACAGTTACAAACAAAGCAGGAGCAGTTATAGAAGAAATCAATCTAACGGACCCAAGAGTAACATTTGAAACACCAAACTTTACAGACCTAACCCCAGGTCAAACAGTTGATGTAATGTTAGATGGAGAAGTAATAGGACAAATTCCTGTAACAATTGAAGACTATGTAATGGATATCATACTCACAGCACCAACAGATACAGATTATGAAGTGGGAGATACATCACTAAAATTAGGTGGTGGTACACTTCAGATTATAAAAGCAAGTGAAGCAGGAGGAACTTTAACAACACCAATAGTTAATCTTGCTGATGAAGTAGCAGCCGGACGTGCGACACTTGGAACATATGATTTAACTACAAAAGGAACACAAAGCATATCAGTTACATGGGAAGGAAAGACAAAAGCATTTGGAATAACTGTAAATGATAGTATTCTAAGTATAAGTATGCATAACCCACCAAAAGAAACACAGACTTATGGTGAAGCAATTGTTTTAACTGGAGCAGATGGAAACCCAGCACAAATCGCAGTTACAAGAAGCAGTGGAACAACATATGTGGATATAACATCTACTATGATACCAGGATATAATCCTAACCAATTAGGACCTCAAACAGTTACAGTAACACATGAAGGAAAAACTACAACATTTAATGTAAATGTAAAAGATAAAATTAATGGTATCAAGATAACTAAACCTACAAAGCTAGAATACGAAGTAGGAGAAACGCCTGACTTTTCTACAGGTACAGTAGAATTTACGTATGCAGGTGGTACGACTGATCCAAACCCAGTAAGTTTAGTACATGCTACTGATGTAACTGTAACAATAATGGGCGACGGAATGACAAAACCAGGAAATCCACAAGTTAAAGTAGAATATGGTGGATATACAGAATACTTTAGCATAAAGGTTGTAGATGAAGCAAGAACAATAACAGTAACACCACCAGCAGATACAAACCCAAATTATGGAGAAAATATTGATTTAAGCGGAGGAAATATCCATATTGCTAAGAAATCAGGCGATGAGGATGTTCCACTAACAAGTCCTAGAGTACAAATTAAAAACTATAACCCAAAAGACCTAAATACTCAAAACATTGATGTTTACTTAGACGGAGAAAAAGTAGGAAACTTCCAAGTTACAGTTCGTGATGTTGTACAAGGACTAAACATAGTTCCACCTACAAAACAAGAAGTTGAGTGGGGAACAGAAATGGATCTAACTCGGCGGAAAAGTTCAAATAGTAATGAAGAGTGGAGCTGTAAAACAAGAAGATGACCTACAAGCACATATGATAAAAACTGAATTTAACAATAAACAAGAAGGTTCACAAGTACTTGCAGTTGAATATGAAGGATATACTGGAACTTTTAAAGTATCAGTTGTAGATATGATTAAATCTATAAGAATTAAGACTTTACCAGATAAGACAGAATATGATTATGGAGAAGACATAGATGTAGCAGGTGGAACAATAGAGGTTACAAAATCAAGTGGAATAACAGTTGTTCCTATGACAAGAGACATGATTAAAGACTATAATAGTAATAAATCAGGAAGCCAAATGGTTAAAGTAGAATATAAAGGAGAAACAGACACATTTATAGTAATTGTTGGACCAGCCCCAATGGAACCAGACAAACCAGATACTCCAAACAAACCTGATGTACCTGATAAACCACAGGAACAGCCACAAAAGCCAACTACACCTAATAAGCCACAGACTCCAACAAAGGTAATTTATGTAGAAAAAGAAGTACCAAAAGAAGAAACACAAATAACAGAGCAAGATGTACAAAAACCAATAGAACAAAAACCAACAATAGAAACACCTAAAAAGGAAGAAAAGCCTACAGAAGTTCTTGGTGTAAAAGATACAGATGATACTAGTGTAAAAGTAAAAGCAGGAATTACAAGTCTACTACGGATTATTCATACTATTATTACTATTACTTGCTAAACGTAATGTTAAAGTATATGTAGAAGAAGGAGAAGAATTCGAGTTTGGCGGAATGGATAAGTTGACAGCGAGAAAGAGAAAAATTAATATTGATAAATTTATTGATGGTGAGACATATAAGAACAAAGTGCTAATACATTTAAATGACAAGATAAGTCAAAAATTAGATGGCAAAGAAATTGAAATTAAACATAGAGGAGAAGTCAAGAAATTTACAATTAAGTATAATGATGAGCCATATGAAATTGTATTAGAATAAATTTTAAAACAACCTATTTACATTTCCTCTAGAAAATGATAAGATAATAAAAAAGACAAAAGAAGAGGAAATGTAAAATGGGTAAAAGATATCTAAAGAAAAAAAGAAGAGTATTTACTTTATATAATTTTATGGTATTAGTTTGTATAGCAGTTATACTAGGTTCAGTATATTTCTTATTTGATCTAGAAGACGAAGTTTCAGGATTTGTAACGACTGCAAAAGACACAGTAGGAAAATTTATAGGAAATATTGGAAAATCCTCTGATGAAGATAAGGCAAATAATAAGAATACTGCTAAAAATGAAACAAAATCCCCAAATAATTCAAATGTAGAAGAAATAACAGAAGATGAAGCAAAGGATATTGCAGTGCAAAGATTTACAGCACTTGGAGAAGAAAATGTAAGCTCTACAGCAATATCAGTAAAGAAGATTCGTAGGTCAGGAGAAGAATATTATTATATTACTTCTGCAGAAAATACTTTAGAAGTTAAAATAAAAGGTGGAAAGATAACAAGAGTTAACAGTGTTATTGTAGATAATTAAAAAATATGCATATATAAATTAATCCCCCTCGTAGGTATTACTACGAGGGGGATTTGTATCTGGCATCTCCCTAAGGAAAAACTTTATTTTACTACCCTTTGTAACAAAAAAGATAAAAAAATGTCAAAATATAGACAACAATTGGAAAACCCAAAGCCCTAGAAGGATAGAGGCTTATTTTTTTACAGTTAAAAAAGGGTATTGAAATATATATATATTTGTAGTAATTAATAATATAGGAAAATTAATAAGGAGAAGGTCAAAAAAAGCAATGACAAAGAGACTAAAGAGAAAATTAAAACGTATATTTATTGCAGTAATATCTGTATTAGTTTTAGCTATTTTGTTGTTTACAAGTGACAAAACAGGTCTATTTGTCATGTCAAAAGATAAAAAAGAAGATTTAAGCTCAGCAGAAATTTCAGAAGCTGTAAATTCAGGAATAGAACTTGCAGAAGATGACGGAGTTATTATTTGCGATAGCATAATGCAAGGTGTAAAAGATAATAATTTACCAGATGGCGATTATATATTCAGGGTAAATGGCAAAACAGAGTCTGGTTCAGAAACTATTGATTACAAAATCGAATTGATAAATAACTATAATGATGTAATGTATTCGACAGACTCAGGAAATGCAAATAAAACAATTTCACTAGGTGATACATCAAAAGAATACAAAATGCTAGTTGTAAAATATCATAAAAATTTAACTATAAATAAAGGAGTAACAGTAACAGCAGCTACATCTTCTACAATGGTAAATGGAACTAATTACAACTTATGCTATAAAAAAGGAATGTACTTATGTGTTATGGGCGAACTTGTAAATAATGGAACCATATCAATGACAGCTAGGGGAACATATAATGTATCAGGAGAAAATGTATATCTTTGGAAGGACAAAAACTCAAACTTTGAATATGTACCAGCATTAGGAGCAGAAGGACTTGCAGCACATCAACCCAAAAATACAACAGGGACTTGGTCAGAAGGTAGAAAAGGAAATGATGGAGCAAATAGAGGATTAGGTTCAGGGGGCCAAGGTGCAAATATATTTAATGGACTAGGAGGTTCAAAAGATGGTTGGGTAGGAGCGAGTACAGGAGGAACATCATATGCAGGAGGAAATGGATCAGGTTCAGTTGTAAATTCTAATGCTGCTGCAACACCAAAAACAACAGGGCAAGCAAGTCTTAATTATGGTGGATCAGGTTATTCATATAATAGTGGAAATTATGTAGAATGGTTTGCAGGAGGAGGAGCTGGAATAATTGGAGGAAACAGCGGATATTATGGTTGCTCAACAGCAAATACTGAAGCTAAAGGTCAAAATGGATCAGGAGGATTATTATTACTTTATACAAATGATTTAACTAATAATGGAATAATAGAATCAAATGGTACAAATGGAGCAGGAGCAAATAGATATTTCACCAGTAGTTATAGGGCAGCGACAGGAGGAGGAGGCTCAGGAGGAGGCTCAATCAATGTATTTTATAAAAGGACGACAAACCTTGGAAGTATTATAGCAGACCGGTGGACTAGGAGGAAATGTATTAGATTGTCAGAATATGAATCATGGGCAACTTAATGGAGGAGCAGGAGGAAAAGGTTCTGTAACTTTAACAAATTTAACTCCAGAATTAAATTATGAAGAAAAAGAAATAGTACTAGATTTAGGGGAGATTTATCAAATAGATAGATCAAAAATTAATTTTGTAAGTCAACTTGCATTACAGGATAGCATATCACTAGGAAATTTAACATTTGAAATTTTAGATACAAATATAGCAAATTTATCAGGTGATACAATAACAGGAGTTTTAGAAGGAAATACAAAATTAAAAATAACAGATGTAGATAATCAAATAGTAACTTATGTATATATTACAGTAATACAAGGTGAAAAATCAGCATTAACTACAGGAAATAATTTTACAGTAGCATTAAAACAAAATGGGACAGTATGGAGCTTTGGAAAAAATGATTTAGGACAGTTAGGTTCAGGTGATAATGTAAATAAAAATGAACCTATTTCTGTAAAATGTCAAAATTCTACAGATGAGCTTAAAGATATTAAACAGATATCTTCTGGATATAGTCATAGTGTAGCATTATCTAATGATGGGAAAGTATATACATGGGGAGCAAATAACCATGGACAATTAGGAAATGGAACAAATAATAATACAACTTTTGCAGTAGAAGTACAAGGATTAAAAGATATAGAAAAAGTAGAAGCATATCAAAATATAACAATTGCATTAGACAAAGATGGAAACATTTGGGTATGTGGAGAAGGATATTCTATATTACCTATGAAACTAATTTCACCAAATAAAATGATAGATGTATCAGGTAAACTTTTCTTAAGCAAAGAAGGATATATATATGATATTTCAGATTTAGGAAATAGATTAAATAGTTTAAGTCGTATCTCAAAAATCAGTAGTGGAAAAGAGCATTATCTAGCATTAGAGACCAATGGAAATGTATATTCATGGGGTGGCAAAAATAAATATGGAGAGCTTGGAAAGACATCTTCTTCATTAACAGCGGTAGTTACAAATAATGCTTATAATATTAGTGCAGGAGATGAGATAAGCTTTATAAGTAAAGATGATGGGGAAAGTTATTCATTTGGATTAAATACAAGTGGACAACTAGGACTTGGAAATACAGAATATTCTAGATTACTTGCAAAAGTAGATATAGGAAAGCCTGCAAAAGTCATATCCCATGGATGTGGAACACATTCAGCAGTAGCAGATGCTAATGGATTTGTATATATGACTGGAACAAATGTAGCAGGAGAGCTTGGAAATGGAAATAATACAAATAGCTCAAACTATATAAAAATTGGAGATACAATTGTTGAAACAGATAAAGATACTTATTATTTAGATATAAATGAAACAACAGAAGTAGTAGCTACATTAGAAAACACATTTAACTTAAAAAATGATATAGTAGATGATAGTAAACAAAACTTTACAATTAGTATACCAGACAGTACAAAATTAAGTTTAAGTGAATATAACAAAGTTACAGCTGTTGATTATGGTACTAACGAATGTATAGTAACACATAATGGAACTGGCAAAACAAAAATTATAGTTATGAAAACTGTAAAGAAAATGAATGATATTATACAGGGTATAAGGGATTGCACTTTAACAGATGGAATCTATGAAATAGCAATCCAAGATGAAATATACAAAATTGAGCTATACAATTATTATAGTGATATGAAATATAGTTTAGATTCAGGTGAAGAGACAAAAACTATAGAGCTTGGAAATGATACAGCAGATGAGACAATGCTAGTTGTAAAATATCATGGCAATTTAGAAATTGATAAATACGTAACCCTTACAGCTAAGACAAGAAAAAAAGGTATGTATGTTTGTGTCCTAGGTAACATCATAAATAATGGAGAAATAACAATGACAGCAAGGCGGAGCAAATGTAGAAGAAGGACAAGATGTATTCTTATGGGAAAACATAGATAGTTCTTATGAGTATGTTCCAAAAGATGGTGCAGAAGGTCTTAAAGCTTGGCAACCACATTATAAAAATGGATATTATACACTTGGTAAAAAAGGAAATGATGGAACAAATAGAGCAACAGGTTCTGGTGGACAAGGAGGTATAACTATCAATGGACTAAAAGGTTCTAATGATAGTTGGATTGGTGGCTCAATGGGAGGAAATTCATATGCAGGAGGAAGTGGAACAGGAGGGCTTTTAATCACTAATGCTCCAGCAGTAGGTCCTAGTGCAACTGAGGGAACACAAGAAAGTGGAGGAGCAGGATATGCTTATGATATTGCTGCAGGAGTATCTTGGTTTGCAGGAGGAGGAGCAGGAATTAATGGTGGAAATAGTAGTTATTTCCAAAAAAGTACAGACAACACAGATACAAAGGGTGAAGACGGTGTAGGTGGACTTCTAATGATATATAGTGATACATTAACAAACACTGGAAAGATTTCTTCTGAAGGGTCAAAAGGTGCTGGAGCGAATTCAAATTCTATATTTAATGAAAGATATAAAGGTGCAACAGGTGGAGCAGGATCTGGTGGAGGCTCAGTAAATATTTTCACAAACTTTGTTTTAGACCCAGGAGATTTAATAGCAACAGGAGGAAAAGGACGGAGATGTATCTAGCTGCCAAAATATTAACCATGGAAAAATAAACGGAGGAGATGGTGGAGACGGATCAGTTACAGTTAATGAACTGGGATCAGTATTAAACTATGCTGATAAAAATATAAAAATAAACATAGATCATACATATACAATTAATAAAGATAAAATTTCATATACTAAATTAAATGAAATTCAAACTGAGGATTTAGCTGTTCGGAAATATTACATATGAGAGTATGGATGATAATATATTAACAGTTGATTCATCAGGTTTGATTACGCCTAAATGTCTTGGTATAGCAAAAGTTAAGATAACTGATACTACAAATGGATACTTTACATATATTATTGTAGAAGTAATTGATGGAATAACAGCTTCTAAAGTAAAGATAGGAAAAGATTTTACACTTACACTTAAAGAAAATGGTACAGTTTGGTTCTTTGGAGATAATGGAATATCAAAAGAAAATGAGCCTTATCAAGTTACAAAAGCTGGAAAAGGATTAGAAAATATAGTTGATATTGGTGCCGGAAATAAGATATCTATTGCATTAGATAATTCTGGAAAAGTATATACTTGGGGAAATATTAAGTGTACTACTAAAATTTCTAGTACAAATGAGCAAACAGGTGAAATAACAGAAACTTATGAAGATAAAGAAGAAAAAATAGAAGAACCAACTGAAGTTGTTTCTTTAAATAATGTGATTGCTATTGACGCATTTGGCGATAATTTCTACGCAGTAGATTCAGATGGATTTGCATATGTTTGGGGTAAAGGATATTCTAAACCAACTAAGATAGATAGTAAATACAAAATGGCTGACGTAGATGGAGAACTCCTACTTGGAGAAAATGGATTTGCATTTAATATTGATAAACCTAATGAAAGAAATAATTACTTAAATAGTATAGTTAGCATTTCTTACTCAGAAGACCATTTACTATTTGCAAAAGCTGATGGACGTGTATTAAGCATGGGTGAAGGAGAATTTGGTCAGCTTGGAAGTGGATGTAGTACAAAGAAAAATTACGCAAATTTTGTCAAGACAGATGAAAATACATATTTAGAGAATTGCTATGAGGTGTCAAGTGAAAATAGGATATCTATGGCAGTATCTTTAGAAGGCACAGTATATGTTTGGGGTGATAATACTAAGAGAAAACTTGGACAGGAACTTCTTAAAGTAATGTATGCAAGCGAAGTTAGTTTAGTTCAAGATAAATCTGGAAATGATTTAAGTTTACCTAAGTTTAAATTAGCCGAAGCAGGTACAAACCATATGGCAATTTCTGACACAGAAGGATTCGTATATACAATTGGTCAAAATACTTTTGGCGAATTAGGTTTGAGTGATACTAAAGATAGAACTAATTTCACGAAAATTGGTGAACTTGATATAATTACAGTTCCAAAATTAGATAATATAACTGTTCGGTACATCTAATGATGTAACAATTTGCTTTAGTAATAGCTTTAATTTAAAGACAGATATTGCTGGTGGTGGCAAAATTAATGCATTTTCTACAAATAATAAAAAACTTGAATTAGATGAAATTGCAGGTGTTGATAATAGTAAAGTAAAAAGAGAAAAGGACTTAGTTCCAAACTTTAAAATAACAGGAAATAGTATAGGTAGAGTAGAAATTGTAGCATCTGGTGATGATGGATATACTAAAAATATTTGGATAAATGTTATAGATAACAAGAATTCATCTGTATCTGCAAAAACGGTAAGTGGACAAGGTTTTAGTTTTGCTTTAAGGTCAAATGGTACAGTTTGGGCATTTGGTAATAGTAATGACTCTAATAGTCCTAAGAAGGTTGAAACAGAAGAAGAAATAATTGATATAAGTTCTGGGCTTGGACATGTAATTATGCTTGGAAAATCAGGCAAGGTATATAGCATGGGATTAGGCTTAAATGGTCAGCTTCGGTAGTGGTAATTTAAGCACAATTAAAGCTCCAATATATATTAACCTTAAAGATATTTCTAAAGTCCAAGCTTCAATGAATACATCTTTTGGAATAACAACTAATGGTGAACTTTATGCCTGGGGTGATGGATATGGAAAGGTTCCAAAACTATTAAATAAGAATAAAAATATAGTAGATGTAAGCAAAAATTACTATCTTTCTGATGATGGAATTGTTAGAAAATTAAATGATGATACAGAAATAAAGCTTTCCCTAAATGAATATGACCCATCTGAAGAACCTATATTAGTACAAGATAAAATTATTCAAATTTCTGAAGGAACAGATCATGTGCTTTTACTTGCTACATCTCGGAAGAGTATATAGTTATGGTACAAATACATATGGACAGTTAGGTGACCGGAGAAACAGTTTCTAGAATAAATAATATATCTACTATTGTCAAAACCATAGATGGTAATGTATTAGAAAATGTTTCAGAGGTATCAGCTGGAGATAGATATAGCATATCTACGACTAGTGATGGTAAAGTATATACATGGGGTATTAATGAATTCAAAACTCTTGGATTTGAAAATAGAATAGAAGAGGGCGGTATACATGAAACTTGGAATGCCACTCTTAAAACAGATATATTTAATGTAGAAAGAGTTTCAAGTGGATACAATCATGTAGCTGTTTATAAAGAAGACGGAAATGTATTTACTTGGGGACAGGGTGAAAATCGGTGAACTTGGTAACCGGAGAAAACTTTGATTACTATATACCTCAGCTTGTTCGGAAAAACTTTAATTCAGACTAATACTTCAGGACTTGTCCTTAAGAAAGAAGATACATTTGATATAGATGCATTTGTAGATTATTTTAACTTATTTACAGAAACTACAGCTGAAATAAGTTATGAAATAGTAGATCAAAATGTAGCAATATTAGATCCAAATACTGGTGAAATTATGGCTCTAGAAGCTGGCAGAACTACAGTTATTGCAAGGGAAATAGGAACAGATAAAATAGCTATAATTCCTCTTAGAATTTTAGAAAATAGCAATATTGAACCAATGGTTGAAACAAATGGAAGCCATACAGTGGCGCTTAAAATCGATGGAACGGTTTGGTGCTATGGAACAAATGAATATGGTGAACTTGGAAATGGAACAAATAACTTATCTGATGAACCAGTTAAAGTAAATTTTCCAGCAGAAACTAAAATAATTCAGGTTGCTACTGGTGAAAATCATACCTTAGCTTTAGATGATAAACGGAAATGTTTGGGCATGGGGTAGAAATAACAATGGACAATTGGGAACAAACTCTGAAAGCAATTCACTTACTCCAACTATTGTACCAGGTCTTGCAAATATTAAAAAAATAGCCTGTGGTAATAATACATCTTACGCTATAGGAAAAGATGGGGAAGTGTATAGCTTTGGACTAAATGCTAATGGAGAAGGAGGAATCGGAAGCTATACAAGTAAAATTACAGTAACAAAAGCTAAAGATTTATCAGATGTAATTGATATTAAAGCAGGAAAGAATCATGCGACTATCTTAAAAAGCAATGGAGATGTATATGTTACAGGTTCTAACCTTTATGGTGAACTTGCACAAGATAATGCTAATATAAAGAAAACTAAACAATTTACTAAGATAGAAGAACTAGAAAATGTGGTTATGATAGCTAGTCGGTGATACTCACAATTTAGCATTAAAGTTAGATGGAACAGTATTTACATGGGGATCAAATATATATGGAGAACTTGGAATAAATTCTGTAAATACATCAATTCTAACTCCTACTAAAGTAGATAACTTAAAGGATATTAGATATATTTCTGGAGGAAAAGGACATAGTGCAGTAATTGATACTAATGGAAATATATTTGTATCAGGATTAAATTCAAGTGGAGAATTAGGTAATAACTCTAAGAGTAATTTAAACGTTTTTACAAAATTAGATACAATTACTAATGTAATTTATGCATCTTCAGGAAATACATATACTGTCATGGTTAAAAATGATGGAACAGTTTGGGGTACAGGGGATTATGCTCATGGAGACGAAGATATAAGAAGCAAAACTAAAGGAGTTGTCCCAATTCAAATTGGAAATGATGAAACAGGTTTTTCTCAAACAGAAATTACTGTAGAAGTGGGAGATAAGAAAAATATTGCCACAAATACTTCATATGAGTTTAACTTAATTTACTTAAATCAAGACTTTAATGAAGAATTAACATTTAATTCACTAAAAGATGAAATTGCAGAATTAGACGAAAATGGAAATATAAATGGCATAAGAATAGGTACAACTAGAGTAAATGCAGTCTCAAAGAAAACTGGAAAAGTATATAGTATACTTGTTAAAGTTGTAGATAGGGGAAGCATTGTAGCTCCTAAAGTCTGTGCTGGAGAGAATTTTGTGGGGGTACTTAAATCTGACGGAAGTATTTGGACATTTGGATATAATACATCAGGACAGCTTGCTACTGGAGATTACCTAACTTATGATAAACCTACAAAAACAAATATACTTTCAACATATAGTGATATAAAAGTTGGAGATGATTTCCTAGTTGCGTTGCGCTTAGATGGAACTGTTTGGACTTCAGGAAATAACAATGATGGACAACTAGGAGACCGGTAAAACAAAGTCAAAAAACAAGCTAACACAGATACAAAATCTATCAAAGATTAAAAAAGTCGTTGCAGGAGGGAATGTAGCCTTTGCAATGGATGACTTAGGAATTGTTTATAAATGGGGAAGTGGAATTACTAAGCCTAAGACGTATGAAAAAATAACTGTAAGAGTAATAGATATGGCTTGCCGGTAAAGATCAAAATGCCTTTGTAACAACAAAAGGTAAAGTGATAGGATATGGTAATATCTTAAATCGGAGAAATACCAGATATAGATAATGCTATTAAAGTGCAGGTTACAAATGATAGCATAGTTATCCTAACATCTAACGGAAATGTATATGAATATAAAGCAGGAGCTTTAAATGAAATACAAATAACTCCTAGAGTAATAGATATATCTGCAAATGGAACATCTGTAATTCTTCAAACAGCAGATGAAGAGACCTTTGTATTAGGTGAAAATACAAATGGAGAGCTAGGTGTAGGAAGTACAAATTCAGTTGCAGTTCCACAAAAAGCAAATAACCATAGTAGTAATACATTTGGAATAGGAGCTGGAATAAGTAATACATATATAATAGAAAATACAGGAAATGTTTATGCATCAGGTATGAATACATATGGACAAATAGGTAATGGTAGAAGAATTGACGAAATAGAACATACATTAGTAGGGGACAGAGACTTCAAAATAGACCCTATAACAGCTACAATGAAAATTCGGAGATACAGAAGAAATAAAAGTTACTGGTAATCCATTTAATGTATTTAATAGCAGCAATATATCTATAGACGAGTATACATTTGTAGTAGACGATACAAGTGTAATTACAGAAAATGGAGGAGTGTTAACAGCTAGTCGGAGAAGGTATAGCACATATTACTGCGACAGATAAAGTTACAGGTGAGCAGGTAATACTTACAAGAATTGTGTTACCTCAGGAAAAAGATAGGATAGAAAAGATTACTGTAAATGAAGAAGCTGCAACCTTAGATAGTACATCTACAGGAGAAAAATTAGTATATAGAGTACAAACTGTAACAAATGACGACATAGCAAATATTAAGATTTGGACAAAAGATAAAACAGATAGAATTACAATAGATGATACTAATTCAGTAGTAGAACCTACATGGTCATATAATGGAGAATTAGTAAAAGAAGGAGTTCCTCTAATAGGTAAAACTACTGAAATTCCAATTACTGTTGGAATTAGAAATAATAGTGGCGACTTTCCTCTTGAAGAAGAATATACACTAATCATAGAAAAAATTACAGACGATATTGAAATTAAAGAAATTACAGTAAATTCAAAAGACGATAATGGAAATGAGACACCTATAAAAGCTACAGCAGTATCTTTAAATAGATATGAAGTAGTAGTATCAGAATTTACTGATATATCTTTAAGTAAAGTACTTCTAAATAGTCAATATAGCAGTGTTTCAATAGACGGACTAGATTACAAACTAGAAACTGCAGAAAAATTGATAAACGTAGGGACTGATCTATCAAAAGAAATAAGAATTGCAGTTAAGTCAGAATACGGAAGAATAGAAGAATATACTCTAGTTATCTACAAAGCAAATGTAGTTTTAGATTTAGTAAGCTTAAGAGTAAATGAAGAAGAGGCTAAAAAAGTGTCAGAAGGTAACTATGTCATTACAGTTCCAAAAGATACTAAAATAGCTAACATCAAAGCTTTATTAAATAATAGCTTGGGAGAGATAAGTATTGCTGGAAATACATACAAAGTTACACAAAATGAAGAAAATATAAATCTAGATCTTAATACTACTATTGTAAGCATTAAAGCTAAAACTTCTGATGGGTATACTAAAGACTATACTTTAACTATTGCAAAGGAACTAGTTACAGAAATAAATCCGAAATTAGACATGATATTAGTAAATGGAACTCTAATTACACCTGAAACAGATGGGAAAACATATATAGCATATCTTCCAGAGGGCGAATTAGAGGCTGAAATTAGAGCAATCGCAAAAGAAATAACTGTAGGAGTAACTATTGAAGGTAACCCTGAAGGAATAGGAGAATCTACTGCAAAGGTTTTAATTACATCAAAAGAAAATACATATACAGTAACTTTAAGAAATGAAGAAGAAACAGCCGATTATAAAGTAATAATTAGAAAAGCTGAGTCAGATGTTAATATAGCTGAAGTTGTATTAAAAGATGGAGATACTGAATATGTTGCACAAAAAGGTGATGATGGAAAATATAGAGTAAAAGTTCATGGAGATTTGAAAGTAGGAGAGGTAAGAGTAACTACCGCATATGCTAAATCTAAAGTACAAATAAATAACACAGGAAACTATGCAGTACATGAAGATTTACAAAGCATAGATATTACAGGGGAAAAGACAAATGTACCAATAAAAGTTCAGTCAGAAGATGGAATAAATGAAAAAGAATATGAGCTAATAATAGAAAGACTATCCAATAATACAAATCTACTTAAGTTAGAAGTAGATGGGGAAGAGGCAACATTAGAGGATGATGGTAATTATCACTATATATTAAAGACAGCTAAAACTAGTGTAGTAGTTGGTGCAGAAACTGAGGATAAAGCCCCAAATAAAGCATATGTTAATGTAGATAATAGCCAATTTGCAATGTATGAGATTGCAAAACAAGTAGATATTATATCTAAACAAACAGAAGTAGTTATAAAAGTAAAGTCAGAAGACGGAAGCCTTAAATCATATAAGCTTATCATAGAGGCTCTTCCAGATGATGCCACAATTAAAGAAGTAAGAGTTAATGATAAACTTGCAAAATACATAGAAGGTAAAAATAGATATGAAATAAGAAGTAAAGAGATAGAATTTAATGTAGATGTTATATTAAATGATATCCTAGCAAGCATGGAACTTGGATCAAATCCTAAAGCTGTGGGAAAAGATAATATTACAGTTGCAAAAACTGAAGAAGAAACAATTGTCAAGGTAAAAGTTACATCACAAAATGGACTAGAAACAGAAGAATATACTATAGCAATATTAGAACAATCATCAAATAGTAATCTAGATACAATAACAGTAAATGGAAAAAATGTATATTCAGAACTAGATGGAATTTATAGAGCAAAAGTTACACATGACACATCTGCTTTAAGTATAAAAGCCGTAGCAGAAGATACATTTGCAGTTACAAAAATTGATGAAATATATAATGATACATATATTGCAGAAAAGCTTGAAGCAGTGGTAGACGGTAAAAAGGTATATACATATGAAATAAAGGTAATAGCTGAAAATTCTTTAAGTAGTGTGTATACATTAGAAGTAGAAGTGCAAGAAGCAAACTATAATATAATAGAATTAAAGGTAGGAGAGACAAAAGAGAACTTAGAAAATGCGATACTAAGAGATGATGGCAAATACTATTATAAAATAGGAAGAGTAGAGGAAGGCTTTGTAAATATCGTTTTAGAATCTGAAAAATCTAAATCAAAGATAAATGGGGAAATTGGAAATTTAGTTAAAGTAAGATTAGAGAAAGATATTACAGAAGTTTCAGCAATTGTTATTGGGGAAGATGGAACCGAAAAGACATATACTCTTGTAATAGAAAAGAAATCAAATGATACATCGATACTTTCTGTTACAGGTAGTAATGTACTAAATACAGAAATGCAAGATAACACTATTTTAGTATATGTTGACGAAGATATAAATAAAGAGGACTTAACTATTACTTTAAATAATAAACTAGGTAGCCTAAAGCTTGTAGAAGAAACAGACTATACACTAGAAAAGATTACAAGAACAGTTGATTTAACAAGTAGTGATGATAGTGGTGTTGTGACACTTAATGTAAACGCACGAGCAGAAGATGGAAGTAGTAAAGAATATATAATATATGTAATTAAAAAACCAAATCTAGACTTAATGAGTGTAGTTGTAAATACAGAAAATGTTAATTGGAACGAAGAAGACCAAAGGTATGAACACATTGTTCCAAATAAAAATAAGCCAAATCTGGTTATAACATCGGCTAAAAACACACAAACAATACAATTAATTAATAAAGATGGAACTGTAATTGCATCTGGAACAGGAGTAATAAATACTGCTTTAACATTAAGTATAAGTCTACTTGAAGATAATTATACTATCAAAGTAATCTCACATAATGGAGAAGAAATAGGATTTAAAGAATACCCACTTGTTATTAGGCAAAAATCTGTTGAAAATGGAATAATATATATTAAAGTGGATGACCGGCGGAACAGTACTAGACAACACAGGATTAATCTATTCAGGAACAGTAGCTGGAAAAGACAAATACCCAGTAGAAATTAAGCTAAAAGATGAAAATGCAAAAGTTAGAATAGAAGACCTAGATGGAAATATTGCTATTTCAGATCAGATGGGTGTATTATCTGGAGAGTTATCTGTTCTAGATGGTGAAACAATAGAATTTAGAGTAATTGTTACATCAGAAAATGGTGAACAAAAAGAATATACATTAAAAATTGAGAGAATAAGTTCTAATTTAGAAATAGACAGCATAACTGTGACAGACTATGACGATACTAAAACAGATATTGTTACAAAGAATGTAGTAAACTATGATAAAGATACAAAGACATATAAGATTAAACTTTCAGGAGGATTAGCTGATACAAAGATATCAATAAATGCTTTATCAAGTTTTACAGAGATTACATTTGATGAATTAATAACTGCAAAAGGAAGTATAACTGCAGATAGAATATTGCCAGGGCTTGGAGTTACAAGATATAAGATAGATTTAGTTGCGGCAGATGGTAATAAAGATACAAGATACCTAGAAATTGTACAGCTTTCAGATGAAATTGGTATCATAGAAGTTAGAGTAGATAATGTCATTATTTCACAAAATGTAGCAGGAGACTATGAATGTACTGTGACAAATGCAGAGGATTTGGCAAATGTTAAAGTTACAGTTTCAAATGAAAAAACTAAGATTTCAATAAATAATAACATTGAAACAGTGCAAGCAAATGAGATAAATATAAGTAAAGGAAATGCAAGACAGGTTAAAGTTCCAATTAGGGTAACTGCAGAAGATGGAACAAGCTATACATATATGCTAACAATTAATATATTGTCAGTTAATACAAGTGTTAGAAGTGTTAAAGCAAATGGTGAAGAAGCAAAATTTGAAAAAGCACCTGATTTAGTAGACGGTGAAGAACAGGTAAGAGATAAATATATCTCATATATAGATAAGTATGCATATGAAGTAGAAATAGAAATTACGGCAGGGGTACCTTATAGTGAAGTTTCACATGAAATGGCAGATGGAAGCATAGTTTCAGGCAAAGATAAGATAACATTTAAACATCAAACTCCTGACCTAACAGAGGAAGAATTTACTACAGAATTTATGATTACAGCAGAAGATGGAACAGAAAAATCATATGACTTAATACTAAAACGTAGATCAGATGATAACAGCATAAAAATAGTATATGTAAATGATGTAGAAACACCTCCAAATAGTAAACACCTAGAATATGCAGATGGTACATACTATAGAGCAGTTGTAGGTGATACAGCAAAAGTTAAGATAGAGACAAATAACGAATTTGCAAGCATTAGTTTTAACGGGAAATTAGGGGTAAATATATTAGAACAGACATTGACTCTAGATAAAAATAGCAAAGTTACAGAAATACCAGTTAGAATAACATCTCAGCAAGGTACAATATATGATACAGTTATCTATATTGAAAAAGTATCAAATAATTGTAATTTAGAATTAGTATTGGTAAATGAAGAGGCATCAAATCCAGGACTTGATCCTGATACATTTATAACATATATATATGATACAGCTAAGAATGCAAGGGTTAAAATAATGGCAGAGAACGACTTGGCAGAAATAGTTATAACAAATAAAGAACGGTGAACTGTGGATTGATGAAAATGGTTTATCAAGAAGAGGTACAAAAATTCTAGAAATGACTGTTGATACTCCATACGCTTTAACAAAAGTATACTTCAAGATAATTGCAGAAGATGGAACAGAATCTCCTGTATATAGGCTAGATATGGAAAAAATGAGTTCAGATACTTTACTTAAAGAAATTTATGTAGAAGATGAGTTAATAACCCTTAATGAAGAAGGTAAATACATAGCTTATGTACTTGATACAGTAGAAAATCCAAAAGTACAAGCTATAACAAATAATGAATTTGCAGTAGTTAGAATTGCTCTTGGTAGTGAGAATATTCATGAAAGTACAGAGAATGTAACTCTATCAAATAGCAAGCAAACCACTATACCAATTACAGTAAGATCACAGTCAGGTGTAACTAAGGTAACTTACTTATATATTGTAAAAGTATCAACAAATATTAATTTAAATAAGGTTACAGTAGATGGAAAAGAAGCTAATATGTATAATGAAAAAACAAATACTTATACATTTATTGTAGGAAGAGACAAAGAAGATTATGAACTATATGTTCTAGCAGATAGTGACTACACAGAACTAGAATTCGAAAGTAGGAAGTATGGTTTTGTAATTACAACAATTGTAAATCTAGAAAAAGATACTGTAGGTAAAACGTTAATTGTAAAGGCAATATCTGAGGAAGGAATAGTAAAAGACTATAAGGTAGATTTAGTTCACGAATCGGATAATGTAAATTTAGATTATCTAAAAGTAAATGAAGCGGAAGTTAAATCGGATGAAGTAAATGGGGATACTTATACGGTTATCATTCCAAAAGATGCTACATCAGCATTAATTGAAGTACAAACTGAACATCCATATGCAAACATCAGACTTGGTGATAATGATATGATTAAACATCATGAAAAAGAAGTTGTAGATTGTAGTGATTTAAGCCTAAAACAAATAGTAATACCAGTAGTTGTAATAGCAGCAGATGGAAAGAGTGTAAAAACATACAATGTAGTATTAGTTAGAGATAATTCAACTTACATTATAGGAAAAATATTAACAGAAAACTACCAAGGAATACACAAATCAAAAGTAACACTATACAAACTTGGTGATCCAGACGAGGTAATTGAAGAGGTGGAAACAAAAGAAGACGGAACATTTAGAATAAGAGCATATACAGAAGGAATTGATCACCCAGATGCGTTACTTGAAAAATATGAAATAGTTGCAAAGAAACGCCGGATATCTAAGTTATACATTAACAGACATAGCATTAATACCAAATACAGATATTGATATAGGAGAACATAAAATATATGCAGGAGATGTAGTTGAAACAGGAGAAATAGAAATAGATGATCTAGTTTGGTTTAATAGAAAATTTGGATATTACATAGATAGTGAAATAGACGATAGTAATAAAGTGTATGACTTTAACGAAGATGGAATTGTAGATCAGAAAGATAAAGATATATTAGTTTCAAACTATGGAAAACTAGCAGAAGTGGTTATATGGGAGAACCCATATGAAATACAAGATATGAACCTAGAAGATGAAGAAGCATTCATGTTACCAGTTGCATGTAATTACAGTATAACATCAGCATATGGAACAAGAGAAGATCCAATAACAGGAAAAGAAAAGCTACATGCTGGAATAGACTTAAGAGTAGAACATCATGCAGAAATACTTTCAATCTATGAAGGAGAAGTAACCTTTAGTGGTGTGCAAAGAGGTTATGGAAATTGTATAGAGATAAAACATATTATAGATGGAGAAGAGGTATATAGTTTCTATGCACATATGTCAAGACTAGATGTAGAAGTAGGTGACAAAGTTAAAGCAGGACAAATAATTGGACTAGAAGGAGGAGAACCAGGAGTAGATGAGAATGCAGGAAATAGCACAGGACATCACTTACACTTTGAGATAAGAAAGACAAGCTGCACATCAAAAGATAACACAGACCCAAATGACTATTTAGAATTCTAATAACAAACAAAATGCGGGAAAGTTTTTCCCGCATTTTGTAATAGCACTTGTCCCTAAGGGAAATGTTAAAAAAGTAGCTCTTTGTAATAAAAAAGTTATGAAAATGTCAAAAAATTGCCAAAAAACGTGTGAAGCCCTTTCCGTAAAGGAAAAATGGGCCTATTTTTTTGCCTAAGTTTTAGGTGCTTGAAATTAAAAAAAATATGAATATAATGTTAGTAACTAGTATTATGTGGTAATTCTAGTTAATACAAAAGCAAAAGAGGAACTATACAAATGAAACTTACAAAGAAACTAAAAAGAAAATTAAGAAGAAGAATTGGTTTTGCTTGCGTCGCTGGTATAGCCTTAGTTTGCGTGTCAGTTTTAATGACAGAAATGACAGATAACTATTCTTTTGGTTTTGTAGATGATATAAAACGTCTAGTAGAAAACATAGAAATAGGAGAAGAAAATACACCTTCAAGTGAAACAAAGCTTAGTGGAGTAAAAATAAATCGGAACAGAATATAATTTTGATGAAACAAAAGATACGTATCAAATAGAGTTACCATACCAAACAGAAGATTTGCTAAGAATAGAATATCTAAAACTAGATGATGAGCAAGAAATAAAACGGTGAAACAGAATATATAATGACAGGATATGAAAAAACTATTATATTTGATGTATGGGCAGAAGATAAGAAAAATAAAAAGAGATATACATTAAATTTAAAAAGAAGCAATAATGTATATCTTAAAAATATTGAACTTCCAGGATATAATTTGTTCCCAGAATTTACAGAGGAGGAGACAAATTATACAATAAATATTCCAAAAGATAGAGAAGTAATATCAGCAAATATATTTGCGACAGCTTGGGATGAATCATCAAAGATTACGATAGAAGGACAAGATAGTATAGGAATTGGAAATGTAATTACTATAACAGTTACAAATTCATATATTGCTGAGCCAATGATTTATACTATTACATGTGTGGATTCAGATCAAGTGCATAATTATGACTATAAGGGAGCGTATCAAGAATTTGTTGTTCCATATACAGGAACATACAAATTTGAAGTATGGGGAGCAAGAGGTGGAAGATCAAGAATAAATGGAAGCCTTGGAAGCTTATATGGAAAAGGCGGATATGCTAGCCGGAGAAATCATACTAAAAAAAGGAGAGAAATACTATATATACGTAGGGCAGACTGGAACTGATTCAGTTGTAGGAAAAGACTCAGCGCAGGCATGGAATGGTCGGAGGTCTTGGAACTTGGGATAGGAGTGACAATGAAACATCAGGAGCAGGTCGGTGGAGCAACAGATATTCGTTTGGTTTCGGGAAACTGGAATGATGCCAAAGGTCTTGCCTCTAGAATCATTGTAGCAGGTCGGAGGCGGAGGCACTTCATGGACATATACACCAGGAAATGGTGGTGGAGTTAGTGGAACTAATGTATGTGTAGGAAAACCAGGAACTCAAACTACAGGCTATGCTTTTGGTGTAGGACAAAATGGATGGGGAGCAGCAGATAATGATGGAGTAGGACGGCCGGAGGCCGGAGGTTACTATGGAGGATATACTAGTAACACAAGTAGATCTTCATCAGGTGCTGGAGGATCAGGATATGTATCAGGACATCCAGAGTGTATAGGAATTGAATCAGAAGAAAATATTACCCCTAGAGTAACTGAGTATACACAATTATCAGATTCTTATCATTATTCAGGTAAGGTATTCACAAACACAACATTAACAGCAGGAGTATCAGATACAAGTAAAGCAATAATCACATCGCTTAAGTCAATAGATAACTGTGTAATTACAAATATTACAATAGATAAAGGAAATATGACAAGAGAATTTAATCCAGCTGAGACAGATTATTATATAGAGCTTGATAGTGAAGAAGCATATCCTACTGTCACAGTAGAAATATCTAGAGAAAACATTGTAGTAGAAGGTGGATTAATACAAACAATTGAAACATACCCAGGTGAAACTGTAAAACAAATAAAAGCAGTAGATGAATATGGACTTGAATATACATATAATTTACATTTTGTGAGAAAGGCATCTTCTAATAGTCATTTGGCAAGTATTAAATTAGATGGAGAAGAAATACAAAATTATGAAGAATCAAAGTTTAATTATGAAGTTATAATGCCATATTGGATAGAAGATATAGTAAATTTGGATGGAATTAAAAAATTTCCAAACCAAAAAGTAGTAGGAATAGGTGAGATAGATGTATCAAAATGGACTACAATACAAACAATAGAAGTTACATCAGAAGACCGGATTAAATACATCATTATATAATATAGTACTAACAAAACAACCAAACACTAAATTAAAATTTTTAGACTTTGAGGATCAAAATTTTGCACAATTATTCCAAAGTGACAAAACTACATATGAATTTGAGGTTACTCCAGGAGTGATTGCACTTAATACAATAGCAATACCATATGATGAAAATGCAAAAGTTGTAGTAAAAGGTGCAGGATATATAAAAACAGGAAGAAATACTGTGACAGTAACTGTTTCAAGAGAAGGAGTTGAAGATACAGTATATACAATTTATGTCCAAAAAGGTGAAAATGAAGGAGAAGAAGTATATGATTTCCCATATACAGGAGACTACCAAGTATTTGTAGCGCCAAAAACAGGATGGTACAAATTCGAAGGATGGGGAGCAAGAGGAGGATATTCAAGAATAAATGGAAGACTAGGAGGAACACCAGGATTTGGAGGATATACATCAGGAACTATTAAATTACAAGAAGGAGATACAATTTATATATATGTAGGACAGCAAGGAACTGATTCAGTTGTTAAAAAAGACTCAGCACAGGCATGGAATGGTGGAGGACTTGGAACTTGGGATAAAACTGATGATGAGGCATCTGGAGCAGGAGGAGGAGCAACAGACTTTAGATTAGTACAAGGTTCATGGAATGATACTGAGAGTTTATACTCAAGAATAATGGTTGCAGGAGCAGGCCGGAGGAGCATCATGGTCATTTAAAGGTGGTTCAGGTGGAGGACTAAATGGATATTCATATTATTCAAAGAGTCCTGCTGGTACACAGGTTTCAGGATGGGAATTAGGTACAGGTAGAGATGGCTGGGGAAAAGCAGACAGTGATGGAGTAGCTGGCCGGAGGCGGAGGCTACTATGGAGGAAGTACTAACAATATTGCTCGTGCATCTGCAGGTTCTGGAGGATCTTCATACATATCAGGCCATGATGGATGTAATAGTACAGGAGAAGATGGAAATCCTACAGGAGAAAGTATTCATTATTCAAATTTTAAATTTAAAAATACAGTAATGATAGATGGTCAAGGATACGAATGGACAGATTCAAAAGAAGGATATGTAGGAATGCCTAGTCCTCAAGGAAATTACGTTTCAGGAAATTCTTCAAATGGTCATGCAAGAATAACACTTTTAGAAGACCCATCGCAAAATAATTTACTTAAAGAAATACAAGTAAATAAAGGTGTGATAGAACCAGAAGTAAACTATGAAACATTTGAATATAAAGTGCATTTAAATCCAGAAGATACAGACCTTACAATATATGGAGTAGTAGATGATATTAAGGCGAGTATAGAAGGAAATGGAACTTATGATATTCCAGCAGGAGAAACAGAAATAATCCTTAAAGTAACAGCTGAAAGTGAAGATGTAAGAGAATATAAAATAATAGTAGATAGAGAAGCATCAGATAACTCAAAACCTTTAAATATAACAATTGATGGATTAATAGAAAATATAATAAATGTAAATCCAGAACTTTATGGAGTCCTAGATCCAAAAGAGTTTGACCCAGAGGTGCATGAATACTCTATGACTGTACCAAGCAGAATTAAGAAATTAATATTTAATGTAGAAAAAGGACATAAATATCAAACAGTTACAGGCGACGGTGAAGTTATGCTTGAAGCAGGAGAAAATACTATTGTAATTACAGTTACAGCAGAGGATGGAATTACTAAATCAGAATATACATATCACATAACAAGAGATATGAGTGGAAATTGTCTTCTTGAAAGTTTAACTATAGATAATGTGGAAACAGATTTAGAATTTGACCAAGACATATTAGAATACTTTATAGAAGTAGAAAATGAAGTAACACATTTAGACATTACAGCAATTCCCGAAATGAAAGAGATAACACCAATTATAGAAGGAAATACAGACTTAAAAGTTGGACTAAATGATATTTATATTATATCAACAGCGCCAAATGGAGAACAAGCAGTATATATAATTCATGCTTACAGAAAACAAAGTGGAAATGTATTTATATCTTTACTTTCTGTAAAAAATGGAGATACAGTATATGATATGGATCCAGTATATAACAAACTTTTAGATACATATACTGTAACAGTTCCAAATGAGATAGAAAAGGTTACAATAGAAGCAATTCCAGAGGTTTCTACAACAACTATCACAGGTGATGGAGAAAAGACTTTAAGAACAGGAACAAATACATATGAATTAAGTGTTACAGCAGAAGACCGGATCAAAAGCATACTACTATGTCAATATTAATAGAGACCAATCAAGCAATAATTACTTAAAAACATTAATAACTACAGTAGGGAACTTCGATAAGGAATTTGATAAACTAGAAAACGAATATGAAATAACAGTTCCGTCAAATGTGACAAATCTTCCACTTACAGTACAAACAGAAGATAAAACTGCAACATATAAAATAATAAAAAACTCTAATTTTGTAACAGGAAAAAACATTGTAATAATTAGAGTTACAGCAGAAAACCGGAGATCAAAGAGATTATAAAATAATTGTAAATAAAGAACCTTCAGAAAACGATTATCTATTAAATATAATAACAGATCATGGAAGATTAGACCCAGTATTTGATAAGGAGATAGTAGATTACAGAGTAGAAGTAGAAAATGAAGTTTCAAATATTGAAATAAAAGCAATAAAAGAGGATAAAGCAAGTATTGTTACAGGAGAAGGAATATATGCCCTTGAAATAGGAGACAATGAAATAACTATAACAGTTGTGGCTGAAAATGGAAATATAAGAACATATAATATAAACGTAGTAAGAAAACAAAACCGGAAATGCCAACTTAATAAGAATAGATAATGACAAAGGAGTTGTCTCAAATATTATTGATTCTAATAATATAAGACTTGATGTAAGAAATGAAATAGAGGAAATAACAATTACAGGAATTCCAGAAATTGCTACATCTAAAGTAATATCAGGAAATGGAAGATATAAACTAGATATTGGACAAAATACGGTTAAAATGAAAGTACAGGCAGAAGACCGGAACTGAGAAAGAGTATGATGTTTTAATTGTAAGAGCGAAATCAAATAATGCATATTTAAAGAGTTTATTTGCAGAAGAGGGTGAACTTTATGAAGTATTTGATAAGACAAAAACAGAGTATACAATGAAAGTACAGCATAATGTAGATCATTTAACTCTAGAAGTTATACCAGAAGATTCAGACGCAACATATGAAATAATTGGAAATAGCAATTTTGTATATGGTGATAACCTAGTTACAGTATGCGTTATTGCATCTGACCGGAGTTACAAGATTAGACTATGACATAACAGTATATAAACAACCAGACCTAGAAGATAAAGTTGATTTAGTGGAACTTACAGTAAATAAGGGAACTCTTACACCAAGTTTTGATCCTAAAGAATTAGTATATGAAGTTGATTTACCATTTGAAGAAGACAATATAACAGTATCTGCAAGAGCATTAGATAATACAGCAGATATTACAGGAACAGGTACATATAACTTAAATGTTGGATTAAATGTAATAACTGTAAAAGTAATGTCTAAGATAGGAGAAGAAAAAGCTTATCAGATAAAGGTAAGAAGAGCAGAGTCAGATAATGCAAATTTAGCAAATTTATCTATACAAAATCATACGATTTCGCCAAGCTTTGATAAATTAACTACAAACTATAATGTAGAAACAACATTAAATGAACTTGTGATATATGCAACACCAGAACAAGAAGGTGCAACTTATAAGATAATAGGAAATGAAGACTTAGATAAAGGATTAAATCAAATTACCATTGTTGTTACTGCACCAAATGGTGAAACTACTAAAGATTATGTTTTGAAAGTGACAAAAACAGGATCTAATAATAACAATTTAGCATATTTAGCTGTTATAGGGTATGATCTAACACCTATATTTAATAAAAGTAACTTAATATATGATGTAAATGTACCAAATAATGTAAATTCAGTATACTTAGATGCAGTATCAGATGATGAGAATGCGACAGTTTCAGGAATAGGTCTTGTAAATGTAGTGGATGGCAAAAATGTTTTTGATGTAATTGTAACATCAGAAAGTGGAAAGACAAAAACATATACAGTAAATATATATAAAGGATTATCAGACAATAACTATCTAGCAGAACTTGAAATGTCTAATGGAGAGTTAGATAAGGAATTTAACAAGCTTATAAATGAATATAGTATTACAGTTCCATACGAAATAGATAGTATTTCATTTGTAGGATATCCAGAAGATAATAAAGCAGCTATTCAAGGAAATGGAACATATAACTTAAATATTGGGGAAAACAAAATTACTCTTACAGTAATTTCTGCAAGTGGAAAGCAAAATCCATACATTATAAATGTGACAAGAGAAGCGGCAGTAAGTGCAAAACTTATAAATCTAGAAGCAAAAGGATATAATATAATACCAAACTTTACTGAAAATAATAATAACTATATGGTAACAGTAGATAATGAAATAACAAGTTTAGATCTAAATATAGAAACACTAGACCCAAATGCAACATATGTAGTTAGAGGGAATGAAAACTTTGTGGTTGGTAATAATTTAGTCGAAATTGAAGTTACATCAAGTGATGGAAAGCTTACAGAGCTTTATACTATACAAGTAAATAGGCAAGTCTCAACAAATAACTATCTAAGCTACATATTGCCATCTAGCGGAATACTTACACCAAGCTTTAATAAGACGATAAACAATTATACAGTAACAGTAGAAAATAATGTAACAAGTATCAAGATAAATGCTGAGCCAGAAGATGTAAATGCTATGGTAGAAATTACAAATGGCGGAGTATATGAACTAAAAGTAGGAGAAAATAAAGTAGAGATAGTCGTAACATCTGTTATTGGAATAAAGAGAACTTATACAGTAAATATTATACGTAAGCAAAGTAATAATAATTATCTAAAAAGCTTAAATGCCAAAATAGGTGGAACTAATGTAGAAATAACACCAACATTTAATAAGGAGACATTAAAATATGAGATAAATGTACCAGCTCGGAACAACAAACATTAGACTAGATGGAGAGCCAGAAGAAAAATCAGCAGAAGTTACAGGATTTGGATATTCATATTTGGTAGCACGGAGAAAATAGACATCTAATTAATGTAAAAGCTGAAAATGGCGAAATTAGAACATATGAAATAGCAATAATTAGAGAAAAATCTAGCAATAATAGTTTGATAGATTTGATTCCAAGTGTAGGGACATTAGAACCAAGCTTTACTTATGGAAATACAGAATATAACCTAACACTTGGAAATGCAGATTCATTACTTTCATTTGAAGTAAGTACAGAAGACAGATTTGCAGAAGTTACAGGAAATGAAGAACTTCCAGTTCCAGATGGAGAAAGTGTAAGACAGATTACAGTTAAAGCAGAAGATGGAACAGAGAAGATATATACAGTAAATGTAAACAGAATAAGAACAGATGATGCAAGACTTAAGAGTTTACAAGTTAAGTCATTTGAAATAGACGAAGAATTTAACTCAGACAAATATGAGTATACTCTTACTGTACCAAATGATAAATTCATACTTACGGAAAATGAAATAGTTGCAGTTCCAATATATGATACAACAAAGGTATTTCCTGATCCAGTAATAGAACTTTCAGTTTTAAAAGTTAATACATATCAGATTAAGACAATTGCAGCAGATGGATATACAACTCAGGTCTATACAATAAATGTAATTAGGAAGAAGAGTAGTGACTCCACATTGCAAAAATTAGCAGTATCAGGATATGAATTAACACCAAAATTTGAAAGTACAATCACAGAATATACACTAGCATTACCAAAGGGAACAAAAGAGCTTAGAGCAGAAGATGTACTTGCAATTCCAACAGACCAGTATGCAACAGTTGTAAAGATGCGGAGACCTTGACTTAACATCATCAAATAAAATATTTAACATTGATGTAACAAGCCATGATGGAACTACTCATACAAATTACAAGATAAAAGTAGAAATGGCAACGTCAGATAATAATTATTTAGCAAGTTTAACAACAGATGTAGGAACTTTAACACCTAAATTTAATAGAGAAGAAACTCAGTACACTATAAATCTTTCTCAATGGGAGGATAGAGTAACAATAAATGCTATTCCAGAAGATCCTTTGGCAAGAATTACAAGTGGAGTAGGAACACATATTATTCCAAATGGTGGATCAAAGCATGTATTAGTACTATGTCAAGCAGAAAACGAAAGTTATAGAGCATATATAATAGATATTATAAGAGAAGAAAAAACTGAGACGAGAATAACAGGAAGTGTAGTAACAGAAAATACTGAAGGGAAACATAAAGCAAATGTAAATCTATACAAAGATGATACTCTGGTTCAAACAATAGAAACTGAAGAAGATGGCTCATATGAATTGCATGTAAAACCAGATAAGTATAAACTTGTAATAGAGAAAGATGGGTATTTATCATACACAGTTCAAAATATTATACTTGATAGCTTAGAAGAGGAGGCAAGTCTTGGGGAATACCATTTGTTTGCAGGAGATGTTATTAAGACAGGAGAAATTGAGATAGACGATTTAGTATGGTTTAATAAAAAGCTTGGAAATACTATTGAATTAGAAACTGATGCAAATAGGATATATGACTTTAATGAAGATGGGGTAATTGATACATTAGATAGAAATATCCTATCTGGAAATTATGGTAGAAAAGAGGAAGTGTTTGATTGGAGTACTAAGAGTTTAGTACGAGAAAAAGTAGAAGAAGAAACAAAGACAAAGGAGAAAAGAGAAGAAGAGGAATAGTATAAAAGTACATTAAAAAGAAGTTAAAAAAACCCTGGTTGAATATAATAATCAATTAGGGTTTTTATTTTATGAATGAGTTATTCTAAATTATTATTATCGTTAATTATATTTTCTATAAAGTCATTTGAACTGTTTTATAATTATAAAAATCCATATACATTGCTTTATTTATAAAACTGTATATGCAAAAATAATAAGTAAACACTTTTTTGTGTTTACTTATCATTTTGAAAATCTTTTTTTATATCTTCTAATAAATCATTAACATCTATGTCTAAAATATATGCAAGTCCAAAAATTTCATAATCTTTTACAGTCCTTTTATTATTTTCAATGTCATATAAGCTTTGTCTATGAATACTAATTCCTATTAATTCTAATTTTGCAGATAACTGGTCAAATGAAAGCTTTCTTTGAGTTCGATATTTCTTTAAGGATTTATATATTATATTCATGTTTTCATTAAATTTCATAATTTTTGACATACTTTTTTCTCCAAAATAAATTTTTTTTGTTTTATATATTGATTTTATTATATAAATATGATATTTATATAAGTGTTAACACTTATATAAATCCTATGTATTTTTTAAATTATAAAATTAGATGGGTAATCAATTTTTAAATGTCCTTTTATGTTTGGAAGCATGAATGTTTGGTTTTGTTTGGTTTAGACTTTTCCATTCGTGTTTCCAAACATAAGGGGATATAAGTACATAAATATTATCCTCAAAACTTGTCTAAATATAATTTTTAAAATAAACCAAAGAAAGGAAACCAAAAATGAACAAAGTGAAACCAAAACACAGTAGCGAAAGTGGAATAACGCTTATCGCACTATTAGTAATGATTATACTAATAGTAATACTAGCTGCTATATCAATAAGAACAATAACTGGAAAAGAAGGATTACTAAATATAGCGGAAACAGTAGCAGAAAGCTATGAGATCACAGCAGAGAAAGAGAGATTAGAACAAATAATTCGTTCTGAAATGATTGCAGAAGCCACGGCTCGGAAAGATAGCAACACTTCGGAGAAATAGCAGATATTATCAGAGAGCAAGAGGGAATAAAAGATGTAAAAGTAGATGGAGACGAAGATGATATTGAAGGGTATATCTATGTAGAAACGGATGAACGGAGATTTGTATGAGATTTATTACAATGGAGCAGAAGGAATAATAAAAATAGAATATCTAGGAAAAGTAGATAAAGATAAGACATTAGAAGAAATGATAGAAACTTGGCCAAAGATAGAAGCAAGATATGAAGAAGCAAGTGGAAAGATAATAGCAAGTGCAAGTTTAGAGGGAGGAAGCATAAAAAAAATAGAACTAATTTATAAAGATCAAATATTAGAAAACGAAACAAAGACTACAGACTTAGATAAAGAGCAAAATTTTGATGTAAGGAAATATGGAGTAGGACTGTTTAAAATAAAAGCAACAGGAAGTAATGGCAAGACCAGAAGCGCATGGGTAAAAGCTAGCAACTTGAATAAATCAATCAAAGCTCCGACTATAACACTAGAACCTACTAATCCAAATGGAGAGGATAACTGGTATAAGAGAACAAAAGAAGAGGGAAAAGAAACTGAAATAAATACAAAAATAAAAGTGAAGATAACTGCAAACAATACTGATGCAGAATACATATATTATACAGCTATTCGGTGGATATAATGATATAAAAGATGAAAAAAATCCAATTATTGGTGGAAAAGCAGAATTTATAATTGAACAATCAGGAATAACAACTATAAAAGCAAGAATTGGAATAGGAAAATCTTCATCATCAGTAACAACAAAAATAGTAAAATTAGACAATATAAAACCAGAAATAACAGAAATAAAAATGTCTCCAGAACCTCGGAAAAATAGATAAACAAGGAAAAGGCTGGATAACTCAAAATGGAACATTAATAGTGAGTGGGATAGATAATGAGAAAGGAAGCCGGAAGAGTAATAGGTTATGAATATACAGCAAAAGATAAAAAAACAGGTAATACAATAATTCAAAATAAAGAAATGCTAATGGAACAACCTATAAGTATTAAGACAGATGGAGAATATGAAATATCAATAAGAGTTATAGATGAAGCAGGAAATAAGTCAACAAGCCAAATAATAAATGTATATAAAGATGAAACAAAACCAGAAATAGGTGATATAAGCTTAGTAGGGGAAGCAGGGACGACAAGTTTCAAAGTATCAGTAGGAGCAAGAGATGAAGAGTCAGGAATAGAAAAATTTGTATGCATGATAGGAAACAATGAAAAAGGACAGACAGAAAATACAGATGGTGTAGTACAGGTAACAGGACTTACATATAAAACAACATATACAAATGTATATATAAGGGTATATAACAACGCTGGTCTATATAGTGATACATTGCCTATAACAGTTACGACAAAAGCCAGAACTTGTAATACAAGTTATTGTTCTGGTGGAAGTAATACAGTTTGTTCAAGCTGTAGTGGTAATGGAACCTTTTCTCGGACATTTTGCAGAGTGGACGGGATCTATGTCTTTTACGTACAATATGTCTGGCATTAGATGTGCTGGATGTAAAAAAGACTACGATGGACATAATCGTACCTCATATAAAGCCAAGTGGAAGTGTAAAAACTGTGGTCTTGTATGGAATGGAAAAAGTGGAATTGATAGCACGTATTGTTCGGTTGCTTGTAGTAAGAAACTATATCCTATGGTAAAATCACATAACAAAAATTGGGCTGATTGCACAAATACAAAATGTACATATTGTAATGGCACAGGTAAACAAACTTCTACATGTAGCCATGGTTATACGTCAAGTCACAGATATTGTAGCCATTATAGTAATACAAGTCTTTATTCACACGAATATTAATTGAAATTTAGAGGGATGCTATTTCTATCAAGTATTCCTCTTTTTTTCTTGAAATTATGACAAAATTGTTGACTTTTAGACCTAAAGAGACTAAAATAGAATAGTATTCTAAATTAGATATGGGGGATAAAGTATGCAAGATTTAAAAGTTTTTTCATGTAGCAATGAAGCAGATGGATTTACAAAAGAAGTATGTGAAAGTTTGGGAATAGAAGTAGGACAAATTGATAGAATGAAATTTAAAAATGATAATACTTTCGTACAATTAAAAGAAACAGTTAGGGAAAAAGATGTATATTTTATACAAACAACAACCCCACCAGTAAATGAAAGAGTTATGGAACTATTAATCTGCATAGATGCAGCAAAACGTGCTTCGGCAAGAAGAATAACAGTTGTACTTCCATATTATATTTATTCGAGATCAGACAAGAAAGACCAACCAAGAATACCAATAACAGCTAAATTAATGGCAGAGCTTATAGAAGCGGCAGGTGCTAATAGAGTGATTAGCTGTGACTTGCATAATCCTGCAATTCAGGGATATTTTAACATAAACTGTGATAGATTATCAGCACAGAGTTTGCTAGAAGTATATTTTAAAGAAAAGAATTTTAAAGATATGGTAATAGTTGCGACAGATGCTGGAAGTTCAAAAAAAGCATATAAATATTCAAAATTTTTTAATTGTCCAATAGCAATGATAGATAAAAGAAGAGAAGGAAATGACGATAGGGCAATAGCTTCAACAGTAATAGGAGATGTAAAAGGAAAAACAGCAGTTGTATTTGATGATGAAGTAGATACAGCGGGTTCAATGATAGAAACTGCAAATGTATTAAATCAATTTGGGGCGAAAGAAATATATGCAGGTTGTACACATGGAGTACTTTCAGGACCAGCAATAGAGAGAATAAAAAATTCACATTTTAAAGAACTTGTAATAACAAACACAATTCCACTTCCAAAAGAAAAAGAAACTGATAAAATCAAGGTACTTTCAGTAGCACCATTATTTGCAGAAGCTATAAAAAGACTTAATGAACATAAACCAATGGGAGATTTATTTGAAAAATAAGCCTTGACAAGTTATAATAGAAGATATATAATAATAAAGCGATTTGAAAATATAAGCAAGAAGGGGGGAGTAGTAATGTCAGAGGTAAAAGTTAATAATGGAAATATAGAAGATGCATTAAAAAGATTTAAAAGACAATGCGCTAGAAATGGCGTAATGCAAGAGGTTAGGAAAAGAGAACATTATGAAAAACCTAGTGTAAGAAGAAAGAAAAAATCAGAGGCAGCTAGAAAAAGAAA
>CAOJZU010000008.1 GCA_948466265.1 uncultured Clostridium sp. | reverse complement strand
ATTTATTAGATCATGTCTATTTTTATTTACTGTCGGTCTTCAGAAAAAATCCGCCTGGTTTTTATGTTTCTCTCATTTTATAGTCTAGCCCTGTGTTTCTGACTTTTGCGTCTGTATTCTTTATCATAAAGTTTACTATATCTTTGCTTCCGAATTACGATAAGAAGCTTTTTTGCTCTAGTTATCGCTGTATAGAGTAGGTTTCTTGTAAGAAGCATTGGAGCTGTTCTAGTTATTGGAAGTATTACCACATCAAACTCACTTCCTTGCGATTTATGGACTGTTATTGCATATGAATGCTCTATTTGGTCTAACTCTGAAAACTCATATGTTGCAATTTTTCCGGTCAAACGATATTTCAGCTGTTTCGGAAATCGTGCTTATTTTCTCAATCTTTCCCATTTCTCCATTAAAAATTCCGGGATCCAATATCTCCTCCTAGCTCCCATTCTATATCATAATCATTTTTCATTTGCATTACATTATCGCCTTCTCTAAATACTGCCTGTCCATATCCCTTTTCTTTTTTGCTTGAACTTTCTGGATTTATAAGCTCTTGAATTTTTTTATTTAATTCTCTTGTTCCGCAAATTCCCTTTTTACTCGGTGTTATTATTTGTACAGTTTTAAAGCCTTCATATCCATCAAATTTCTTTAACCCATCTTTATATAAAGAAAGTACAAAATTTAATACTTTTTCTTGGTTTCCTTCTTCTACAAAGAAAAAATCTTTTTCAAGTTCTCCGAAGAGTATCTTCTACAAAATATTTTCCTGAATTCACATTGTGTGCATTAAGTATTATCTTAGATTTAGCTGCTTGTCTAAAAATTTTATCTAATGTTATTACATTTATTCTTTCTGATAAAATTATAGATTTCAAAACACTTCCGAGCTCCGACTGAAGGAAGCTGGTCTACATCTCCTACTAATACTAATTTTGTCCCTTCATATACTCCCATAAGTAGATATTTCATAAGGCTTAAGTCTATCATTGAAACTTCGTCTACTATTATCACATCTGCATCTATTGGCTCTATTTGTATATCTTGATTTATAAATTTTGCATCATCAATTTTAGTTATACATAAGAGCCTATGAAGTGTGCTTGCATTTTCTCCTGTTGTTTCCGTCATCTTTTTTGCTGCTCTTCCGAGTTGGAGCACACAAGACCACTTTTTTCTTTTCATTTTTATAAAGCTCTATTATACTTTTTATTATTGTAGTTTTCCCAGTTCCAGGTCCTCCTGTTATTACACATACATTATTTTTATTTACTGCAGATACTGCTTCTTTTTGTTTATCTGATAATTCTATTCCGTTTGCTTTTTCTATTTTGTCAAGTTTTTCTTCTACATTTACAATTTGTTTTCTATTTTTTACATTATCAAGTTTTATTAATTTTCCTGCGACAAATTCTTCTGCTTCATAAATCTCTTTTAAGTATACCCACTCTTCTTCGTCTCTTTCTTCTATTACAATTATCTCTTTAACTTTTAGCTGATTTAAAAATATTTCTATTGTACTTTCAGATATTTCAAGTAGTGATGAAGTAAAATCTAATAAATTGTTTTTTATAACGCATGTGTGTCCGGTTATATGTACTTATCATTAATGCATATTTTATTCCATAAGTTATTCTTTGTTCATCATCTGTGTTTACTCCAATTTTAAGTGCTGCTTCATCTATTACTTTAAAACTAATTCCTTTTACAATATCGATTAATTTATATGGATCATTTTTTATCTCTTCTATAGCATTTATTCCATACACATCATAAACTCTTTTAGCATAACTTGAAGCAATTCCTATCTCCTCTAAAAAGCCTACTATTTTCCAAAGTTCTTTATTTTGAATAAAACTTTCAGAAATCTCAATTGCTTTTTCTTTTGTTATTCCTTTAATTGTAGCAAGTTTCTCGGAATCTTTTTCTAAAACGAATATTGTGTCATCTCCAAATTTTTTTATAATTTTTTCTGCTGTTTTTGGTCCTACCCATTTTATAGAGCCTCCTCCTAAGTATCTTTCTAGTGCGTCTAAACTTCTTGGCATTTCTTTTCTAAAGGTATCTACCTTAAATTGTTCTCCATAGTCTTTGTGTGTTACAAATTCTCCGGCATAAGCTTACAGTATCTCCTATATTTACAAATGGCAAAAATCCTACTATCGTAACTGTATCTTCTTCTGAAATTAGCTTTGCAACTGTATATGAATTTACTTCATTTGAATATATAATTGTTTCAATCTCTCCTGTTATCTCAATCTTCATTCTCTTAAGTCTCCTATTAGTTTATTTGCGAAAGTTTAAAATACATATATTATTAAAATTAAAGTGAATAACATGTTTAGAGTAATCAAGCTAGAAATTCTTGAAATGTTTTATGGAAATAGTTCAAGCTTGCCTTGAAAGGGTGCCATAAAACATTTTTAGAATTTGTTCGAAGATTAGCTCTAACAAAGTGATGAACGTCAATTTTAATAATATATGTATAATACACTTACATTCTTAAAGAATTAATCGTACCCTCCATATTCTCACTTTTAACAATTGCAGTTCCTACAACAAAAATATTGGCACCTGCACTTTTTACTTCTTCAATATTTTCTTCCTTTATTCCACCATCAACTTCTATGTCTAATTCAAGATTATTTTCGTCTATATATTTTTTTAAATCTCTTACTTTTTGAATAGTCTCAGGGATAAGTTTTTGACCCCCAAGACCTGGCTCTACTGTCATAACTAAACACATATGTATATATGGTAGAAATTCATAAACTTCCTTAATATCGGTACCTGGCTTTACAGAAATACCTACTTTTATTCCTTCATCCTTTATATAATTTATTAATTCTTTTATTTCTTCTTTTGATTTAGCAGCTTCTAAATGAAATGTAATTATATTTGGCTTAAATCCAATATATTCATCAATATACTTTTTAACATCTTCCACCATAAGATGTACATCTATAGGTATATTTGAAATTTGTTTCACTGTATTTGTATATTCCTTCATCATATCTAATGTATCTTTTGGAACAAATTTACCATCCATTACATCTATATGAAAATAGTCTGTGTGAGCTATCTCTAGTCCATAAATAATCTTACTTGCTGATTCTCTTTCTACATTTAATATTGAAGTTGAAATTTCTACCATTTGTGTGCCTCCTTATCTTTTAATTCTTCATATATTATTTTATAATTTTCATATCTTTCTTTTGCGATCTTTCCTAAAGCCACTCCTGTTTTTATTCCACAGTTTTCTTCTTTTATATGAGAACATCCTTGAAATTCACAATTTTGTATATAGTTTTTAAAATCGATAAAATATTTATCCAAATCTTTCGATTCTATCTCAAATATGTCTATCTTTTCAAACCCAGGAGTATCTAGCAAATAGCTATCTTGATCTGTTTCATATAAAGTTATATCTGTTGTTGTATTTTTTCCTCTCTTATTTTTCTTGCTAATCTCTCCTTCTAAAGTTTCGGCTCTTCCTAAAATCTTATTTGTAATAGTAGACTTTCCGAACTCCAGAATTTCCGACTAAGTACACTAACATTTCCTTTTAGCTCTTCTTTTAGATTATCTAGTCCTTCTCCTTTTTCTGCTTTAGTTTTTATCACTTTGTATCCTGATTTTGTATAAAGATTTAAAATTCTATCTGACTCTTTTTCGTCTAAATCTACTTTATTTATAACTATAATAGGAGTTATCCCTAAAAACTCTGCTAAACAAAGACCTTTATCAAGCATTACAAAATTTGTGCTTGGCATTTTAGGTGATATAACAAAAAGTATTCTAGAAATATTACTTACTTTTGGTCTTTTTAAATAATTCTTTCTTTCTAATATTTTATTTATAACCAATTGGTTCTTATCTGTTTTTTCACATTCTACATTGTCTCCGAACCACTGGCTTTATTTCATCTAGCTTCATTTTGCCACGAGCAATTCCTTGATAGCTTATCCCATCACAATTTATAATGTATGTATTAGATATATTTTTTGTAATTTTACCTTTTATCTTATTTCACTTCCTTTAATTTAAAGTCTAAATAATCTGAACTTACAAGTTCTATTTCTATTCCTCCGGATATTTCCTTCTATCACTTCAGTATTCAAAGATTCTCCATGTAAATGTCCATAAATACATTTTTTTACATTATATTTTTGCATTAGCTTTATAAAGTCTGACCTTTCTAATAAATTTTTATTTGTTGGTGGGTAGTGCATACAAACTAAAATCTGCTTATCATTTCCGCATTTTTCTATTCCGGTCTTTTATTGAGATTTCCAATCTTATTAGTTCTCTGGCGGCGATCTTTTCGTCATCTTCGTCCTCTATATTTAAGTTCCAGCCTCTTGTTCCGAGTAATTATATTTCCGATCAGTTTCAAAAGAATTATTATGCAAAAAATAAATATTCTGAAATTTATTTTCATCTAAATAATCATTTAGCTTTTTAATGCTATTCCACCAGTAATCGTGGTTTCCCTTTAGCATTATTTTTTTTCCGTGGTAATTTAGATAAATACTCAAAATCTTTATATGTATCTTTAAGCGTCATAGCCCATGAAAAATCACCAGGAAGTAAAACTGTATCATTTTCTCCTACAGTCTCTTCCCAGCTTCTTTTTATTTTATCTTCATGATTTTCCCAATTTTCTCCAAAGATATCCATTGGCTTTGGAGACTCAAATGATAGATGTAAATCAGCTATCGCAAAAATACTCATGGCTTAACTTCCTATCTTTAAATTCGGCACTGCATTTAGTGTCATATCTGATTTTTTACCAGAGATAAAATTATAATATCCGCTACTTGCAATCATTGCTGCATTATCTGTGCAAAGTTTTGGCTCTGGGAAAAATATTTCTATGTCATTCTTTTCTCCAAGTTCTGAAAATCTTTTTCTTATATATGAATTGCTAGATACACCGTCCTGCAAGTGCAACTTTTTTAAATCCATATTCTTCTATCGCTTTTTTGGTATTTTCTAAAAGCATATCTGTTACAGCTTTTTCAAAGCTAATTGCTAAATCTTCTTTCCTTATATATCCGCTATTATTGACTAAATTCAAAACTGCTGTTTTAATTCCGCTAAAACTAAAGTTAAGTCCGGTCTATCTTTGTTTTTGGAAGTTGTATAACTGCATCTCCTGATTTTGCAAGTTCGTCTATTTTTGGACCTCCAGGATATTTTAAATTCATAACTCTTGCAACTTTATCAAATGCTTCACCAATTGCATCGTCCTTAGTTTTCCCAAGTATTTCAAACTCAGTATAATCTTTTACATTTACTAAATGTGTGTGTCCTCCAGATATTATTAAGCATAAAAATTCTGGCTCTAGTTCATTAAATGTTATATAATTTGCTGCAATATGCCCTTCTATATGATTTACACCGTATCAAGGGTTTTTTTAAAGCATAACTTAAAGCTTTAGCATAGCTTGTGCCAACAAGTAAAGCTCCGAACTAGTCCGAGGTCCATATGTACAAGCTATTAAATCAATATCTTCAAAATCTATATCTGCCTCTCTTAAAGCTTCTATCGTAACATATGAAATTGCTTCAAGGTGCTTTCTTGACGCAATCTCTGGAACTACTCCACCATATTTTTTGTGTATATCTATTTGTGAATTAATAACATTTGCAAGTACTTCTCTTCCATTTTTTACAATTGCCACTGATGTTTCATCACAGCTTGTCTCTATTCCTAAAACTACAATATCTTTCAAAATTACATCCTTTCTATCTTTTTAAAATATTCCGAATAATGCTAAAACAAGTTTTAAAAGTCCTGTATACATCAAGTTAAGAAGTGGACTAATTATATAACTTGTAAGTCCTGTTATCCATAAAATTAAAAATACTATATAAAATATATTTTCTTTTTCTGCAAACCATGTTTTAGCTTTGTATGGCAAGAAATTTATAAGTACTTTTGAACCATCAAGTGGCGGAAGTGGAATTAAGTTAAATATTCCAAGTCCTAAATTTATCATTATCATATATGAAAGAATTACCCATATTATACTTCCAGTCTGTGTCACTATGAAGCTAGGTGCAAATTTATATATTACAGCATATATAATAGTAAATACTATTGCAAGTATAAAATTCATAATTGGACCTGCGCAAGCAACAATAGCTTCTCCTTTTTCCATTGAATATTTTCTATCAAAATTTCTAGGATTTATTCTTACTGGTTTTCCCCAACCAAATCCTGCAAATAAAAGTAATATAAATCCGGACTGGATCTATGTGACTAAATGGGTTTAAATTAAGCCTTCCCTGAAGCATTGGAGTATCATCTCCAAGTTTCGTTGCTGCATATGCATGTGCAAATTCATGAAATGTAATTGCAACTAGTACTGCTGGTAATGTTAATAGTAAATTAAGAACTCCACTCTGTGTCATCCCTATAATACCTGATATAACAAATATCGCAAGTATTACATATAAAACTCTTTTATCTCCAAAGAACATAGGCTTTTCTCTCCTTCTATACTTTTAATTTATTGTTTATCTAAATAGATATTATACAATATATCACTTATATATAAAAAATTCAATAAATTGTTACTCTTTTTCTATATCCATTTCTTTATTATAATATTTATTCCTACAATACTTTTTTGCAAGTCCTCCTTCGCTTGTTTCTCTATAATGACTCTGTAAATCTTTACCCGTTTCATACATGGTTTCAACTACCATATCAAATGGGATCGATTTATGCTTTCCTAAAAACATTGATAAATATGCTGCATCTACTGCTCTTGAAGCTGCCACTGCATTCCTTTCAATGCAAGGTATTTGAACATATCCAAATACTGGGTCACATGTTAAGCCTAAATGATGTTCCATTGCAACTTCTGCTGAGTTTTCTATTCTATCTATATCTAATCCTAGAAGATATGCTGAGGCTGCAGCCGCCATTGAACATGCTGTTCCAATCTCAGCTTGACAGCCACATTCTGCACCACTTATTGAAGCATTTTTCTTTATTATATTTCCTATTAAGCCTGCAATTGCTAACCCTTCGATTATTTTTTCATCACTACAATTATTTTCTATCTTCATATAATATAAAACTGCTGGTAATACACCACATGCTCCGCAAGTTGGTGCTGTAACTATTACCCCACCAGATGCATTTTCTTCACTTACAGAATATGCAAAACTATTTAATAATCTGCCTTTTCTAATCTCAGGTGTTTCTTTTTCTAATCTAAAGTCATAAATACTTTTTGCTTTTCTTTTAAGTTTTAATCTACCTGGAATTGTTCCTGTAGTATTTAGCCCTCTAATTATCGCTTCTTGCATAACTTCCCATACTTCTTTTAAATATTTTGTAATCTCTTCTTTTCCTTCTACTTCATAAACATATTCGCATAAATTTATATTTTTCTTATTACAATATTCCTTTATTTCGTCAAACTTATTTAATTTATATATTTCCGGAAGTTCAAAATCATTTGTTTCATTTGTCTTTATAGTTCCACCACCAACAGAGTAAAATCTCATTTCATCTATTACTTCACCTTTTTTGTATGCAGTAATATCTAAAGTGTTTGGGTGAATTTCGCATTCCATTTTTGTATCAAATTCTATTTCAGTTTCTATAGGCTTTAATGTTTCTAAAATTATATAATCTGTTAAATGTCCTTTTCCAGTTAAAGCAAGCGAGCCATATAATCTTACTTTGAATTTATCCGCTTCTTTGTTCTTTTCTTTAAACATATTAACTGCTCTTTTAGGACCCATAGTGTGTGAACTAGATGGACCATTTCCTATTTTATATAGCTCTTTTAAAGATTGCATATTTCTTTTCTCCTATACTAATTATAAAAGTTATTTATTATTATTAATTTTTAAATAACTATATATTTTTCCTTGTATGCCATTCACATTAAATATCTTTTCAAGTTTAAAGCCACATTTTTCCAAAACTTTTTTTGAAGCTATATTCTTTTCCATTACAAAACCTCTAAAATTTTCTGTACCAATATCTTCAAATGCGACTTTGACCATATATGGAAGTATTTCAGTATAAACACCTTTTCCCCAATATACTTCATCTAAATATATTGTAAATTCATAACAATCTTCGTCAAACAAATCCAACTTTATTAAGAAAACTCCTATAAACTCCCCCGTTGTCTTATCTAAGATTTCATATGGAAATTTCTCTCCTTTTTGTAATCCATTATAATAATCATTTAATAAATCTATCGTATCTTCAATTTTATTATGAATGTCCATATTTAAATTTTCTATTACATGTGGGTTACTTAAAATTTTGAATATTTTATCTACATTTTCTTTTTGGACTAATTTTAAAATAAATCTTTTTGTTTCTACAGTTCTTATAATTGTTTCTCCTTTAATATTAAAGTTCAATTAATTTGTTATAAACTTTTTTTAGAATTTCATATCTTAAACTAATTATCTTTTTGTAAAATTCTTTTCTAATAAGTGACATAGAATATATACTATCAATAAATTCAGTTATCTTCTCTATATTAATCTTAGGAAAAATTCTTAAAATTGCCTTGTTTGTCTCCTCATTATTCATACTATTTATATATGTCATATAATTTATTTTTTTCTCTTATAGGATCCGGAAATTTTACTAGATATCTTTTATTTTTATATATTAGAGTTTTCTTTTTTTCAGACCCTTTGTAACTATTTAACTCTTCTATACATTCTGTAAAATCTATCATATTTTGTCTCCCTTTTTATAAACTGTTTTTCAATTTTTCATAAAAACCACTTTTATATTCTTCTATTTTTTCATCATCAACTTTACCAATTTTAAAAATTATTTGTTCATTTAAAATTTTATATACTACATCCGTTTTTACTATACTATCCTTATGTAAATTATTCATTTTATCCTTTTCTAATAATTTATTAGCACTAAATTTAAGCTTATCTAAATTAGAAGATATAAGCATTCCAAAATTCTCAATAGGAACAGCAGTATTATCTTTATCAATCATTACGAAAAAATGATTATTTCCAATCTTTCCATCAGAATACATATATTCTCTAACAAATACAATATCTCCAATTTCATAGTCAATATTATAAGTTTCGCTGCCTTCTTTTATGACATTTTCAATTCTTCCTTTGTGCCATTCTTCTTCTACTGGAAACTCTTCAAATGCTTCTTTTAAATCTCTTACTTTACCATATTTATATGCTGTTTTTAAAAAGTCACTTAGTTCCTCTTTTGGTTTCATTAACTGCTCTCCTTTCGCTTAAAATTTTATTTTTACATTTTTATTTAAATTACGTTAATATCACAATATCTACTACTTAAAAGCCTCTTCATAAATTGCAATTTCTAACAACTCTTCCAATGTACTTTTGCAATTGCTCTTTACCATATTCTGCTTTTCTTCTAAATTATCAATATTTACTACTGAAATTATTTGTGGATTATATACTTTATTATAGTCTTCTTCACTCATCACACAATTTATGTTTAAATCACAAATCATTCCATTACATCTATAATATGAATGGTAATATAAATTATTAAACATACTAGAGCATTTGGCTGTTACTGCTTCTCCTTCTTTTATGCTTTTAAGTAAAAACAACGTATTTGCATGACAGTTTCTATTTAAATTTTCATTTGCAATATATTCTACAATTTCTTTATTTTCAATATAATATTCATTTGCAAGGAAGAAATTATATTTTCCCAAGCAAGATTCTATATTTATAGAATTGTTCTCCATATCATATACATCATTTATAATTCCTACTTTAATTAATCCATCAATAAAAGCTTGTACATTACTCGCATTTTTTGTAATCTTTTTTATTGCATAATCTAAATACGTCTTATCATTAAATCCATATTTATTTAAAATCTCATGAAATTCTTCAAAAAACTGTGGCTGGGCAACTGTTAACTGAAGTAAAGAATCAAAAACGTCATAATCATTATGTGCAAATTTATTTTCTCTTCTAAAATCTACATTACATAATTTACTATATTCATCAACAACCTTTTTAAACATTCTCATCTGTTTCGTTTCATTTTCTTCTTCCCATTTATCACAAATTAAATCTAAATCAATTTTTTCTTTCATGCTTTCTCCATTTTTATATATCTAAACATACTTTTCTACACTTTTTTGTATTTTGTCTTCTACTTCTTTCATTGCTTCAAGTGTATTTTGTAATAGCTCGTCTAGTTCCCAGCCTAAGTATTCAGCTCCATTTGCAATTATTTCTCTTGAGCAACCTGCCGCAAATTTTTTATCTTTATATTTCTTTTTCAAACTTGAAACTTCCATGTCTTTTGTACTCTTAGAAGGTCTCATTTTTGCTGCTGCCCAAATTAGTCCTGATAATTCGTCTACACCAAATAATATTTTTTCCATTTTATGTTCTGGCTCTACATCAGAACAAATTCCATATCCATGACTACAAATAGCATGTATTAACTCTTTACTAGCGTTAATTTCTTTTAGAATTTCAGGAGCTTTCTCGCAATGCTCTTCTGGATACATTTCATAATCTATATCATGAAGTAAACCTGCTAGTCCCCAAAAATCTTCATTTTCATTATACTTTCTTGCAAAATATCTCATAATCTGCTCAACTGTAATCCCATGTCTTATATGAAATTCTTCTTTGTTATATTTTTTTAATAAATTTATTGCATCTTCTCTTGATATTTGTGTCTGATATTTATTACTATCTTCTTTTCCTGTATTCTCTAGTTTCTTTGATTTATTTTCATTCCCGCTTCCTAAAGGCTTCATTGTTGGGAAAAGTAATACGTCTCTTATTGAAGCTGAATCTGTTAGAAGCATTACAAGTCTATCTATTCCAATACCCATTCCACCTGTTGGAGGAAGTCCTATTTCTAGTGCCGATACATAGTCCTCGTCCATCATTCCTGCCTCGTCATCTCCATTTTCACGTGCTCTAATTTCTTCTTTAAATCTTTCATATTGGTCAATTGGGTCATTTAATTCTGAGAATGCGTTACCATATTCTCTTCCATCTATAAATATTTCAAATCTCTCTGTAAGTCTTGGGTCTTCTTTTTTCTTCTTAGCAAGTGGAGATACCTCTACTGGATAATCATATATAAATGTTGGCTGTACCAATGTTTTTTCTACAAATTCGTCAAAGAATAGACTTATAATATGACCTCTTGTTTCTTTTCCCTTTGGAATTTCTACATTCTTTTCTTTTGCAATTTTTACAGCTTCTTCGTCTGTTTCAATTTTGTTAAAGTCAACACCTGAAGCTTCCTTTATGCTATCTATCATAGTTATCTTTTTCCATTTTCCACCTAAGTCTATTTCAGTTCCTTGATAGGTAAGTTTTGTACTACTACAAACTTTTTCAGCACATTTTTTAAAGATTTCTTCTGCTAATTCCATCATACCTTCATAATCTTCAAATGCTGAATATAGCTCTATTGAAGTAAATTCAGGGTTATGCCTTATGTCCATTCCTTCATTTCTAAATATTCTACCAATCTCATAAACTTTATCATATCCACCAACTATTAATCTTTTTAAGTTAAGTTCTGTTGCAATTCTTAAATACATATCGATATCTAGTGTATTATGATGTGTTATAAATGGTCTTGCTGTAGCTCCACCAGATATTGTATTAAGTACTGGTGTTTCTACTTCTAAGTATCCTTTTTCATCTAATATCTTTCTTATTTCACTTATAATAGAGCTTCTCTTTATAAATGTATCTTTTACTTCTGGGTTTACAATTAAATCTATATATCTTTGTCTATATCTTAAGTCCATGTCTTTTAAACCATGAAATTTTTCAGGGAGTGGTCTTAGAGATTTTGAAAGTAAAGTTATCTCTTTTGCATGTACTGAGATTTCTTCTGTTTTTGTTTTGAATACAAAACCTGTAATTCCAATAATGTCTCCGACATCATATGTTTTAAATTCTTTATAGCTTTCTTCTCCTAAGTCATTTATGCTAACATAGCTTTGTATTTTTCCTGTACTATCTTGAATAGCACAAAAAGATGCTTTTCCCATAATTCTTTTTGACATTATACGTCCAGCAATAGTTACATCTTTTCCTTCTAATTCGTTATAATTATCTCTTACATCTTTACTTGTATGAGTTCTATTAAACTTTGTTATTTCAAATGGGTTTTTTCCGTTATTTGAAAGTTCCTCAAGTTTTTCTCTTCTAATTTGCATTAAGTGATTTATGTCTTGTTCAATTTCCATATTTTCATTTTCGCTCATAATTATTTATCATTCCTTTCTAAAGCACAAATTAAGTTTGGAAAAGAAGCCGTCATATTGCTAGGCAATCAAGGCAAATAACCAGAGGCGTACTTGCTGACGCTTCGGATTATTTGTCCGAAGAGCCACTTCGCAAGATGCTTTATGGCTTTTTCAAACTTAAGCCTCCCTATATTTAAAAGTATTATATATTATATATCAAAGTGGGTTAAAAAGCAAGGAAAAAAGAAGGTAAATGCCAAAAAAACCAGTTCATCCAAAAGTTTGGATGAACTGGTTTTTCGTTTTACAGGGTTTGGTCGGGTTAGTTATTCGGATACGCCACCATGCTTTTCCCGAGTTCGTTCTACAAACTTTCTGAGATGCTTGCAAATTCCGGCTTTTTTCGCCATTTCATCATCATCTACAACGCAGGCACAATAATTTTTGAATAAAAATTCCGCCTTAAAATATTCAAAAATTGTAGCTGCATCACATTTAACAATGTTACATCCCCACCCGGACACATCTCTTCGCCAGTTTCCGTCATAGCTTACGAATTCTCTTACACCCTCTTCGTCATCTTTCCATACCATGACTTCCTTCTCTCCTGCCCTGAAAAGCCATGTGTCGTTAATCAGCCTCTCAGTCTCCTCAGCCTCATTTAAAATAGGCCGAATCTCACCGAACATCGCAATATCCTGCTCTGTAAGACTTTTAAGTGCATCATAAGTTACCATATCCATGTCCTCCTGTCTTTTTTATTCAAATGCCTTGGGTACTCGCCCCTGTTTCTTTTCGATTATACATCATTTTACATAAAATTGCAATACGGTTTACCTAATTAAAAATCTGTTTTTTAATGTTATCTTCAAATTCTTCCCACGATTTACTAAATTCATGATTTGCAAATACTTCTTTTAAACCTGTAATTTGTTTTAATCTAATAATCTCGTCTAATTCCATTCCTAAATGTTTTGAAATTTCTTCTTCGCTCCAACCGATTCTGGGTTAATGTTAATACAATATGCGACATATCAATAATTTGATGTGTTCCCCTTGCTCTATTATGTCTTATTGTACTTGCCATACGGTTTTCTAAGTCTTTATCAATAGTTACTATCGGAATTTGTTTTAAGTTAAAATATTCTTTTGCACATCTATATCTGTGAAACCCATCTACAACAATATATATGTCCCTTTCTTTATCATAATAAGTTACTATCGGCTGTGTATATCCGTCTTCTTCAATTGAATGCTTTAATAACCACATTTCTGGTGGTGCTACTTTATTGGGGTTATAATCATTTGCAACCACTTTATCAATATCTACCATTTTTACATTTAGTACTGGAAATTCTATCTCACTCATATTTTAATATAGTCCCTTCAACATATAAATTTATACCTTTGCTTCTTCCTTAATCATGCATATTGTTACAAAATTTTTATAAGTTCCTTGTTTCCAGACCTTAAATCCACATTTTTCATAAGTATCTAAATAGCAATTACTGACTACACTATATGTAATATTATTTTCTTCTGTTATTCTATTTAATATTTCTTCTAGATATTTTTCTTTAGTAGTATACACATTTTTTATTATATTTTTATTTACAGACACAAATGCTTTTGCTGTATCAGCTTCTAGATATATATACCATTCTTTATTATCATCATCATAAATTCTATCATTTGTCTGATTTTGGACTAATCTAGAGCCAAAAAATTTTCCCATATATTTATAAAAACTTTCATCACTATTTGTTATTTTAATAACCATAATTATTTCTCCTTTATTTAAATTTTTCATTAATTACTTTCCTTAGAAGTACATCATCTGTTTGAGTTTGATTGCTTAAGAGGTTGTCCCATTTATGTATAAGTCTCATTAATTCTTTATCATCATTTTTAGTTTGGGCAAATGATAATCTTCTTAAATAAAAATCATTTTTTTCTATTGCCCTTGCAATTCTTCTCCATGAAATTGCTTTTTTTTGACTTTCTAATTTGCACTCTGCTACGTCTGGAATATCTTCTAATTCTGTTCCATATTTATTTCTGTACCAAATCATAAACTTTTTAATTTTTCTATAATAATGCATCATCAAATCTCTATTATATATTCCTATGCTTTCAAGTAAAAACACTGTATATCTTTGCCATGGCATAAATTCTGGCTTGCAAGATTTAATGTTTCCAAGTGCTGTCGTTTTACAATATATATTTCCAAAATTAACTCCGATTAACTCTATTTAATACTTTTGCCCATGTATCATACTCTAATGCTTTAAATTGGTTTAATCCATTTCTTTGGTCATCTCCATATGGCTGACAGAGCCTTTGTTCATATATGCTTACCCCATTTTTATACATAAGCTCATATATATAATTAAACTTTAAATTTAATTTACTTACTGCTCCCCAAATATCTTCTGCTGTCCAATCATATATAGGATAAAAATTATATGCTTCAATAGGCTTTTCATGTACTTTTATTTTAGTAGTCCAGTGATATTCTTTAAAAGTTATTTTTCTATCTTGATAAGCGATTGTTCTAAACCTATTTAAGCTTTCATCTGTTCTTATACCTACTCCACATGCAACCTTTACTTGATATTTTTTCTGATACCAATTTGCAAACTGAATTATGAATTCTTCAAATTCTTGGCCTTTTCTAAACCATGGAAATGGACAGTTTTTAATATTTATGCTATCTTCTGGCATATTTCTAACCCATAGATGCTTACTCTCTTCTTCCCAGCAAATCCATTTAGGCTGAAGCACCGATACTGCATTTCTAAGTGCAATTGGAAGTGCTATATGATAAAAATCTCTAATTTGTGACAAATCCTTTAACTCTTCTATATGCTCGATTGTATAACGGTACTGAGCCTCTAAGTCAATGAATAATACATCAAATTTTTTATTCATTTTTTTTGCAACTTGGTTTGCAAGCTGTACCATAACTGAACTATCTTTTCCACCACTTACACTAAAATAGATATTATCGAAATTCTCAAATATTATTTCTAATCTTTCTAGTGCTGCATCTAGTACATTTTTCTCTAAATATTTTTTTGACATTGGTTTTCCTCACTCTTAATATAGATTATACTATTTTTAGCATTTTTTGTAAAGTTTTGTAATTTTTAAGCTAAATATTGATAAATCACAAATAATATTATATAATTTTCATATATTATCGAAAAGGATTGTGATTAAATATGGATTGTGTTTTAGTAAAAAACTTATATAGAAATACTGAAGAGCATATAGGAAAAGATATTACAGTTGCAGGATGGGTTAGAACTCTTCGTTCTTCTAAAACTTTTGGATTTATTGAATTAAATGATGGATCTTTTTTTAAAAATTTGCAAATAGTATTTGATACAAACTTAAATAATTTTGAAGAAATTACAAAGCTTACAATCAGTTCTTCTATTGCTGTAGATGGAACTTTAGTTAAAACAGAAAATGCTAAACAGCCTTTTGAAATACATGCTAAAACTATTAAAGTTTGTAATATATCAGATACTTCTTATCCTATTCAAAAGAAAAATACATCTTTTGAATTTTTAAGAACAGTTGCGCATTTACGTCCGAGAACAAATACATTTAATGCAGTATTTAGGGTTCGTAGTCTTCTTTCATATGCAATTCATAAATTCTTCCAAGAAAGAGGATTTGTATATGTGCATGCTCCTATTATAACAGGAAGTGATTGTGAAGGAGCAGGAGAAATGTTTCAAGTTTCTTCTTTTGATTTTTCTGATGTACCTCAAGATAAAGATGGGAATATCGATTTTTCAAAAGATTTCTTTGGAAAAAATTCTCATTTAACTGTTAGTGGACAACTAGAAGCTGAAACTTATGCACTCGCTTTTAGAAATGTTTATACATTTGGTCCAACTTTTAGAGCTGAAAATTCTAATACTGTTAAACATGCTGCTGAGTTTTGGATGATAGAGCCTGAAATCTCATTTGCTGACTTAGTAGATGATATGGATTTAGCAGAAGATATGATTAAATATATAATATCTTATGTTTTAGAAAATGCTCCTGAGGAAATGGAGTTTTTTGATAAATTTATAGCTCCCGGTTTATTAGAAAAACTAAGAATAACAGTTAATGAACCTTTTGGTAGAATTAGTTATACTGATGCAATAAAAGAACTTGAAAAACATAATGAAGAATTTGAATATAAAGTTTCTTGGGGAGTAGATATTCAAACAGAACATGAAAGATATTTAAGTGAAAATATATTTAAAAAGCCAGTAGCTGTTACTGATTATCCAAAGGAAATTAAAGCCTTTTATATGAAACAAAATCCTGATAATAAAACTGTTGCAGCTTTTGACCTTCTTGTTCCTGGAATTGGTGAGCTTATAGGTGGAAGTCAGAGGGAAGAAGATATAAATAAGCTTAAAGCAAGAATGAAAGAATTAAACCTTGATGAAAAAGATTACTGGTGGTATTTGGACTTAAGAAAATTTGGAAGTGCTGAGCATTCTGGATTTGGTCTTGGCTTTGAAAGAATGATGATGTATTTAACTGGAATGCAAAATATTCGTGATGTAATACCTTATCCTCGTACACCAAAGAATTGTGAGTTTTAATATTTGAAAATAAGAGGGTTCAATTGTGGACACCCTCTTTATTTTTATAACCAGTTATATCTGGCTTGCTTATTTCTTCGTCAGTTACTACAGTTCTAATATTAGTATAATCTGTTATTCTTCCTTCACCTTCATATCTTATTATATTTCCATTTTCTTTATTAATATATATATTCGTACTTCCGCTAGATATAAGATAACACTTTTCACCATTAATATTGTTAGAACGAATTGGGCATAATACATATAAATAATTGAAATCTAATAAATCTAAAAATGGACAAGTTACATTTCCTAATTTAAGATTAGGCTCGCCATCAAATTGAGTTCCATATATCATGTCTTTTGGAAACACATTAATGTATTCATCTGTATTTTTATTATACCACTCTATACAATAATCGTTCCCGCCATCATCTTTTATTATTATCTTGCTTATTCCATCTTTATAATAACATTCAAATGTAGTATCACTATTAGTGTCATCTTCAAATTCTTGATGATATTTTGAAACAAATGAGTAAGTGTTTGTTTGTTCTGATAGCTTTGAAATTTTTTTAAGAATTATATAATTTCTAATTATATATATACCAAATATAATTATAAATAATAAAAGTATAATTACAATAGTTTTTAAAATTTTTTTATTTTTCATATGTATATACAACATAAATAATCCAATCAAACAAAATATAAATGATTGTATTATTTATCCCTTTCTTCTCTAAATTTTTATATTATTAAGTATATCATAGCTGTTCAGTATGATCAATGAATTCTTCATTTAGCTTAATTGACTTTTTATTCCTTTCCGTTCTTTTTTATATTTACAACTTTTGTTTTCTTTTTTGACAGTTCTAAGCCTCTTTCTGCTACAAACATTCTAATTCTTTCTAGGTCTACTTTTAGAGGTTCTTGTCTTACCTCGCTTTTCTCCTAATCCTTCTGTACCAACTTTCTTATATATTCTAGTCCATCGTGTAACCATGTAATCTTTGGGAATATCATATTTTTTGCTATTTTAGTAATTCCTCCAGATTTCCCAAATAAGCAGTCTTCTACTACCATAAGTTTAAATTCTTGTGAGTAGGTTTTTCTTTTTTTACCCATAAAAATGCCCCCTTAAAGTATACACCTCTTTTTTTATTAGTGTCTACTTTAAGGGGAAGAGTTAATTTACACCCTATTTATTTTTATCTTCCACAACCACATGAGTTATTCATGTTTTTACTATTTTGCATTTGATTTGTATTCTGTATCATATTATTGTTTACAAATATAGGATTATTACTATCCATATAGAATTTCTTTTGGGCAAGTTTATCTTGTACTCCACGAAGTGCTTCACCAAATCTTTGGAAGTGAACTATTTCTCTTTCTCTTAAGAATTTAAGTGGATCTACTACATCAGGATAGTCTCTACATAAGTCTATCAATTTTTCATAAGTTGCTCTTGCTTTTTGTTCTGCCGCTAAGTCTTCTTGTAAATCTGCTATTGGATCTCCCTTTACTGCAATATATGATGCTGTAAAAGGCATACCTGCTGCAGCTTGTGGATATACTCCAAGACCATGATCTGTATAGTAAGGAGCTAAGCCTCCTCTTTCTACTTCTTCAATAGTAGCATTTCTTGTTAATTGATGTACTATTGTTCCAACCATTTCTAAGTGAGCTAATTCTTCTGTTCCAATATCATTTAATATAGCTTTTGCCTTTTGGTCTGGCATTCCGAATTTTTGAGACAAATATCTAAGTGATGCAGCAAGTTCTCCATCTGGTCCGTCCATATTGAGATATAATATTTTTTGCAAGTTCAGTATTTGTTTCTTTTATATTTATAGGATATTCTAATACCTTATCATAAGTCCACATTAGTTATTACCTCCTTCCCATGGCCATGGTTCTTCAAGCCAACGCCATTTATTACAAGGATAATATATTGAAAGTGGTCCATACACTTTTTGATACTTATCTTTTAACTCTTTTAAAGTTTTAGTATAACTATTATGCAAACAAAGAGCTCTTTCATCATCTGGATGAGTATCCAAATATAACCCAAGCTCAATTACTGCAAAGTTATAGCATTTAATTTGGTGCATTAATTCTTCACGTGTACTATCACCATCTTGGCAAGGACAAGAAGAAACTCTACTTTCTACTTCATCTAAAACGATGTTATATTCTGTATCTTGATTCATCTGTTGCAGCCCTCCTTTATAGTATTTGTGTCCATAATGTATTGGATTTCAGCCATAGATTGACCGTGGGCAATACTCAGACACAAGTTCTGGGAAAATTGTTCCTTTATGCAAGCCTGAGCATGGCATATAAGTGTTTTCCATTACTTGAACTGGTACATAGCTTTGAGCATACATTGGATTTTGTGGAAATACATCATCTATTTCTTCATCAAAGCCACAACCACAATGCTTATTATAGCCTTCTGATTGTTCTTGTAAATTATTGCACATTGTCTCATATTCACTAGCATCTTGATGACATGGATTATTTAAAGCTACACATTTTCTACGTCTACAATTACACATTTTTATTCCTCCCTTTTGTTTTTATATCATAAAAATTCTATGATATAATACATATTATGTATACAATTTATATTTAGTTACAAAAAGAGACATACCTCAAAGGTATGCCTCTTTTATTACATAAGTATTCTATGCATTTTCTTCATTTACTGCTATGACTTGTTTTCCATCATAGTATCCACAGTTTTTGCAAGCTCTGTGTGGTAATACAGGCTCGTGACAATGTGGGCAAGCCGCAATACTTGGTTTTTCTACTTTCCATGTAGATCTTCTGAGTCCAGTTCTTGCTTTTGACCATCTTCTTTTTGGTTGTGCCATGTTAAATTACCTCCTTTTTATTACGACTCATCTATATTTTTGTTTATCTCTTAAATTATGCTTAAATATTATACTAAATTTTTTAACATTTGTCAACATTTGTTTTTTTATTTAGTAAATTTCTCAGAGTAGTGATCACAAAATCCAAATTCTTCAAATCATATCAGACTAAATTTCTAATATGCCACCAATTGTTTTGCTATTTTTTCTACTTGGAAGTATATGTGAACCACCAGCGATTATTACCTTATCACCTTTTCCTATATGTCCTGTTTCTTCTAATTTCTCTAATCCCACTTCTAGTAAATCATCAATTGTTTTTTGTTCTGGTAACAATATAGGGAAAACATTCCATACTAAAGCTAATTGATTATAAGTCTTTTCATTTGATGTAACTGCAAATACTGGGCACTTTATTCCAAGTCCTGATAAATATCTTGCAGTATCTCCTGTATTTGTATAAGCAACAACACATTTAGCATTAACTTTTTTAGCCATTCTGCATACTGCATAATTTATATTATATTCTAGATCTTCTGTCTCAACTTGTTGATATTTATTGTTAAATCTTTCCCAATATTTAATCTCATTTTCAATTGTTTCAGAAATATCAACCATTGTCTTAACACATTCTACAGGATATTCGCCCATAGCACATTCGCCAGAAAGCATTATTGCACCAGTTCTATCATATATCGCATTTGCAACGTCACTTACTTCTGCTCTTGTTGGTCTTGGATTATGTGTCATAGATTCAAGCATTTGAGTTGCTGTAATAACTATTTTCCCTTTTCTGTTGCATAATTTTATTATTTCTTTTTGAGCTATAGGTACATTTTGGCAAGGTATTTCTACTCCAAGATCTCCTCTACCAATCATTATTCCAGCTGAATTGTCTATTATTTCTTCTATGTTATCTAATCCTTCTTGATTTTCTACTTTACAAATAATTTTTATATCTTCTCCACCATTTTCATCTAATACTTTTCTTACAGCTAAAACGTCTTCTTTATTTCTTACAAATGATGCTGCAACATAATCAAATCCGGACTTTTGCACCATCTACTAAATCCTGAATATCTTTTTCTTTTAATGCTGGCAACTGTAGATGTATTCCTGGAATATTTACACTTTTTCTATTTCCAAGTTTTCCTCCATTTACAACTTGGCAAACTATATCCTTTCCTTTTATTTCAGTTACTTCTAGTTCAATTAGTCCATCATCTACTAATATTTTAGTTCCAATATTTACATCTTCATATAACTTTTTATAACTTACAGATACTTTTTGTTTATCTCCTTCTATATCTTCATTTACAAGAGTAAATATATCTCCTGCCATTAATTCTACAGGTGCTTCTTTAAGCTTTCCTGTTCTTACTTCAGGTCCTTGCATATCCAAAAGTACTGCAACAGGTTTCTTAACCTGACTTCTTGCTTCAAAAAATTTTTCAATTTTATCTTTTTGCTCTGGATAGCTTCCGTGTGAGAAGTTTATTCTTACTACATCCATACCTGCATTCATTAATTCTACCATTCTATTTTCACTGGCAGGTCCAATTGTACATACAATTTTTGTTTTTCTCAAATTTTTGTCCATAATTTTTTATTTCCTTTCTTATTTTTTAATTTATCTTATATAGTATACCACTTAAAATAACTTTTGTATACTTTTTTTTGATTTTTTACTTGCAAATATTAAGTCTTTTACATATAATAAAAGTGTTAAGGATTTATATAATTATATAGCCTTTAAAAAAAATTTTGTTTGAAAAGTATTTTCAAACATGGAGGTCAAATTATGAAGACTCCTATATTTGTTGGCTGTGGAACAGCTATTTCAACACCCTTTTCTGAAAATGGTGTTAATTTTGATGAGTTTAGAAAGCTTATTGAAAATCAAATCAAGGAAGGAATTGACGCAATTATAGTATGTGGTACAACTGGGGAAAGCTCTACAATGACAGAAAAAGAAAAAAAAGAAACAATTAAGTTTGCAGTAGATGTGGCTAACAGAAGAGTTCCAATCATTGCAGGAACTGGTGGAAACAATACTTATTCTGCTGTAGAAATGTCAAAATATGCAGAGAGCATCCGGCGCAGATGGACTTTTAGTTGTTACTCCATACTATAACAAATGCACTCAATTAGGACTTATAAAGCACTATGAAGCTATTGCAAATTCTGTATCTCTTCCAATCATTGTTTACAGTGTAAAATCAAGAACAGGTGTAAATATTGAACCCAAAACTGCTTTAGAACTTTCTAGAATTCCAAATATTGTTCGGAATAAAAGAAGCAAGCCGGAGATATTTCTCAGGTTGCAGAAATTGCAAATCTCTGCGGAGATAACTTACCTATTTATAGTGGAAATGATGATCAAATTTTACCTGTACTTTCACTTGGTGGAATTCGGTGTTATTTCAGTTTTATCAAATGTTGCACCTAAAAAAACTTCTCAAATGGTTCATAGTTTTTTAGAGCGGAAAAACTAGCGAAGCAAGAATGCTCCAAATAGAAAGCATACCTTTAATTTCAGCATTATTTAGTGAAGTTAACCCTATTCCAGTTAAAGCTGCGTTAAATATCATAGGATACAATTTTGGAGTTCCTAGACTCCCTTTAACAGAGGCAACTGAAAAAACAAAGGAATTATTAAATGAAGAAATAAAAAAATTTTTAAAATAGAATATTAAATCACAGCCTCTCCTTGCGCAGATTTTAAGCAAGAAGAGGCTGTGATTTAGTTTTTTTATTTTTAGGTATATGCTGATAGTAGCCATGTTCCCATGTAAACTTGTATACATGGCACTAATACAACTAATACGAAGAATATCAATACAACACCTACAATGCCATATACAATCTGAGGTAAAGCTTTAACAGCTTTATTAAGCAAGTTTTTAATATCAATATCCATATATTCTAGTAGTTTTTCCATCATCTGTGACAAGTCTGTACTCATACCTATTTTGAGCATCTCTGTAACCATAGGTTTAGCAAGTTTCGACCTTTCAAATGGTTCTATCCAACTTTCACCTATTAAAATATTATTTATTGAAGATTCCATTATAGAAAGCATAACATAGTTTTTAGAAACATTTTTACTTATATCTAAAGCCTCTTGAATTCTCATACCATTATTTAAATTAAGAAGCATAGCTCTCATAACTCTTGAAAAATCAATTGCGAAAATTAGCCCACCAAATACTGGCATAGTATATTTAAAATAGTGGAAATTATATTTACCCTTTGGTGTATTGCAATACCAAATTGCAGTTCCGACTATTACTCCAATAATGAATGTTGGAACGTACCAGAATGTTGCAATCCAATTAATAACATTTGAAAACCATATACTAATTGCAGGAAGTGTTTCTTCAGATCCCATACTTGTATATAAGTCTTGAATTGTAGGAATTGCAACAATTGTACCAATAAATAGCATAAGGATAAGCAAAATAAATTGTGCAATATTTGGTACTAATATGCTTCTTAAAGTTCTATTAATCGAATCTGTTTCCTCTAAGAAACTTAATGCTTGCTCTAGTGCATTTGTCAAGTTTCCTGACATCTCTCCTACCTTTATCATATTTATATAAAGATAAGGAAATACATCTTCATAGTATTCCATTGTAGAATACATATTTTCACCGGCTTCAACACCAGCCAAAATATCTTCTAGAATTCCTCTAAAGCTAACATTTTCTGTACTATCTATTAAAGTATTTAGTGCATGAATATTATTGAAATTAGCTTTCTTCAAAAGATAAAAGTTTTGGGTAAATACTATAATATCTCTTGAAGTTATCCTTTCAGATTTCGTTATACTATGATAGAATTTATCAAAATATGAAGTTTTTGTGTTTTGCCTACTTGATAGAAGGTTAGTTGTATCAACATTCTTCAAAACATCATTTATATTTTGAGTATTTTTTCTTACTGTTCTAGTTGACTTTCTTCTTTGAAGTGACTTATCTACATTAATTGGTGTTAGTCCATTTCTCTTTAATTTTGTTATTGCCAAATATTTGCTACTTTCTTCTATTGTATTTGTAACTATCATACCATTCTCGGTTATAGCTTTATACTTATATATTGGCATATCTTATCCCTCCTTTACCTTACATTCTATCCTTTTTTATCTTCATTTGCATTATTGTTCTATTTAAGATTTCAACATTCTTATCTTCCATTTGAGCCTTTGCTTGGTCTAATGTTATCCTTTCATCTACAAATAATTTTGCAAGTGAGTTTATTAGACTTATATTTCCTTTATCTGTACCACTTTGAATAGCATCCTCAACTTCAGAAGTTCCAAGTTTCTCTTTTCTTATTAATCCAGAAATAACATTGTCAACTATCATTACTTCTGGTACAAGAATTAATCTTCCATCGATACCTTTAATCAATCTTTGTGATAAAACAAGTTTAAGAAGTGAAGAAATCATGTATTTTATACTTGCTTGCTCTCTTACTTCATAAAAATCAATCATTCTATCTAATGTTTCTGCACAAGATTTTGTATGAAGTGTACCAATTACTAAGTGTCCAGACTCCGCTGTCTCTATTGCAGCTTCCATTGTCTCTTTATCTCTAATCTCTCCTATTACTACAATATCACAGTCTTCTCTTAAGGAGTTTTTTACACCATCACTAAATGAAAGTGCATCTTTTCCGAGGTCCTATTTCCTTTTGTATTATAATAGACTGTTTTGATTGATGTCTATATTCAACTGGATTTTCTAATGTTAAAATCTTTTTATTTGAATGTTCATTTATTTCATTTATTAAGGCATTTAAAGTTGTAGTCTTACCTGAATTAGTCTTACCTGTAACTAAGATTAAGCCTTGTGGTTGATCAATTTTACTTCTTACAACTTCTGGTATTCCAAGTAATTCATATGGTGGAAGTTTATTTTTTACAACTCTTAAAGTAAAAATTGGTACATCATCAACTAAAGAGATATTTACTCTCAGTCTTAACTCTTTATATTCATATGACATATCTATTTTTCTTGTTTCATCAAATACTTTATCTAATTCAACATTCCCTCTTATGAAATAATCATAAATTTCAGTCATATCTTCTTCTGTTAAAACCTCAGTATCTGGAATGTCTAATAGTTGCCTTACTATTCTTAATTTTGGTTTTAATCCACATATTAGATGTACATCTGACGCATCTTTTTTTATTGCTTCATCCAAAATTCTTTCTATTTGAACCATATTCTTTCCTCCATTATTTCTAATTAATATATACGTAGTTTTCTATTTAATTCATTTAAATTAGTCTCTCCACTTAACACTTTGCTAACTCCATCTACAATTAATGGCCTATAACTTCCTTGCATTGCTTGCTCTTTTATTTGTAATGAAGATGCATCTGCTGTAATTAAGTCTCTTATTTTATCATCAAGAATTAATATTTCAAATAAACCAATTCTCTCAAAAAATCCAACATTATTACATTTTTTGCACCCAACGGCATCATATGTTTTTTTGCCTTCTAAATTAAATTTGACGTTATCTCTTTCTTCTACAAGATGAATAAGTTCTAATTCTTTCTCTGTAAAATCTCTTTCTCTTTTACAATCAGGGCATAATTTTCTTACTAGTCTTTGTGAAACTGTTGTTGCAAGTGTACTTGCTATATCATAATTTGAGACTCCCATTTTTCTAAGTCTTGTAATGACTTCAATTGCATCTATTGTATGAATTGTAGAAAGTACATAGTGTCCAGTTTGTCCTGCTTGCATTGCAATTTCTGCTGTTTCTTTATCTCTTATTTCTCCAACTAAAATTATATCAGGGTCTTGTCTTAAAACAGTTCTTAGTGAATCTATAAAAGAAGTCTTTGCATCTACTTCTATTTGGTTTAAACCTGGTATTCTTATTTCTACTGGATCTTCAATTGTAGTTATATTAATTTCAGGTTTATTTAAATATTGCACTATACTATATAGTGTTGTTGTTTTACCTTCTCCTGTTGGAGCTGCCATAATTGTTATAGAATTTCTCTTATCAAAACTATCTCTAACTAATTTTTCATCTTTTGGAAAACCTAATTCAAAAATTTCTTTAACATTAGAATTTTTCTTTAGTAGCCTTAGAACAAATTTCTCTCCAAAAATATTTTTTTGAGAAGATACACGAATATTATAATCTGGGTATACTGTTATTCTTCCGATCCTGCGATTCTTGCTTTTCTTGATGCATATTTGAAATAGCTTTTAATCTTCCTATAACTTGGGCTTGTTTATCCTTTGAAATTTCTGCAACTTCAAATAGCTCACCATCTATTCTATAACGTATTCTTAATTTATTTTCAAGTGGCTCAAAGTGTATGTCACTTGCACGTTTTTCCATACCTGTTCTTATTATGCTATCAACAAGTGATGTAGTATCACTTCCTCCTGATGATGGACTTCCTATATTATCAGTTGCTCTTCCTTGCATAGTATCTAATACTGCTTCAATATTACTTGAAAATGTAATATACTTTTCAAGTAATATTCCTCTATTTAGCAAGAGAAGTCTTATTTGATCTACTGCTCTGGTATTTACAGTGTCAGAAAAACATACCTTTGCTTTTCCATTTTCTACATCAAATAATACTGCTTTATTTCTCCTTAAAACGTCAGGTGCTATATATTCATCTATTTTTACTTTTATATCATGAGGTTGTAGAAATATTGTCTTTTCGCCTAAAATATCACCAATTGCATATAATAATATTTTTTCATCACATAAGGCTAGTTTATGAATAATATCTCCCAACTTCTCATCTGGGTGTTCCTTTTGATAATCAAGTGCAACTCTAATATCATCTTGGGTTACAACGCCCCTCTTAACTAATTCTATTCCTATTGGTTGTCTTCTTTTAACATCCATAGTTTTTTATTTTCCTCCTTTGTATTTTAAAGCCCACTTTCTGTGCTTTCAATTATTATCTTAGGTTCTACCTTATATGTTGTAGTCTTTTCATAATCACTAATATTAATATCAATTGTGATACTTGTTCCACCTGGAACTGCATCTATATTTAAATCTTTTACCTTATCACAAATTTTAACTTTGTCTCTATAAATGCTACCCGATAAAAGTTTATAAGTTACAGTCTGTTTACTATTTCCTCTTGTAAAAGAAAGCGTTATACTTTTCCCATTAGATGTAACATCTTCAATTTTTGCTTTTTCTTCTTTTATATCATTTAAAAAATACATATTAAACTTTGAAAAAGAAACTGCACTTTCTGAACCCTGATCAACTTCATTTACATTTTTATAAAATGAGGTAGTGATTGCTGTAAGACCTGAAAGTATAAAAGTTATTACTATTATATATATAATTAGTGAAATCATTGTTATCCCTCTATTGTTTATCATATGCCCTCCTCATCTGTCTTTAATTTATTAGTAATAGTTTTTATTCTTTCAAGTTCTATTGTTTCAGGCTCCTTTTTTGCTGCAACATTATATGTTATTATTAATTTAAATTTCTTTATAGGTTTTATTCCTTCAACTGTAACAGGTTCTGTCATTGAAAGTTTTATATTATATGCCCCTTTTGTTCCAATTCTTCCTGTCCCAATTTTTTCATCACCATTTTCTGTTTCTTTAATTTCTTCTATCCCTAATTCTTCTGATAACGAAATCAATACTTCCTTTGGAGTAAGTGCTTGAAAAGTAAATGTATCATTACTTATTTGTTCAAATATATCTACACCATAATTTAAAGCTGTAGCTGTTCTTTTTGCTTCTGTTGAAGATAAATATACATTGTAAAATACTGAACCCATGATTGTAACAAACATTGCAACTACTATCATCGCAATACTTATATCTACTGTTGTAAATCCTCTTTCATTATTTTTTTTCATCCTAAGCTATTCTCCTTTAAATTAAAAGTATCATATTTGAAATGATGATTAAGCAAATATTACAAATTGTCATATAAAATCCAATCGGTAGTTGTATCTCTTTATCTTGCATTTGCTCTTTATTTGTCCTTACTTTTGCAATACATAATCTAATTCCAATTAGAATTAAAGTTAAAAAAACTGTGTAATAGAAAACTTCTCTTCCGCCAAATGCAACCATTATCATACTTAAAATCAAAATATCTATTGTGTAGTTTTCAGTAAGTTTTTTCTTTAGCATAAGGCTATCAATTGTAAGTAATAACACTATCATAAACATAAGTATAATATATGTATATATAACAATTTTTTGAGATATACATACATATATCATAAAACAAATTGCGAAAATCACACCGAATAGAAGTAGTGATTTCTCAATAAGATTTTTTTCTTTATCGATTCCTGCAATAATAAAAAGAGTAACAAAATAAAGTGAATAAAAGAAGAAAGTAATTATTTTTGATATTTCTAAATTGTTTAAATTTAAATTAAGTGAAATTGCAAAGCATAAAAATACTAATCCTGATAATACTTCTAAAACTAAGTATCTTATTCTTATCTTTTGTCCACAATGAGCACATTTTCCTTTTAATCCTATATAACTAATAATAGGTATTAACTCTAAAAATCCTAATTTATTATTACAATTAGGACAATATGAATGTTTATATAATATATCTTCTTTGTTTGGTATTCTATAAATTGCAAGTGTAAAGAAACTTCCAAATAAAGTTCCAATTACAAATATTAGTATATAGAAAAATGTATCCATTTTATTTCCTTTTTATTACTATTTTTAGTATATTAGCCATACACGCAAAATTTCTGTCACGCATATGGCTATTATATTATTTGTTTTTATATTTTTAACTATGGTGCAACTGGATCTACTATTTCAGCTACATCATGTTTGAATTCTGGATTTCCAGCTGGTGGTTCTGTATTAAATGCATAACTTACTGATTGTTCACGTATTGTTAGTGTTGCATAAACAGCACCGTTTTGTCTTGGTTGTGCAGGTTTTGCATTGTCTCCATCAACTCCAGCATCAATTATACCTTTTTTCAATGATGCATCTGAATATTTGATATAAATTATTGGTGCAGCAACTTGAACTCCGTCTACTGTTTCTTTATTGTCTTTATCTACATAAAATGTAAATCCGTTTTTTTCTGGTAAATCGCCCTTCATAGTCTTCATAAATCCATTAATTGCAGCTGCTTTTCTTGCGTCATAGTTTGAATCTTTTACTGATTCTACCATGATTTTTGATCTTACAGTTGTAAAAGCAAGATTTGCTTGATCAGAGGCACCATTATATGAATTTAATATTTTAGCATTCTGTGCTTCTGTAAGAGCTCCATGATCACCTGTTAAAGTTGCAATAGATACACCTGCAAGTATTATTAAGATAATAATAGTTACAATTAGTGCAACCAAAGTAATACCTTTCTCTTGTCTTAACATAAAAAACTCCTCCTTATAAAATTTTAATGTATATATTTAATAATAAATATAACCACTTTTTTCTTTTGTGTCCCTTAAACACTTTTTTCTATTTAGTACCTGTATTCTTGTAAAATGTATTTCCTGTACTACTATTCCCAGAAGATGTTCCTACATTTCCTTGCACTCCATTTACTATAGGATTTCCATTTTCATCAACTTGGTTAACTGGTTCAGGATCTTCATAAGTTGAAAATGGATTTGCCTTTCCTGGTTTATATGTTTCTGTCTTTTGTAGTTCTTTTAAATCTTCTTCTGTAACTCTATATGTTACAAGTATTGGAGCGTCTTCTGTAACTTGTTCTGCAATTTCTCTACTTACACTGTCTGATGTTTTATACGCTTGAACACTTGGAACTGTCTTATTATTTGGAATATAATCATAAAATAATACACCTAATGCTAAAACTACTGCAAGTAATAATAATAGTATGATTATAACTTCTTTTATAATTGATTTTACCATAGCATCTTACCTCCTCTATTATTGTTCATTTTGAGTATTGTCATTTGTATCGTCTATATCACTATCACTTTTTGTATTTGTAGTAACAGTTCCACTTGAAACCGTACTTGATTCATTTAGAGATGCAGGATCTATTGCAACATTTTTAATTATGAATGTTGCTTGCAAAGTATCTTCAGAATATGGAACTAATGCAAATTCTTCTATTCTAAATCCTAATGTTGGCTCTTTTTCTATTGCATATACAAATTCTGAAATATCTATATATTCTCCAATTGCTACAAAAGAGATATTATATTGATTACTAACTCCACTAGTACCATGAGACAAATCCGCCTTCATTACTAGATTATTGCCTGTTGCAAAAGAACCTATCTTTGTCCATAAATAATCAAGTTTATATTCTTCTGTTTGAATTGCGGCATTTAATTCATCTTGTGAACTATATGCTATTATATCTTGATAATTTTGTTTTTCTGTTTGCAATTTTCTAAAGCTTGAATCTAATCCTGATTTTGCACTTTGATATTCTGTATCAATTTTTGTTCCTAATGTTGCAATTTGTGTATCAAGTTTATTGTTTTCTGCTATAATATCTTGTATTGAATAACCTATTGTTAAATCTCCAAGTGTGTATCCTGATACAACCATTCCACCAAATATTGCAAATAATATAAGTAGTAAAAAAGTTAATAATAATTTTCTCATGGCAATTCTCCTTCTATTGTAACAGTAACAACTTCATTTTGTTTTGTAGATGTATCTGATACAACATTTACTAGTATTCCGTCTTGGTTTAATTTTGCAATGAAAATACCTAGTTGCTCATATCTATCTGATTGTGCTGTAATTGTAACTTTATTTCCTGAATTTCTAATTGATGTTAATTGTACATTAGCAGGTATTGAGCTCATTATTTTTTGTAATAATGTTGGAACAGAGTATTTTAGCCTTTTGCTTTCTGTATCAATCTGTGCTTTTTCTTGTATACTTTGTACAAGCTCTGTATATTCTGCTGCTTTTTCATCAACTTTTGTTTTATCATTATTCATTGCAACTTTTTGTGTTTCAACAGCATTTGCTTCTACTGCAACTTCATCTAATTTAGACTCCATCTGTCCAAAAAGGAATGTTGATAGTACTATATATATTACAATTAACATTATAACTCCAACAGAACCCTTTATTAAGCTTCTCTCACTTTCAGCAAGTTCTCCTTTAAGACTAAAATCAAATCCTCCACTAAGTCCTTTAGATTTTCCTCCAACATCCAGTGTAAGCCATCCTGGAAGTTTAGATGAAACAGTATCTTTTTTAAAGTTGATTCCCTTTAATCCTTCTCCTAATCCTTGAAGGGCAAGTGCTATTGCTGAGTTTACTTCTATATAATCTTTTATATTTATTTCTGTTCCAATTGACTTTATAAAGTATGGCTTAAGTATTTCACATGTTACATCTTCTAAATATTCTTGGAAATAAATATCAATATTATTTATTACAGATGCCATACCTGTGATATATATTTTGTCTATTTTATTTAAACTATCATTTAATATTTTTTTAACTCTTCCAACTATATTATATAGTGTTGGCATAATATCATCTAGATACGCATTTTCTTCATATTGAAGTTCTCTGCCTTCTGATGTATATATTGTTGAGTTTTTACATATTTCATATGCTTTAGCTAATGAATTTTCTTTACTATTTATTCTTGAAAAAATTTCTCCTATTCCATTATCTATTACATTAATATCATAAATCTTTTGACCAATTATTGAAGTTACTGTTGTAACATTCTCTATATTGACAATTGCAATATTTTCTACATTTTCAGTTTTATTTATTTCAAGCAAATTTGATATATCAAGTGCTATTGGTGATATATCTGTTAATCTATATTTACTTAATAACTCAGTTCTCTTCATGATTTCGCCTCTATTAGCCGAAATATGAATTGCTTTAACCTTCTCCTTATCTTCTAAATCATCTACTAATACATATCTAGTTTCAAAAGTTTCTGCATTAAGATCTCTTTCAAAACATATTGAATCAAATTCTGTATTAATGTAACTATGCATATCTTTTGGATTTAATAAGTTAAAAATGTAGAAATAATTATAATTTTCATTAGAAGCATTTATACTTATAGGTGTTTTGTAACTATAGGTTTCTTCTATAACCTGTTCAATTGCTTCATTTAGTCTGTCATAAAATTTAATTCCAAATGAATCAATTTTAATTACTTCTTTATCCTTTGACAGTTTTGCATATTTAATGATATTTTCTTCTATATATAATCCTAAACAGCTTGCCATTTTCTTCTCCTTCGTTTCTTATTTTTTATTATATTTTACAATTATAATCATTTCATACTTGAAAAATTTTGTGTAAGTTACATTTTTTGCGCGTTTTCTACAAATATCAATATATCATATCTATATTTTATAGTTTTTTAACTAATTGTCAATACTTTTAAGCCAAATGTAATACAACTGTAATTCTATTGTAATGTTTTTGTAATATTAGCCTATTGATTAAGCTTGTTTCTCTTTTTTTGACCTATGTGTTTTCTTTTTATTTGAATCATTCTCACTTTTTTCCTTATCCTTTGAAGGTAAATTCCAAGATATATAATCACAACTTCCACCTTCTTTATTGTTTTCGCAAATATAAAATTTTCTTCCTTTTTTGCTTTTCCTGATTTGAAGAGCTCCTCCACATTTTGGGCAAGCTTCTCCTGCCGTTTCAATTATTGGCTTTGCATTTTTACATTCTGGATATCCGAGGGCATGCTAAGAATTTTCCATATCTTCCATACTTAATAACCATCATTCTTCCACATTTATCACAAGGAACATCACTTACTTCTTCTTCTATTTTTATATGTTCTATTTCCTTATTTGCTTTTTCAAGTTCTATAGAAAATGGCTTATAAAATTCTCTTATTGTCTTTTTCCATTCTTCTTTTCCGTTCTGCAATATCATCAAAATCTTTTTCAATTTCAGCTGTAAAATCAACATTAACAATATCCTTAAAACTACTTATCAAAAGTGTATTTACAACTTTACCAAGTTCTGTTGGAACTAATTGCTTTTGTTCCTTTTCAATGTATCTTCTTTCTAATATAGTAGTGATTGTTGGAGAATACGTACTTGGTCTTCCTATTCCTTTTTCTTCAAGAGCTTTTACTAAACTTGCTTCTGTATATCGTGGTGGTGGCTCTGTAAAACTTTGTTTTGGTTCTATTTTTTCTTTTTTCAATTCTTCATTTATACTAACTTCTGGTATTCTTTCTTCCTCTTCTTCTTTTCCTTCAACATAAAGTGTCATAAATCCTTTAAATTTTAAAGTTTGTCCATTTGCTTTAAAATTATATTCTCCGAGAATCAATACTTACTGCTACTGTATCAAATATAGCATTTGACATTTGACTTGCTAAAAACCTATTATATATTAATTTGTATAATTTATATTGGTCATTTGTTAGGTCTTTTTTTATACTATCTGGCACAAGTTCCACATATGTCGGTCTTATAGCTTCATGTGCATCTTGAGAATCTGCCTTTGTTTTAAAATATCTATTTTCATAATATTCCTTTCCATAGGTTTCTTCTATCTGCTTTTTTGAAGCTGCTCTTGCTACATCAGATATTCTTGTAGAATCAGTTCTCATGTAAGTAATAAGTCCTATATTTCCTTTTCCTTCTATTTTTAGTCCTTCATAAAGACCTTGGGCAACTGACATTGTCTTTTTTAAAGTAAATCCGAAGTTTTCTTGAAGCTTCCTGCTGCATTGTACTTGTTGTAAATGGTGGTGCTGGACTTCTTTTCTTTTCACTTTTTTTAATGTCTTTTACAATAAATTTTGCTTTTTCTATAACATCTAGAATTTCTTTTACTTCTTTTTCATTCTTTAGTTCTTGTTTCTTTCCGATTTTTACCAACAAATTTTGCTTCAAATGTATTTTTATTTTTACTAAGTTTAGCATAAATATTCCAATATTCTTCGGGTATAAACTTCTCTATTTCTTCTTCCCTATCTACAATTAATTTAACAGCAACAGACTGTACTCTTCCGAGCAGATAGTCCTTTCCTTACTTTTGCCCAAAGAAGTGGACTTATTTGATATCCTACTATTCTATCTAATACTCTTCTTGCTTGCTGTGCATCTATTAGATTTTTATCAAGAGTTCTTGGATTTTTTATTGCTTCTTGAACTGCATTTTTTGTGATTTCATTAAATGTAACTCTATTTTGACTTTTTTCATCTAAGTTTAATATATGTGCTAAATGCCATGCAATAGCTTCTCCTTCACGGTCAGGGTCAGTTGCGAGATACACTTTTTTTGCTTTTCCTGCTTCCTTTTTAAGAGACTTTATCAAATCTCCTTTTCCTCTAATATTTATATATTCAGGTTCAAAATCATTTTCAATATTTACACCAAGCTTTGATTTTGGAAGGTCTCTTATATGCCCCATAGATGCAACAACCTTAACATTTCCTCCTAAAAATTTCTTTATGGTATTTGCTTTTGCTGGTGATTCCACAATAATTAATTTGTCAGCCACGTAGGATTACCTCCATTTCTTTTTGCTATTTTATAGCATATACTTTTATTAGTCAAGTAAATTTTTTCTGCTTATTTTATTCCAAATTATAAACATAAAAATTCCAAATATACTAATTATTGCCCCTGCTTCGAATCCTTCAGGAATAAAACTTAATTTAATCACATGATCTCCGTTTCCCCAAAACTTCTATTCCCATAAATCCATCTGATACATTTATAATATTTGTTTTATTCCCATCAACAATTGCTGTAAATCCTTTATCATATGGAATAGAAAAAACCATGTAGGTCTTATCATTTTCTGTTTTAAATGTTCCTTTAAATTTTCTCCCAGATATCTGTACTAAATTAACTTGATTTTTACTTAAAATATCATAATGTTTTTTAAAAATTTCAATATTTTCATAATACAAATAAATATTACTAATCGCAAATCTATCTGATGTAGGCTGAAGAACTACCTTTAATTTTTCTCCTTTTGTCACATTTCCAAGTGGTATCATTTTGTTATAGTTACATGTAGGTTTATATTCTAATAAGTTTCCATTTACATATATATTTACATTTTCAAAATTTCCGCCGTAGGATATATAAATATGCATTTTCTGACTTTTCAGCTTCAAATTCATATTCAAGATAAGCTTCTTTTCTTTGATTTAATTTTCTAAAGATTATTTGTTCTTCTAAGCTTAAATTTGTCAAACTTTGTGAAATCTTCTCTATATGCTTAGTATATATTTTTTCATCTACTCCACTAAATTTCTCTACTATATTATTAAAATTCTCAAACGGATTAGTTCCACTTGTTTTATCTAAATCAATACTTTCTACTTCAAACCCCAAATTCAGACTATATGGATTTTTAAGCATAGCAGTAGTATCATCAAAATACTTTTCTTCGTATCCTTTATATGCGTCATTTGTTTTTGCATTTAATATATACTTAACTCCAAAAAGCATATCAGAAGCAATAGTATTCCCAAAGTCAGAAACAATAGTCACATGCTGACCAGAATATCCTAAGTTATATAGAAATGCATGTAAATTTCTTGAATAAGTGGATCCACAAAAACTCATAGTATTTACTCCAAAACTCAGACCATCATTCGAATTAAATCTTTCTCTATCTTCCACTCTATAAAGTGAATTGTCTATATCTCTTAATTCTTTGTTTTTATTATTTGCAAAATTAATACTTGTAGAATAATCTTCAAACTTAATCTCACTCATTTGTATCCTGATTTTTTTCATTATTTCTGAATCATTTATGCAAATTTCAGAAATTGTTAAAATAAAAACTAAAGCAAATAAAACTTTCCAAAATTTAGCACGAAATTCTATACTTTCAAATCCCCTATTTGCAATTATTATATACATAAATATAAAACAAAATGCATATCTATATAACCAAAATGCTGGAAGATTTCCGAAGCGTCCAAAGAAGATTAATTTTTTGCATATAAAAACTTATAAAAAATATAACAAAAACAGCAAGTGTTAAAATTTTTTCTTTTATTTTAATTTTTTTATTAATAAAAAAACAAATTACTAAAATATTTATAATACTTCCACAAAATACTGGTGGAAGTCCAGTATTTCCAATATCTCTCATTTGGAATGAACGTGGTAAGAATTTCGATGGTAATTCTTTTAATTCAAAGTTTGTATCAAATCCAACCTCTGACAACCTATCATTTATTCTTCCTTTTTGTATTCCAATATATGCAGGAAGTAGTATTACCATAGCAATTAGTACTGCTATAATAGAGAATATTATAAATAGCCTAACTCTATCACCGTATTTGTTTTAATGGTTTTATTCCTTCTACTAATATCTTATATATAAAGTAGATACCTGAAAAAATACATACCATAAAACCTATGTAATAATTAGTGATTAAAATTATGCTAAGAGTAATTCCGATAAAGTTTTACATTTTTATATTTTACTAAATCATCAAGACCTGCTATCATTATTGGAAGAAGAATAACGCCATCTAGCCACATAACATTAAATCCATAAATCATAATATAATTAGATAAAGCATAACATGTAGAAAAAATTAGGTTTGTCCACTTTATTTCTTTATTCTTATTTAAATAGTAAAACATTGTAATGCCACAACTTGCAATTTTAAGCATTAAAATAAGATTATATGCAATAGGCATATTGTCTTTACTAAAAAATATTAAGATAAGATTATATGGGCTTGCTAAATAATATGCAAACAATCCATACATTTCTCCTCCGTGTAGCTTTAGTAAGAGAATAAAAAATACTATTTCCCCCTAAAAATATATCTTTGAAAAAGTTAAAAAAAGTTAAATATTGATCACTTACATCAATAGGAATAAAGGTATTTCCGCCAAATGGATATACCTTTAAATAAATATATATTCCGTAGAATTACAAATAACGGGATTAAAAAAGACAAAAAATATAGTGAAACCTTTTTTAAGTTTTTATACTCGTCTTTTGTTTTTAATTCTTTACACATTTTTATGTTTTACCTTTTTAATAAAATTTTTATTTCTTCATAAATTTTATCTTCTACATTTTGTATAGAGGCGCTTTTAGCTGCTCTGCCCATTTTTTCTAACATATCTTTGCTTAACATTTCCATAATTTTTTCATGTAAAATAAGTACATTTAGTTCTTCATTTTTAATGATTTTTGCGGCTCCTGCATTTTCTAAAACCTCCGCATTATATTGCTGATGATTATGAGATACATTTGGAAGTGGAATAAGTATAGAAGGTTTTCCAAGGTTTGCAATTTCTGTTACAGTAATTGCTCCTGATCTTGAAATTATAATTTCTGACGCATCAATTACTTCTTGAAGCTCATATATGTATGGGACAACTTTTATTCCATCTAAACTATCTATATTTAAACTTTCTTTTTTTAGCTCCTCTTTAACAAAATCATATTGTTTTTTTCCAGAAACTAACAAGATCTGATAAGCTTTATTAACTTTTGATTTTGCTAGACTAATTATAGTCTCATTCAAAGCTTTTGCTCCTTGGCTTCCTCCAAACACTAACACAACTGGTTTTGCAGGATTTAATTTGTATTTTTCTTTTAATGCTATTTTTTCAGATAAGCTCAAATTTCTTTTAAGTTTTCTTGTTGGAGTTCCTGTTATAACTACTCTTTTTGCCTTTGGTATTCTATTAACTGCCTCTTTGAAACTAACCATTATAGTGTCAGTTTTCTTTGCAAGCATCTTTACTGCTTTTCCTGGAAATGCATTGCTTTCATGAAGCATGCTTGGAATTTTAAGCTTATTTGCTGATGTTATAACCGCTCCACATATATAACCGTCCGAGTTCCAATTACAACATCTGGTTTAAAATCTTTTATAATTTTTTTTGCTTGAGACATACCTTTAATTGTTTTAATTATTTTCTTAAAATTATCTATACTAATTTTGGGACTTAGCCCATATGCATCTATAGTTCTAAGTTCATAGCCTGCTCTTGGAACTAAATCCTTTTCTAATCCTCTATCTGTACCAATAAATAAAATTTCAGAATTTTTTTCTTCTTCTTTTATTTTATTTGCAATTGCAATACCTGGGTTAATGTGTCCCCCAGTTCCTGCACAGGCAATAATAGCTTTCATTTAAATTTACCCTTTCTATATTTGTTTAGTCTGCCTTGAAATATTTAAGAGCACTCCGTACACTACATAGTAATATCAAAAGCGACGTACCTCCATAGCTAAAAAATGGAAGCTGCATACCAGTATTTGGTATTGAAGATGTAACAACTCCTATATTTATCATGGCTTGAAGTCCTATTATGCTAGTTATTCCGAACTGCAACTAAACTTCCAAACATATCTGGTGCTTTCATAGCAATTACAATACCTCTCCATACAAATATAATGAAAAGTAATATAATAACTGTGCAACCGTACAAAACCTAATTCTTCTGCAATAATTGTAAATATAAAATCATTTTGTGGCTCTGGTATGTATAAATATTTTTGTGTACTATTCCCAAGTCCGTGCTCCGAAAAGTCCGTCCGAGATCCTATTGCATAAAGTCCTTGTATAACCTGCCATCCAGTTCCTTTAGCATCTCCCCAAGGATCTAAAAATGAAACTAACCTGTCAAGTCTGAAGCTTCCCATATTAGCATATTTTGCTAAGGCATACATGCCTCCTAACCCTGCCGCTCCTGCAAGGCTTCCATATAATAAAAAGTAACGAATTTTGCATCCTGCCATTATCATCATAATAGATATAACAAGTATTATTAAAACAGATGCACTTAAGTGATTTTGTACAAGAACTAGTATCATAATAATTGGTGCTAAATATTTTAAAATTGGTATCCAAAAGCCTTCTTTTTTTTCTCCGAAGTTTATCTCTATTGTCTGTTAAATAAGAAGCAAAAAATATAACGAGTGCAACTTTTGCAAATTCAGATGGTTGAAAAGTAGTACGACCTGGTATTATCCATATCCAACGATGTGCTCCGCCCCGCCTCATGTCCAAGCCCTGGTATACGTACAGATAAAAGAAATAAAATTGTAAACCAAAATGCAAGTTTATCAAGTTTTTTATATTTCTTATAATCATATTTAGATATTATGTACATAAAAATCAAACCACCTATTGCAGCTAATCCTTGTGTTTTTAAATATGAATAGCCATTCTCTCCTTCTGCAATCGATGATGGAGAACTTGCTGATAATACCATTACAATTCCAAGTGCAAGCATTATAATAACTGTTATAAATAGTATAAAATCAAATGGTTTTTCTTTTTGTTTTTGGCTTTTACGTGTAGTCACCTTTTTCCTCCCATTTATGATTTTTTTGTCTAAACTAGATGTTTCAGAAAAACTTACGATTTTTCCTACACAATAAATATTGCAATAACACAAAATAGTAATGTTATTACACTAAATACTGACACAATTTTTCCCTCTTTCCACCCTGAAAGTTCATAGTGGTGGTGAAGTGGTGTCATTTTAAATATTCTATTTCCTGTCTTTTTAAAATAAAGAACTTGAAGTATAACAGATACTGTTTCAAGTAATGGAATAATTGCAGTAATTATAAGTATCAATGGCATTTTTAAATATAATGCCATAACAACAATTGCTCCACCGAAGTAAAAGCGAACCTGTATCTCCCATAAATATCTTTGCAGGATGTAAATTAAATATTAAAAATCCAAGACATGCCCCACAAAGAACTGCTCCTAAAATTACCATTTCATAAACTTCATATTTAATAGCTATAACTGAAAGACAAGCAATTATTATCATTGATATAGAAGCTCCGAAGTCCGTCTATTCCATCAGTTAAATTTACTGCATTAGTACCAGCAAGCATTACAAAGATTGTAAATGGAATATATATTAAAACTGGTAATGTAATTTCTAATTTTAATATAGGAATTATAGTCCCTGTACCTATGTTAGATTTTATTAGATATAGTGCATAAAAAACAGAAATTATCAGAAGTCCGAAGTATTTTATATGTTGGCTTTAACCCTTCTGTATCTTTTAAAATCAATTTTTTAAAATCATCTACAAAACCAACTATACCAAATCCAATAATAATCATACAAAGTGGGAGCAATTCTTTATTTGAACTATAAAGAATTAGTAGCATAATACATAAAGTTAATGCTATTATTATACCTCCCATTGTAGGAGTACCTTGCTTTACTAAGTGACTACGTGGTCCGTATTCTCTCTCTATTTGCCCAACTTTAAGTCTTTTTAATATTGGAAGTACAACAAATGCAGTCATTATAGATACTATAAAGCTTATTAAAACGATCTTAATCTGCAGGTTCATCTGTTATTTCCCCATTTCCTCAATTATTTCTCTTACGATTAATCTTTCATCAAAAGGATATATCTTGTGGTCAACTTCTTGATATGGTTCATGTCCTTTACCTGCAAGAACTATCAAATCCCTTTTACTTGCCATTTCTATTGCTTTTTTAATTGCTTCACGTCTGTCTACTATACATTCATATTTCCCGTTTGTCTTTATTATTCCTTTTTCTATTTGTTTTACAATTTTTTCTGGTTCTTCTGTTCTTGGGTTATCTGATGTTATAATTGTATAATCTGCAATTCTTCCTGATATTTCTCCCATTATAGGACGTTTTCCAGAATCTCTATCTCCTCCACATCCAAATACAGAAATTACTTTCCCGAGGTGTATACTCTGATACTGCTGATAAAATGTTTTCTAAACTTTCAGGAGAATGTGCGTAGTCTATCATTATATTTAGATCTTTTTTGTTATCTACAAGTTCTGATCTACCGTGGAACTCTGACTTCTTCTAATGCAGCCTTTATAATCTCTGTATCAACTCCAAGTTTAAGTCCGAATACCTATTGCAGCAAGTGCATTATATACACTAAATCTACCTGGAATTCCGAACCTTTACTCTTTCATTTCTTTCTCCAAGTTTTACTTTAAAATCTGCATAAGTATTTGTTATTGTTATGTCTTTTGCAAGTAGATTTGCACTATTGTCTATTCCATATGTTTTCATTTCACAATTTGCTTTTTTCAAAACTTTACATCCATGTAAATCATCTACATTTGTAAATCCCATTTTACACATATCAAATAATTTTAATTTTGACATGAAGTAGTCTTCCATATCTGGGTGTTCTTTTTCACTAATATGATCTTCTGAAAAGTTTGTAAATATACCAATATCAAAATTTAATCCATATACCCTATCTAATTTTAAGCTCTGTGAAGACACTTCCATAACTACATATTCTACTTTTTCCTCACACATTTTTGATAAAATTTCTTGAAGTTCTATACTTTCTGGAGTAGTTCTTGAAGAATCTCCATATTTTTTACCATTTATATATACAGCAATTGTTCCGAATAAGTCCGTACTTTCTTACCTTGCTTTTCTAACATTTCTTTTATCATATATGTAGTTGTCGTCTTGCCTTTTGTTCCTGTAACACCAATTAATTTAAGCTTGGAAGATGGATTATTATAAAAATTAGAACTTGCAATTGCCAAAGCTTTTCTTGTATCAGGAACTGCAATTATTGTAATATCTAAAGCAGTCTTCAACTCCTTTAAATCTGCTCCTTCTTGTACCATAATAGCACTTGGTCCTATCTTTATTACATCTTTTATAAATTTATGTCCATCTGTCTCAAATCCTTTAATTGCTATAAACATTGAACCTTTTTTTACTTTTCTAGAATCATTTGTAATGTCTTTTATGTCTAAATCCAAATCTCCTTTTGCTTTTATGCCATCTATTCCTTGTAAGACTTTTTTTAGTTCCATATATAGCCTCCCACTTTATATCTATGCATAATTTTATATAATATTTATAATTTTTCAATCAATATTATATAATTAAATTTTTCTTTTGTACAGTATTTTAAGAAATTTCTTTGTAAATGATGAATAGCTTTCATATTAGAAATTTATCTTAATATAATCTATAGAAAGGTTTAGGTGATACCCTTGTCAGGAATTACTAGAAAAAAAAGAATGAAAAATATGCTAATTGTCACTGTTATTTTATTTTTTCTTCTTATATTAAAAATTCGGTTTTATACAATTTGTTCAAGGTGACGAACTTCAAACTATGGCATATGTTCAGCAAACACTAGATAGAACAATAAATCCAAATCGCGGAACAATTTATGATAGAAATGGCGAAGTTTTAGCTATGAGTGCAAGTGTTGAAACTGTAACTGTAAATCCAACAAATATTTCTTCAGAAAATAAAGAAAAAGTAGCTCATGCTTTATCTAGCATCTTTGAATTAGATTATGAAACCATTTTAAAAAGAGTAAAAAGAAAAACATCTATTGAAACAATAGCAAAAAAAGTAGATAAAGAAAAAACTGACAAATTAAGACTTTGGATGAAGGAAAACCAGATTGTAAATGGAATAAATATTGATGAGGACACAAAAAGATATTATCCATATGGTACTACTGCCTCTCACATAATTCGGATTTACAGGATCAGATAATCAAGGACTTGATGGAATAGAAGCAAAATATGACGACATTCTAAGTGGTGAAAAGGGTAAAATAGTACGTAAATCTGATGCCAGTCGGAAGTATAATTGGTAATCGGCGAAGAAGGATATACTCCTGCTGTAAATGGAGATAGCCTAAGTCTTAGTATTGATGTAAACATTCAGTCAATTGTGACTAAATACTTAGAAGAAGCTTGTATTGATAATAAATGTGAAGACCGGTCGGCGCTTGCATAATAATGGATCCAAACAATGGCGACATTCTTTCAATGGTAACATATCCAGAATATGACTTAAATAATCCTTTTACTATAAATAATGAAGACCTTTTACATTCTTGGACTACACTATCTGCTACTGAAAGAAATAACAACCTACAAAAAATGTGGAGAAACAAAGCCATCGCAGATACATATGAACCTGGTTCTACTTTTAAGCTTATAACAACATCTGCAGCTCTTGAGGAAGGATTAGTAACTGATATAGATAGAGCAGGTGAATTTTGCTGTACTGGTAGAATAGACGTTGTAGGGACTTCTATCAAATGCTGGAGATATTATAGACCACATGGCTCACAGTCTTTAAGAAATGCTCTTATGAATTCTTGTAACCCTGTTTTTATTGGGCTCGGACAGAAAATAGGAGTAAAAACATATTATGATTATTTAAGGAGATTTGGCCTTTTAGATAGAACTGGTATTGATTTACCTCGGAGAAGCAGGAAGTATATTTTTTGCAGAAGATAAAGTCGGTCCTGTAGAACTTGCAACCATATCCTTTGGGCAGAGATTTGAGATAACTCCAATACAACTTGTAACTGCAGTATCTAGCATTGCAAATGGTGGAAAATTAGTTACTCCAAGATTTGTAACAGCTACTATTGATTCAGAAACTGGTGAAAAGAAAAATATTGAAACCAATATTAAAGCCACTGTTATAACAGAGGAAACTGCAAGTAAAGTTCGTGATATGATGCACTCAGTTGTAGCAGAAGGTACTGGAAAGGGTGCAAAGGTAGAAGGTTATACAATAGGCGGGAAAACAGGTACATCAGAAGACCGGAGTAAATACAAATAAATATATTACTTCATTTATGGGAATCTCTCCTACCGATAAACCTGAACTTGTAATACTTGTAGTTTTATATAACCCTACAGGAGAAGGAGGACACCAAGGAGGTGCTGTTGCTTCCCCTACAGCTCGGAAAAATTTTAAGTGAAGTTTTACCATATATGGAGATTAAAAAAGAAGAAGAAAGCAAAGAATATGTTACTGTTCCAAATATTACACGGCATGACTATAAAGGAAGCTAAAAATGTATTAGAAAATCTAGGACTTAATATAAAATTAAATACTGATACAGAAGAAGGTATTGATAAAACTATAACCACTATAAAGGAACAAACTCCAAAAAAGGGAATAAAATTAGAAACTGGTGGCTCTGTAATGTGTGATATTTGATATACAAAAGAGAGATTTCATTCCTTAATGAAATCTCTCTTTAATAATTTTTATTATTTTATTTCTAATAAACCTATTAAATGCATTTTTACTCTAGCTGAATCTTCAAGTGTAATTCTTCCATCAGAATTAACATCACCTGCTTTAAAGCTATTACCTGTTAAAACCTCTTTATCTATCAAATGCATCTTTATTCTAGCTAAATCTTCAAGTGTTATCTTTCCATCAAAATTAACATCACCTTTTTTTACTGATGTAGAAGATCCTCCACTTGATCCTCCTTGATTTTTATTAATCCAAGTAACTTTGGCTGTTGCTGTTCCTTTGTTTCCCGCTTTATCTTCAAATTCAAATGTAAATTCCCCATTTTCTGTAAATATATATTCTCTCATTGTTCCATTATTTGTAATTATAATTTCTTCACTTTCATCTACCAAAGTAGCCGTTACTGGTCCTTTTGTAGAAGACTGTGTGCTATATTTAATTTTTGCCGTTGGGGCATCTTTATCAATCCAAGTTACTCTTGCTATATGACTTTTTATTTCCCAATTTTCAGTATCTAATACATCTTTATAATAAAATACAAACTGTCCATTTTCTATAAATGTATGATTATATGTATCTATACTATTTCCAGCTTTATCTACCATTACCACATTTTTATTTTCAGATCCATCAGTATCAATTATATATGGTTTAATTGTTGCAATAACATCTTTACATGTTGATTTTGTAATGTCATAAGTAATATCACTTGCTAAAATTTTAGTATCATTATCAATATAATCTACTTTTATACTCTTATAAGCTATATTATTTGCTTTATCTAGTATTTTAAACTCATAGTCTCCACTTTCAGCAAAGATATATTCTAATGGGTTTGATGTAGTTTGTTGTAATCTTCTTAAAGTTTCTTTTTCTCCATCTTCTAAATCTAAAATAGGTGTACCATGTTCATCAAAGTATTCTTCGCCAGTTACTGTTCCATTTTCTAATGTAGTAACATAACTTGAAACCTCATTAACTTCATTAGTTGTATTCTTATATGTTACTTTTGTAATATTTCCTTCTTCATCTATATCAACTACTTTATATACATTACCATTAGAATCCAAATATGAAATATTAGTTACTTTTTTATTGTCATTAACTTCAATATAGTTTGTTTTATTATTATTACTATCTAATAAATATACATCTTCACTAATATCATCTAATAAGATAAGTAATTTCTTTTCAGCATCTAGTTTATATTTTACATCAGCTGTTGGTCCATCTTTATCAATCCAAGTAACTTTTGCTGTTGCTGTTCCTTGATTTCCTTCTTTATCTACAAAAGTAAATGTAAATTCACCATTCTCTGTAAATATATGTGTATCTCCACCTTCACTTGTGATAGTAATTTCTTTACTTGGGTTTATTAATCTTGCAACTACAATGCCATTTGTTGATTCTGTAGTACTATATGCAACACCTGCTGTAGGACGAGGATCACTAGTTGTATCTTGGTATAAATTAAATGCTCTTGCAGCAAACCAGTTGGCATTACTTCTATCTGCTTTTATTTTGACAAACTTAACTTGTTTTGGCTCCTCAATTTCAAAGCTTTTAGTATTTTCTTTTGCTTGTTCAATTGTATCTGCTGCATTCGTATACCTAAGGTTAGTTTCCTGCTTTAAAATTTCCCAATCTTCACCATTCATACTACCATAAATAGTACCATCATATATTTTACCGGTTTCCTCCACCTGCAGGTACAAACTCTACAGCTGATAAGTAAACTGGATAGTCTAATTCAATAATAATGTAACGCTCAGTATCAGTTCCATTCCATGCTGAGTGATATCTAGTATTATAATTTGCATCAATTGCATTTGTTGCAGCTCCACCATTATTTGTAGCTTGTGTTGAAACTCCTGCAATAGATAAATGTGATACTGGTATATATTTTCTTGTATCTGGCTGATTATCAGGTGTAAATGTATATACTGGAGATGCAGGACTTGTTAATTTTGTGCCTGTTGCTGGTTGTCTTACTTGTACAGTTTTATTTCCTGTTAGATCTGGAGAAGCTGTACTATATGAAATCCATGGGTCATTTTCTGTATAACGCCATTCTGTATTTAGATTAACACCAACAACTCTATTCTCTAAGTCATTTGCAAATAAGTTAACTGGAAGAGCTTGTTCTGTTATATCTATTTGGAATATAGTGTCATCATTACGAGGAACTCCTTCAATGTTTATATAAATATCATTTGCAGATGTTATACTCTCAATTTCTTCTCTTGTTAATTGCCATTTATGTTCTTCTTCAGCTGTAAATGAGTTTCCAGTCTTCCATGTTTGTTTTCCATCTAAACTATATTCAAATCGGAAACCATTTCCATCAAATTTACTTGCAAATACAAGTTTTCCTGCATTAGCCCCATCAAATGAAAATGTTGCAATAGATTTATCTACTTTTCCAAGTAAATGGTTTGCTTCAAGCCTTGTTAAACTTGGCTGACATACCCTCGTCTCACTATTAGGAAGAGTACTTGCTTCTGTTAAAATATTCGTTTGTAAAAGTGTAAATTTATAAGTATTTTGTATAGTTGTTAAATGTGGTTTTATCAAATTTGTTAATTGATACATTGGTAATGGAAAGTCTTTTAGAGCTTCTGCTACTTCTTCTGCTAAAGCGTAAAAATCATCTTCAGTTTTACTATTATTTGCATTATATAAAAGTATTAAATTATACCATGCGTCAATATTTATAGGTTGTTTTTCTAATGCTTTTCTATATATTAGTTCTTGTTTTTCATATACTTCTTCCTGATTTTCTAAGTTTCCGCTATATACGTCTGCAAGCATAATAACTTCTTCTGCTTTTTCAAAATTTTCGTAATCATTTAATGCTTCTTGTGCAAGTTGCATATATACTACTGTATATCCCGTAGCAAAGCTTCTATTGTTACCCCAACCAAGTAACATTCTTTCACCTTTTTCTGATAATGTCCAACCACTTACGTCGTTATCAATATTCCAATATCCTTTTCCATAGTATACACTATTAGGATCCATGTTTTGAGTATAATATAGAAGTGCTGCATGTCCTGGTTGACCAATAACAGTTGCCGGTATTCCATGAGTTGCACGAATATTTGAACCACTTTTTGATATACCACCACAAACACAACCAGTACCAAATTTATTTCTAAAGTTCATCCATACTTTATATAATTTATAATCTGGTGTGCCTCTTGTTACTTTAAATGTATAAGTTTGATTGTTTTTACCTCCAGGTATAGTAAATGTCGTATCCCATAAACCAACCTTTTGAACTTCGTCTTGAGTAAATTCTGTACCTTTATTATCAGCCTTCTTATTTACTGCAAATAATTTATTAAAATAATCTACATTTTCTTCAGCATAATACCTGCTATCCCCGTAATTTGGCCATACATATGCTATATATGGGTGAGGTGTTATATATTTGTATTGTCTATATTTATCTATGTTATCTTGAACATATGCATTTAACCATAAAATCTCTTCGTCATCTATTAGATTATTCATAATAAAACGCATTTCTTCAACATTTAGAGTTTCAAACCATTTTGCTATATTCCATGTTTCTCCTATTGCTGTTAAATCAAACTTATCATTTTCATACATATATTTATATATTGCATAACGTTTAAGGGCATCTGATTTGTTTTCTGCTGCACCTGATTGCATCCATAAACCAACTGTTTGTGTATGTGTTAAAGAAAGTGTAATTGCCATTTTTTTATATAAATCGCCTCTAGTCATACCTTCTGGGCATAAATCATTGTTTATTGCTGTATTATTTGCAAAATCACCACTATATTCATCATAAAGTCTAGAAAGCTGAGTCAATGAATTATAATAGTTTCCTCCGTCTGGTGCTCCACCAAGTAAGTAAAGACGTAAGTTTTCTGCTTTGTCTCTTTCTGCATTATCATCTTTTCCTAATTCACTGTTATACATTAACCAATTAAGTATGTTTTTATTTTCCTCATTTTCTGCTATAAAGCGTCTTAGAGCATATGGTCCAACTCTTTTTACAAAAGTTCTTTGTAATAGAGCTAACTCATAATCTGGATGTTGCTTAATATATGTAGCTATATCTATATTTTCATTTATATTAGCACTCTTTAATATTGCATCTAATTCTGAAAGTAGAGGCACTTCTTCCTCACCAGGCTCTTTATATCCATCTTTTATTAATTTTGTATCAGCATAAACAGAATGGTCATTTCCATTAGGACCATTTGAATCTGCTACTAATCTTAAATATTTATTTTGTCTGATATCAATTCTAATAGGTGTCGCATTTTCTCCAGGTTTTTTTATAATATCTCCACCTATTGGATCACCCCAGTTAGTTCCATCTTGAGATGTATAAATTCTATATATAACACCATTGCTAGAACTAGCAGCGGTTTTATTTAGACCTATGTATGCTGTAAAATAATCATAATCATATCCTGTTAAATTATATCTTATATCAGATGTTGCATGAGCCCATAGTCCTTTATCAAAAGAATAATATCCTCCCTCTACTTTTACAGAAATTAATGAGCCATCAGAAGCTTTATCTTTTATAAAACTTCCCCAACCAACTTTTGTATAGGTTGGATCTAAGTCTGATAAATAATAATATTCTGACTCAGTATTTTCTTCTGATTCTTCACTATTTGCAAATACTATAGAAATTCCGACTCTCTTTTTGAATAGCTAAAAATACTACAAATAATAAAGTAAAAATAAAAAGTATTTTAAATAAAAATTTAAATTTACTATTTCTAATATTCTTTTCCATTTTCATTTCCTCTCTTCTCTAGAATAAACTTAATTATACAATATCATGTATTCCATGTAAACATATTATAGCATATCTTTTGTTTTCATTTCAACTTTCTCAAATAAGTCTTTCTTAGTAATTACCTATGTTTCCTTAGGCTTTCAGCTCATTTACATCTTATATTACATTTACTTTATATTTTTATTTCATTTTTACTTTTAATTGTAATAATTGCAAATATCTGAATATCCGTAAGATATATGGTATTTTATTCTTATTTTTGTCTTGTATTACACTAAAACTTGTAGTATAATGTTTTTGAAAATATGAGAAAATGAAAAAAATAAAATCTAATGTATGGAGGTATATATGAAGGCTTTAATTAGTGTATCTGACAAAACAGGTATTGTAGAATTTGCAAAAGAATTAGAAAAACTTGGCATCGATATCATTTCAACTGGCGGTACATATAATAAACTCAAAGAAGAAGGAATTCTAGCCACTGAAATTTCTGAACTCACAGGTTTTCCTGAATGTTTAGATGGAAGAGTTAAAACTTTACATCCAAAAGTTCATGCAGGAATACTTGCTATGAGGTCAAAAGAAGAACATATGAAACAGCTACAAGATTTAGATGTTGATACAATAGATTTCGTTATTGTTAATCTTTATCCTTTTAAACAAACAATTTTAAAACCTAATGCTACACGTGAAGAATGTGTAGAAAATATTGACATTGGTGGTCCAACAATGCTTAGAAGTGCTGCTAAAAATTATCAAGATGTAACAGTTATAACAGATCCAAGTGATTACGAAGTTGTTTTAAATGAGCTACATCAAAACGGCTCTGTATCACTTGATACAAAATTTTATCTAATGAATAAAGTTTTTGAGCATACTGCAAATTATGATGCAATGATTGCGTCTTTTATCAAATCTGAAAGAAAAGATGAAAGTTTTCCTGAAGCTCTAACTTTTACCTATGAAAAAGTTCAAGAAATGAGATATGGAGAAAATCCACATCAAAAAGCTTGTCTTTATAAAGAAATCGGAAAATGTGAAGGTTCCCTTGTATCAGCTACTCAGTTAAATGGAAAAGAGCTTTCATTTAATAATATTAATGATACAAATGGTGCTTTAGAACTATTAAAAGAATTTGATGAGAGTACTGTTGTTGCTTGCAAACACGGAAACCCTTGCGGCGTTGGTTCTGGCGGGGATATTTACGAAGCATGGACTAAAGCATTTAACGCTGATAAGACCTCTATATTTGGAGGAATTGTTACAGTAAATAGAGAAATAACAAAGAAAATGGCTGAAGAAATGAAAGAAATTTTCTTAGAGGTTATTGTTGCTCCTTCTTTTGAAAAAGAAGCTCTCGAATTATTAAAAGCAAAGAAAAACTTAAGACTTTTAGAATTACCTGAAATCTCAGTTAAACAACCTGAAGGTTCTTTAGACATTAAAAAAATTAATGGTGGTGTCATAGTTCAAACAATAGATTCAAAACTTCTAGATAATTATGAAGTTGTAACTGATAGAAAACCTACTGATAAAGAACTTGAAGATATGATGTTTGGACTTAAAGTTGTAAAATTTGCTAAATCTAATGGTATTGTTTTAGCAAAGAATAAACAAACAATAGGAATTGGCCCTGGCCAAGTAAATCGTATTTGGGCATTAAAACAATGTATAGAACATTCAAAAGAACTAATTGGAGATGAGGTAACAAAAGGAGCAGTACTTGCATCTGATGCATTCTTCCCTTTTGCAGATTGTGTTGAAGCAGCATATCAAGCTGGTATTACTGCAATTGTTCAGCCAGGTGGCTCTATAAAAGACCAAGATTCTATTGATAAGTGTAATGAATATGGTATCTCTATGATTTTTACTCATATGAGACACTTTAAACACTAGAAGTTCAAAAAAATAAACTCTCTGAATTTTTATAAATAAGAGAAAGGAAAAGTTTTATGAATATATTAGTTAGTGGAGCACTTCGGAAGAATGGGAAGAGAAGTTATAGATTGCATAGAAAAAGAACATGATTTGAATTTTATATGCGGTTTTAACCAGTTCTCAGGAAGTTTTGGAGATATTCCTGTATATGATAAAATCTCTGATATAAAGGAATCTCCTGATGTTATTATAGATTTTTCGCATGTACATTTAACTTTAGAAATATTAAAATATGCAAAAGAAAAGCATATTCCAATTGTTATTGCAACTACTGGATTTAATAATGATCAGGAAAAAATATTAGAAGATTATGCTAAAAATTTACCAATCTTTAAATCTGCAAATATGTCTTTCGATATAAATCTTATGTGTAAATTGGTAGCTCAGATTGCTCCACTATTTACAAATTCTGATATAGAAATAACAGAAACTCATCATAGAAATAAAGTAGATGCACCAAGTGGAACTGCCCTTCTCCTTGCAAATAGCATAAATGATGCTGTTCGGTGGGAAAATGAAATATGTATATAATAGGCATGATTTATCTAGTAAAAGAGGAGATGATGAAATCGGTATTACTTCTATTCGTGGAGGTAATATTGTTGGAGAACATACTGTACAATTCTTTGGACTAAATGATACTTTTGAAATAAAACATACATCTTATTCTAGGTCTGTTTTCGCAGAAGGAGCTGTTAAAGCAGCACGATTTATCAAGGATAAGCCAAATGGGCTTTATTCAATGAATGACATGGTATAATATAGTATTTTTTACTTATTTTATTACATTATAAATAACCCCTAAAGCTACACAAATAGCTTCAGGGGTTATAAAATTAAATTCTACATATGTGTGAACAAATAGTTTATTCCTCCATTTGCCATTGCAGTTAAAGCAAGTATAATTACTCCTGCAGTAAATACTCCTAAAACTATTGGAGGTATTGCCTTTTTAGGAGGTAAGTCCAAGAAATTTGCAATTAGTGATCCTGTCCAAGCTCCTGTTCCTGGAAGTGGTATTGCTACAAATAGATATACACCTAAAAGAGTCGCCTTTTGAAGTTTCTCGCTTTCTGCAATTTTTTTTGTTGCCTTTTCTGTGGCCCAGTCTATAATTACTTTAAATAACTTTATTTTGCTAAGTAAATTAAATATTGGTCTTATAAATTTTACTATAAAATAAACTGGAATAATATTTCCGAATAAAGCTTATAATAAATGCTTCAAAATATGTAAGATGAAATGTAAATACCGCAACTGGTATTGCTCCTCTAAGCTCTATTATTGGTACCATACTAATTATAAAAGTAGCTAAATATCCTAACATTTTTTATCTCCTTTTCTATTTTGTCTTTACTTATTGGTCCTTCCCTTAAAACTATTATATTCTCTTTTTCTATTTTTATAATGCTTGAAGGAATTCCAATTTTTGTTTTTCCTCCATCAACAATTGCATTAACTTTATCTTCAAACTGATTTATTGCATCCTTCCCCTTTGTGATAGCAGGCTTACCTGCCATATTACAACTTGTAGCTATAAGTGGATGTCCGTACTTTATCTATAAGTTTTAGTAAGAATTTATCTTCTGGCATTCTTATTCCGAATCGTATCTAATCCAGCAGTTGCAATTTGAGAAATCATATTATTTTTTTCAAAAATTATAGTAAGTGGACCTGGGAAAAATTTATTAATCACTTTTTCCTCTGTTAAAGATACACTTTTTGTAACTTTTTTTATCATATCTATATTTGAAACAATTATACACATTGGATTAGAAAACTCTCTTTTCTTTAAGCTATATACTTTTTTTATTGCCTTTTCATTTAAGCTATCAGCAATAAGTCCATAAACAGTATCAGTAGGGGTAATAATTACCCCTCCCTCACATATTATATCTTTTAACTTATCTATAGCATCTTCTGTTAGGTCTTTTAATTTAAAATATTCCATATCTACAATTTTGTCCTTCTTTTATTCTAAATTTATTGTAATTATTGTTCCTTTTTCAACCATTCCGACCTTCTCCGTACACTTTGAGTTTTAACTTTTCCACTACCTGTATAAGATATATTTAAATCCTTTTTAGATAATTCTTCTTTTGCTTCACTAAGTGTCTTTCCGAACTAGGCTTGGTACTTCTACAGATGTTCTTACATTGTTTTCTTCCGTATATAGTACAACTGTCCCTCCCTCTAATATAGATGTATCCTTTGCTGGCACTTGTTCTTTAACTAAAACAGAATTACTATTTGGTGTTTCACTTGAAACTACTTTAAATCCTAAATTTTCTAATGTCTTCTTTGCCTCTGTTAATGTCTTATTCGTTACATCTACCACTTTAGAAGTCTTTGGAGTTATACTTCCTACATTACTGGTATCAGATTTTCCTGACGCTATACCCATGTAAGGTAATACATCTGTAAGTATACTTGACATTATAGGTGCTGCAATCCTACTACCATATGCAGCTTCTGATTTTACATTGTATACTACAACTAATCCTACAACTTCTGGTTCGTCAGCTGGTGCAATTGCTGTATAAGAAACTACATATCCGTCTTCTGGTCTACTTTTTGATGGCTCTGATGTTCCTGTTTTTCCTCCTATACTATAACCTGCAACTGTCCCATATATATTTTCTCTGTTTTCTACAACTGATTTCATCATATCTCTTAGATCTTTTGCTGTTTTATCTGAAATTACTTTTCTTATTTCTTTTGTATTATATTCTTCTACCAATCCACTATCTGTATTTACTACTTTCTTTACTATTCTAGGTTGTACTAATTTTCCGTCATTTGCAATGCTTGACACTGCTGTGATAAGTTGAAGTGGAGTTATTTCAAATCTCTGTCCAAATGATGTTATTGCAAGTTCCATAGGTCCTACTTTATCAAGCTCATGAAACCTACTAGAACTTTCTCCTGCAATCTTTACCCCTGTTTTTTCAAATAAACCAAATGCTTCAAAATATTTATATAAAGTATCTTTTCCAATTCTAGAGCCAAGTTGTATAAATGCAGCATTACAAGAATTTCTAAGCGCTGTTCTTAATGTTTGATTCCCATGTACTGCATATTGTGCACATCCTATTGGTTCCTCATTTGCAATTACTGTATACCCCTCACAATGGAAATCATTATCTTTATCCTTAGTTGTTATTTGTTCTTCTAGAGCTGCTGCTGAAACTATTAATTTAAATGTAGAGCCTGGCTCATATGTACTCGCAAAGTTCCTATCTCTCCATAAATTCTCAAGTAAAGTCTTTTTATTTTCTTGTGCATTTTCATCCCCTGTGGCTTCTGGTGTTTGTCCATTTTGAGCATCTTCTCCTGTTTCAGTTTTTACAGTCCCATCTTCATTTTTTTCTGCAGGTATTGTAAATGGGTCATTTAAATTATAGCTTGGATAAGTCGCCATTGCAAGTATTTCTCCCGTTTTTGGCTTCATAAGTATAGCTGACCCCGCAGCTCCGTTTATTATCCACTACTCCCTTTTCTAGATGCTTTTCTACAATGCCTTGAATATTTACATCTAGTGTTAGATAAAGATCCGAACCATTTTGTACTTCCACATATTGCTCGGCATCTCCTGAAATTTCATCTCCATTTCTATTTCCTGTTGTTACAATTTTCCCGCGATGTTCCTTTAAGTTCTGAATCCCATTTATTTTCTATTCCATATAGTCCTTGTGAATCTGTTCCTGTAAATCCAATCACGTGAGAAGCTAAGTTTCCGTAAGGATAGTATCTTTTATTATCTTCATCTATATTTATTCCTTCTGTTATTTCGTTTTCTTTCATCCAGCTTTCAAGTTTATCTACTAAATCTTTTTCAACTTGTTTTATTATAGTTTCAACTGATTTATCACTTTTAACTTGTGCTAAAACCGTTTCATAGTCTAACTCAAAAATTTCTGATAATCCTCTTGCAACAGTTTCCTGAAGCTCTATAGTTTTATATTTTGCAGTAGTTTCGTCAATATTTTTTGATTTCGAAGCTTTGACTTTAAATTTTGATGGATTAATAGTTATAGTATCTACTGATGCACTCATTGCGAGTGATTTTCCGTTAGTATCATATATTGCTCCTCTTTTAGGTGATATTATTTTATTTAATGTTTGTTGTCTTGAGGCAAGTTCTTTAAGTTCTGCTCCTTGGACAAATTGTATAAATCCGATTCGAACAATAAGCAAAGCAAAGATAATCATCATTATCTTTGATGCCGCTTTTAGTCTATATGCAGGTACTGCTTTATCTAATACCTTTTTCTTACCCTTGCTTTTCCTTTTTTCCAATATACTTCACCAAAAATATTTTATATTAAAATATAATAAAAAGCAAGTCTATTTTTAAGACTTGCTTTTATATCACTTATTTTATTAAACTCCTAGAAAAATTTGTACAAAGATTTTTCCATAAACTGGACTATCAACAACATAAATTCCTGTATATTCATAATTCTCATCTAAAATATTATCTCTATGTGCAGGCGAATTTATCCATGCACTTACCGCTTTTTCAGGAGTATTACTTCCTGCTAAATTTTCTCCTGCAAATTTATATTTTACATCATTTGCTTTAAGCATTTCAAATGGAGTACCTAGATTTTCAGAATTATGAGAAAAATATTCATTTTCTACAATATCTTCTGCCTTAATTTTTGCAACATCTTGTAATTTAGATATTGCTTTTAAGTCAGATAATCCATTTTGTCTTCTATATTTATTTATAGCATTTAATGTTTCTTCTTCTTCATTGCTTAAATTTGCTATATCTTCTACCATACATTCAATCTTCTTATTTTTTTCTGTTTCATCTGCAATTGATGCCCCTAGTGAAATTCCTTGTATTAAAATAAACACTGCAAAAATAAATAAAGTAACAATTTTTTTAATTTTTACTTTCATTATTTACACATTCCTTAATATAAACCCTCTAAAATTTCTTATCCTCAGATTTGTATTTTTATTATTTTATCCTTTGCAATGTGTTTTTATTCTACTTATACACCAACCTTTTTTAGTATAACACATTTTCTTGATTATGTCAACATTTGTTGTTGTCCTTTGTTATTCATATTAAACTTATAAAATGAAATTAAGAGTTAAGTAAAGATTAAATGTATTAAGAGAAACCTGATTAAATATAATATTTAATCAGGTTTCTCTTAAATTTCTTTTTTATTATAATTTTATTGTCAACTTCAGAACATTCTCTTAATCTATATTTTTAATTTTTATCTTAACTTTCAAAAATTTTTGCAAATTCTTCTCCATCGATTTTTTCTTTTTCAAGAAGAATTCCTGCAACTACATGAAGTTTATCAATATGTTCTTTAAGTATGTTTTCTGCTCTTTCATAAGCTTTGTCTATAATATTTTTTGTTTCTGCATCTATTACAGAAGCTGTTTGTTCAGAATAATTCTTAGATTGTGTTAAATCTCTTCCTAAGAATACTTCTTCTTGACCTGCTCCAAACATTATAGCTCCAACTACATCACTCATTCCATATTTCGAAACCATATCTCTTGCAATCTTTGATGCTCTTTCTATATCGTTTGATGCACCTGTTGATATATCATTTAGTATTAAACTTTCTGCAACTCTACCACCCAAAAGTGATACTATTGTTTCTTCCATCTCTGATTTTGACATGAAAGACTTATCTTCACTTGGTCTATACATAGTATATCCACCTGCCATACCTCTTGGAACTATTGATATTTGATGTACATCATCTTGAGTTGGTAGGAATTTACTTACCACTGCATGACCTGCTTCATGGTATGCAACTAATTTCTTTTCTTTATCACTTCTTACTCTTGTTTTCTTTTCAGGTCCCATTGTAACTTTTACCATCGCATCTTCTATTTCTGGCATTCCTATTTCCTTTAAGTTTCTTCTTGCTGCAAGTAGTGCTGCTTCATTTAAAACATTTTCTAGGTCTGCTCCAGAAAATCCTGATGTATTTTTTGCAATTGTTTTTAGGTCTACCTCATCTGCTATCTTTTTCTTTCTTGCATGAACTTCTAAGATTTTTTCTCTTGCTCCTACATCAGGTGCTGACACTACAATTTGTCTATCAAATCTTCCAGGTCTTAAAAGTGCTTTATCTAGAATATCTGGTCTATTTGTTGCAGCTAAGACAATAACTCCTTCATTTGCTGCAAAACCATCCATTTCAACTAATAATTGATTTAATGTTTGTTCTCTTTCATCATGTCCTCCACCAAGTCCTGCTCCACGCTGTCTACCTACAGCATCAATTTCATCTATAAATATTATGCATGGTGAATTTCTTTTTGCTTGTTCAAATAAGTCTCTAACTCTTGATGCACCAACACCAACGAACATTTCTACGAAATCAGAACCACTTATTATAAAAAATGGTACTCCTGCTTCTCCTGCAACAGCTTTTGCAAGTAAAGTTTTACCTGTTCCTGGACTTCCGAACTAATAGTACTCCTTTTGGTATTCTTGCACCCATGTCTGTAAACTTTTTAGGGCTTTTTAAAAATTCTACTATCTCTTGGAGTTCTTCTTTTTCTTCATCAACTCCTGCAACATCCGCAAAAGTTATTTTGTTTCTATCAGCACTTGTCATCATTCTTGCTTTACTTTTTCCAAAACTTAACGTCTTATTGTTTCCGTGAATTTGCAGAATTCATTGTTAAGAACCAGAATATTAAAGCTATTATAAGAAGACCAAATGGTGATAATATTTCAAGTATTGTTATTAATATTGATTGCGATTTTTCCTTAAGGTCTATTGTTCCAGTTTTTAAGTAGTCTGTTATATAATCCATAAAACTCTCTGTACTTGGTATATTTACTTCTTTTTCTACAGCATCATTTTTTAAAGTAACATTTGCTGTTTTTCCATCATATGACATTTCAATTTCTGTTACTTCTGATGTTTCTATCTTATTTATAAGTTCTGCATAAGTCATTTTTGTATCGCTGTTTTCTAAAATCGAAGTAATGAGTACTATGAATATTATTCCTATTATTAGCCACATAGCTAAAGTTTTTATACTGTTTTTCAAAGTCTTCCTCCTTTAACTTAAAAGCTTAAGCTAAGCTTTCTCTTTTCTTTTCAAATGGAATATTATCATATTTAAATTTTGTTTTCAATAGTTTTTTAAAAGTTTTTCTGCTTCAAACTAAGCTTGTATGTAAGTTTTTCTACGGATTAAATGGTTTGGCCAAATTATGTTTTTTGTGTTACAAAAAAATACATTTTTCCCCTATTTATCAATACTTTTATATGTTTATTTGGCGTAAGGTACTTGTTCCCTATGTTATTTTGGCATAATTCTATTATATCATTTATATGAATTTTGCTTATTCCTTTTGCTGTTCCTAACATTTTTTTTATCACATAAATTATTATTCTTGATTTTATAGCTTTGTGAAGCTTATTAAATTCTTTAAGGTTCAATACTACTTCTAGTTTTTCTTCTTTTATTAGTACTTTCTTATACGAATCATTTGTAACTTCATCTAAATAATCATTTTCATCTTTTGCAAGATCTGATAATCTAGATAATGTATCTATTATATTAGAGTTAAATTCGTTTTTTATAAGAGGAATAAGTATATTTCTTACTTTATTTCTTGTATATATATTTTCATCATTTGTTTTATCATGTCTTGGATTTAAATTATTATCTTTACAATACTTTTCTATTTCTTCTCTTGCTATTTTTATAAGTGGTTTTATAAATATTTTATCTCTTTTTGCATTAATTCCAATTAATCCCACTGTTCCAGATCCTCTAATAATATTCATTAAGACTGTCTCACTATTATCACATTTATTGTGAGCTGTCGCAATTTTTGTACATTTTTGGTTTTTTAAAATCTCCTCAAAAAATTCATATCTTGCATTTCTTCCGTGCTTCTTCTATTCCGATCTTTTGTTCATTTGCATGTTTTTTTACATCTATTTGTTTGGCAAAAAAAGGAATTGATTTTTCCATGCAATATTTTTTTACAAATTCTTCGTCAGATTTGGCATCTATCCTTATCATGTGATTTACATGCGCTACAATTATATCAAAATTTAAATCTATCTCTTTATCATTTTTTATATTATTTAGAATATCTACAAGACAAATAGAGTCAGGACCACCAGATACTCCGGATCAAGACTCTATCATTATTTTCAATTAATTTATATTCATTTATAGTTTCTAATACGTCTTCTTTAATACTCATCCCTATATCTCTCAATACTTGCAAATTTGGTATAACTTCCAAGCCATAGAAGTTCTACTGTACCTGTCGAGCCACTTCTTTGTTTTGCAATAATTACCTCTGCTATATTCTTTTTCTCACTGTCTGGATTATAATAATCATCTCTATAAAGAAATACTACAATATCAGCATCTTGTTCTATTGAACCAGATTCACGAAGATCCGAAAGCATTGGCCTATGGTCATCTTTTCTTTGATCTGGACTTCTTGAAAGTTGTGATAAAGCAATTACTGGTACATCTAACTCCTTTGCAAGAATTTTTAAAGATCTACTTATTTCTGCTATCTCTTGCTCTCTGTTTCCATTTTTCTTATTGCCTGAACCTGAAATCAGTTGCAAATAGTCAATTACGATTAATCCAATGTTTTTTTCAAGTTTTAGCTTTCTACACCTAGCCCTTATTTCTGTTATTGAAATTCCAGGTGTATCATCTATGTAAATTTCAGATTCTGACAATGGCCCGAAGTCCCTCTGAGAGCTTCATCAAGTCTTCTTCTTCAATCTTTCCTGTTCTTATCTTATTACTATCTATCATAGTTTCACTAGAAAGTATTCTATTTACTAATTGTTCTTTTGACATTTCTAAACTAAATATCGCAACTGGCACATTACTCCTAACTGCTGCATTAGTTGCTATATTTAATGCAAATGCTGTTTTACCCATTGCAGGTCTTGCTGCAACTAAAATTAACTCTGATCCATGAAGTCCTGCTGTTTTATTATCTAAATCGGAAAATCCAGTAGGTACACCAGTTATTGTTTCTTTTTGATTATATAGTCTTTCTATTTGTGCAAATGCCTCAACTAATACATCTTTTATCGGTGCATATCCTTTTTTGTTTCTATTTTTGATAAGATTAAATACTTCCTTTTCTGCTTTTTCTATAACTTCATTTACTTCTAGAGTCTGGCCATACCCCAAGTCTATAAGCTCATTTGATGTTTTTATTAAGCTTCTTAAAATAGATTTTTCTTCAACAATCTTTATATAATTTTCTACATTCGCAGTAGTTGGAACTTTGTCTGATAAATCTGCTAAATATTCTAATCCACCACATACATCAAGTTTTCCTAAGAGTACAAGTTCGTCTTTTACAGTAATTAAATCCACTGGTTCAGCTCTACCATAAAGACTAAGCATAGCTAAAAATATAATCTTATTTTCTTCTCTATAAAAATCTTCTGGTTTTAATATTTCTACTGCCTCTATTACAGCATCTTTGTCAAGTAGCATAGAACCTAATACTGCTTGCTCTGCTTCTACATCATTTGGTGGAATTTTTCCAATCTCCATAAGACATGTCCCTTTCCATTTATTTTTCTAGTTTTCTTCTTCAATTATTAGTTTAAGTTTTGCCACAACTCCTTCAAAAAGTTTAAGATCGACTGTATGCTCTCCTAAAGTTTTTATTTGGTCTTTTAAAAGAATCTTTTTCTTGTCAATATTTTCTTTATATTCTTTCTCTATATTTTCTGATATTTCTTTTGATGTAATACTGCCAAAAATTTTTCCATTTTCTCCTGCTTTTGTTTTAATATGTAATGTTACTTTTTCAAGTTTCTCTCTTATTTTTATTGCTTCTTGTCTTTCTAATTCCTTTTTATGTGCTTCTGAAGATTTTTTTGCTGATAACTCATTTAGATTTTGTTTATCTGCAGGTATAGCCATTTTTTTTGGAAACAAGAAGTTTCTTGCATGTCCATCACTTGCATTTACAACTTCACCTTTCCTTCCTAGTCCCTTTACATCTTGCTGTAATATTACTTTCATTTATTTATCATTCCTTCCTTTTAGTAAATTTGTCAAAGTAGAGTCTAAATGTAAATGTTTAAATCTTTCATTTTGATAATTTTCAGCCCTCTTATTCTAGGTTTTCTTCAAAATACTCGTTTATTTTTTCTATTAACTGTATTTTTGCTTCTTCCATTGTGACATCTTCTATTTGTGCACCTGCAACTGTATGATGTCCACCACCACCGCATTTTTTCTAATACTAATTGTACATTTATATCTCCAATAGACCTACCACTTATATATATAGTATTTTTTGCTTTTCCAATTACAAATGACGCAGATATATCGCTTATTGTAAGTAATTCATCTGCTGCTTTTGCACATATTAATCCTGCATTATCACTATTTTCTTGATATATAGAAATTCCTATAGCTCCTCTTATAACTTCTGTATTTTTTACAACATCTGCTATTACATTATAGCTTTCTAAGTCACTTTGAAACCATTTTTTCACTTTTATTATATCTATATCATTTTTTCTTAAGTATGCTGCTGCCTCGAATGTTCTTACTCCTGTCTTAAATGTAAAATTCTTTGTGTCTACCATTATTCCTGCATATAAACTTTCTGCTTCAAACGTTGTAAGCTGTGCATTATTTTTTGTATATTGTAATAATTCTGAAACAAGTTCTGCTGCTGATGATGCATATACTTCATGAAACATAAGTATTGCATTGTCTATATAGTCTGGTCCTCTCCTATGGTGATCTATTACAACAACATTATTAGTTTTAGTTAATAATTCTGGGACTTCAACATATGACTTTTTATGTGTATCTACTATAATTAATAATGTATCACTATTTACCTGGTTTAGAGCAGCTGCCTTATCTATTATCACATCTTTATACTCTTCCTCTTGTTCCACTGCTTCTATAAAATCCCTAAGTGTCATTCCATAAGTATTATTTATTATCTTTGCTGTTTTTCCAAGTGATTTTACAATTCTATATACGCCAAGACTTGAACCCATCGAATCTATATCTCCATTTGCATGTCCCATTATCAATATATTTGGTGCTTCTTCAATAAGTTCTTCTAATGCTGTTGCAACAGTTTTTGCTTTTACTTTTGTTCTTTTTTCTGTTTCTCTCTTCATTCCTCCATAGAATTCATATTTCTCATTTCTTCTAATTGCTGCTTGGTCTCCACCTCTACCAAGAATTAAATCCATAGTTTCCATTGCAAGTTTAAATTTTTCACTATTTGTATTTCCCTCTGCAGATATTGCAATGCTTAAAGTCGTTGGTATTATTCCTTCTGTTTCAATGTTTCTAATTTCTTTTAAAATCTCAAATTTATTTTCTATTATCTCATCAAGATATTGTTGTTCAAAAATAACTACAAACCTATCTCTATCTGATTTTAATGCAACTCCATCAATTTTTGATGCCCATTCATATATTTTTGTTTCAATTTCCGTTGTAACTTGTGTTCTCTCTTCTTGTCCTAAGCTTTGTATTAGTTCTTCATAGCTGTCTATCATAATTATTCCCATACAAGTTTTTGTTTCTTCAAATTTCTTAGAAACCTCAAGAAACTCTGTATTATCAACAAAATACATTACAAATATATTTCCGTGATTTTTTCTTCTTGTTTTTCCATTTCGAATTTATTGTTTCTATTATGATTTGATAATCTTTCTTTTCAATTTCTACTTGCTTGTATATAACAGATTTATCTGATTTTTGGTCTCCATTTTCTATTTCTGATTTTACCTCTTTAACGACATCTTCTATTACACTTTTAATATCTATATTCCCAAATTCTGTAACAAAGTTAGAGCTTCTCCAAGTGATATTTCCGATCTTCTTCTGCAATTATAAGCGGAAAAGGCGAATTTATTAGTGTATTTTTTGCGATTGTTTCAACATTAAATGTTAATTCTTGTATATGCTTATCAAGTTCTGTTTTATTTTTGCTATTTGTCCAAAAAGAATATGCAAGAAGCACACAATATAAAATTATAGATGGCACAATAAACCTTATATTCTGTATGCATAATATGATTAGTACAATAGCTATTACTATTAAATATATTTTAGTTTTGGTAAATATTGATTCAAAATTTTTTTTATTATCGGACATAAATCCTCCTTCTTAGTCCATATCTCTTTCATATCATTTTGCCTCTTTTTTTCTATTGCAAGTTCTTCTTTTCGTTCTTCTCTTTTATTTTAGCTTCTATATTTCCTTATTTTTATTTTCTCTTCTTCTAAATATCTTATCTAAAAGTTCTGTACTTTCCCACTAACATTCAAATATCAATGATGTTTCATTATAACATATAGAATATAAAAAGTCTAGTCTATAACTTCTAACCCTGCGTATTTAGCCATAAGTCTTTTATGTCCGTACTTTATCAAAGTTTATATCCACCTTATAATCTTCTCCTTCTTCTTCTATGTAATTTATTGTACCTTCTCCAAACTTTTTATGATATACTCTTGTCCCTGCTTTATACATCGACACATCTATACTATCACCCTGCTTTTTATTAATACCATTTAGGAAACTTTCAGGAGTTTTAAATGCAAAACCACTTACATTTGCTGTTTTTCCTAAACCAAAATCAAAACTAGATTTTTTGCTAGATGGACTGCTATAAGACCAAGTATAATTACTATCATTTGAAAATGTCGCTTCTAAGTTATTTTCTCCTACACTCAATGAACTTTCTTCGCTCAAAAATTCTTCTGGAATTTCTTTTAAAAATCTTGATATTCCATTGTATGATGTTGAACCAAATACAGTTCTAGATCTCGCACATGTCATGTATAAATGTTCTTTTGCTCTTGTAATTCCAACATAGCAAAGTCTTCTTTCTTCTTCTAAGCCATTTGGTTCATCTACTGATTTACTACTTGGGAAAATTCCTTCTTCCATTCCTGCCATAAATACAACTGGAAATTCTAGTCCTTTTGCACTATGAAGTGTCATAAGTGTTACTTGTTCATCTGTTTCTTCTAATTCATCTACATCACTTGAAAGTGTAATATTTTCTAAAAAATTACCCAATTCATTTTCAGCTTCTTCTTGAAACTCATATGTTACTGTTAAAAATTCTTCTAAATTTTCTATTCTGTTTTCTGCTTCCTTTGTATCTTCTAATTCTAGTGCTTTTACATATCCAGTCTCTTCTAAAATTCTTTTAGTTAACTCTGATACTGGAATGTCATTTTGCTTTTTGTTTAGTTCTTCTATACAAGATATAAATTCTCTTGTTGCTAAATGTACTCTGTTTAAACCATATTCTGCTGCATTTTTGATTACTTCAAACATAGAAATTCCGATTTGCATCTGCAATTTCTTGAACTTTATCTAAGCTTGTTTTTCCGAACTCCTCTTTTAGGTTCGTTTATAATCCTTCTCAAACTTAGATTATCCTTTGTATTATATACTAATCTTAAGTATGATATAATATCTTTAATTTCTTTTCTCTCGTAGAATTTTAATCCCCCTACAATTTTGTATGGAATATCTTCTCTTCTTAAAATATCTTCTATACTACGTGACTGTGTATTCATCCTATATAAAACTGCAAAATCTGAATATTTGTAGTATTCCATTGATTTTAAACTTTGTATTTGCCCTACAATATAACTTGCTTCACCATATTCATTATCTGTAAGATTTGCTGTTACCTTGTTTCCTTCTTCATTTTCTGTCCAAAGTTTTTTCTCGTATTTTACTTCATTGTTTTTTATTACTTCATTTGCAACATTTAAAATATTTTTTGTACAACGATAATTTTGCTCTAACTTTATTATTTTTGTTCCTGGAAAATCTCTCTCAAAGTTTAATATATTAGATATATCCGCTCCTCTAAATGAGTATATTCCTTGGTCATTATCTCCAACTACTGTAATATTTCCGATGTCTTGCAGAAAGAATTGTAATTAATGTAAACTGCGCTTTATTTGTATCTTGATATTCATCTACAAGTATATATTTAAACTTATCTGAGTAGTATTCTAATGCTTCTGGGCAAGATATTAGAATTTTTATTGTGTAGTTTATTATATCGTCAAAATCTAATGCATTATTTTCCATAAGCTTTTTTTGGTATTTTGTGTATACTTCTGATATTACTTCTTTTCTTGCTTCGTTATTAGTTCTTTTAGCATATTCTTCAGGCTCTATCATATCATTTTTTGCTTTTGAGATCTCATACATAAAGCTTCTTTCAGGAAACATTTTGCTATCTATGTTTAATTCTTTCATACAATCCTTAATTAAGCTTTTTTGGTCAGATGTATCAAATATTATAAATGATGAGGTAAATCCGAAGTACATTTATGTATTTTCTAAGCATTCTTACACAAATAGAATGAAATGTACCTATCCACATATTATTTGCAATATCTCCTATCAAATTTGCAACCCTTGATTTCATTTCATTTGCTGCTTTATTTGTAAATGTTATTGCAAGTATATTCCATGGAGCTATCCCTTTTTCTTGCATTAGATATGCTATCTTATGTGTTAGTACTTTTGTTTTTCCGAGAACCTGCACCTGCAATTACTAAGCATGGGCCGTTCTGTTTCTAATACTGCCTGTTTTTGTTTGTCGTTTAGATTATCTATTATATCCATTATTCCTCCATCATTCGAAACATAACTGCATTTTTACTAAAGCTGTTAGGGCTTTGCCTTTTACATCATCAGCATGCATAACTGGGTCGTTTCGAATCTAATTTTATTTAAATTTTATTCTAAATTATACCTAAAATATGTTCATATACATCTGGTATATTTTTGCTGATTTCGTATGCTGATTTAAGAATTTCTATCTCTTTTTCCACATTTTCCTTATTAGTATGAATGTATGCTAGAATTTCTCCTTTTTCTACTTTGTCTCCAATTTTTTTATTTAAAATAATTCCAGCTAAACTATCTATTTTGTCTTCTTTTTTCATTCTTCCGAGCTCCTAATGTTAAAGACACTTCTCCGGCATTTTCTAGCATTCAAAGTATTGACTATTCCAGATATTTCTGATTTTATAGGGATAATATATTTAGCTTTAGGTATATTATCTAAGTAAGATATATCTCCATTTTGCTTTTTTATAAGCTCTGTGAATTTTTTGTAAGATAAACCATTTTTAATATTTTCCATAACTCTCTTCTTGTTTTCTTCTATGTCTTCTCCAAGTCCTGCAAGCTTTAAAATATAGCTACTAATTTCTAATACTATTTCCTTTACATCTTCTTCCATCTTGCCTTTTAAAGCATTTACTGCCTCTTCCACTTCAAGTGAATTTCCGAATTGCTTTTCCGAATTGGCTGATTCATGTTTGTTATGACGCATTTTGTTTCTATCCCCGAAAGCTCTCCTAAAGATCTCATGATGTTACTTAAACTTTCTGCTTCAGCTTTATTATTCATAAATGCACCTTTTCCGCATGTAACCTCAAGTACAAGCTTATTTGCGCCACTTGCGATTTTTTTACTCATTATACTTGATGCAATTAATGGAATACTATCAGTACATGCAATTACATCTCTCAAAGCATATAATTTTTTATCTGCTGGAGCAAGGTTTTCAGTTTGTCCGAATTAAGCTTATTCCGGATCTCCTTTATATTGCTTTTAAATTCTTCTAAGCTTAAATCTGTTCTATATCCAGGTATTACTTCTAATTTATCAATTGTTCCTCCTGTAATTCCAAGTCCTCTACCTGACATCTTTGCCACATTTACTCCAAGTGATGCAACAACTGGCATAACAATTAGTGTAATCTTATCTCCAACCCCACCACTTGAATGTTTGTCTACTATAATTTCTGATATATCACTTAAGTCTAACATTTCACCTGACCCGCGCCATTGCAAGGCTTAAGTCTTTTGTTTCTTCATCAGTCATACCATTTATATATATTGCCATAACTAGTGCAGCTGCTTGGTAATCCGTTATTTCTCCTTTTGTATATCCATTTATAAAATAATTTATTTCTTCTTTGCTTAAAACTTTTTTATCTCTTTTTTTAGATATTATTTCTATTATATTCATATTTTCTCCTATAATTGGTTTTTAGTTACAAATTAATTTTGTAAAAGTTTAAATTTCTTGAATCTTTGCTATTTAGAAACTAGCAGTGTATTTTTTGTAATTATATAATAAAGTATTACAAAATTCTAGCGAACAAAACAAAGTTCCAAAAAAATTTTACATATTATGCAAAATATGATATAATTTATTCATATTTAATTTAAGGAGAAATTTTATGGAAAAATCTTTTAATGGAAATATTTATCCTTTTCTTGATATGGATTTTGATGGTAATCTAATAATAAAATATTATGATAAACGTGGTGATTTACTTGGAATACGTGACTCTGAGGGAAAGCTTTATCCAAGTTCTAAGTATGCTTATGAAGGTTTAGATTTTATGAAGGAAATAGATATGTCTTGTAAAGACTTTAATCCTAATCTAGAAGAGATTAATAGAAGATTAGAAAAAACTGCAAGAGAGCTTGATATTAGTAAAAGAGATGTGTTAGCTATGTCTCAAATCGACCTTGATGTAGCTATAAAAGGAAAAGATGTAGAATCTGGTGTAAAGCCTGAAGAAAAAGATTCTAAAAAAATAGTTCTTAAAAAAGATGAAGAAGAAAGACAGGAAGATGCTGAAAATAGGAAGCAAAATAAAGATGCTTTAGAAAATATTCAGTCAAAACAAGAAATTAATTTGGATAAAAAGATTGACAATAGATATACTTTAGCTGATGTTTTAGATGTTCCTGCGGGTTCTAAGTTACTTGTTGTTCATAGTAATATGGTTCAAAATGGTGAAAATACAACTCGTTTTTCTCCGCTTCTTGAGCTTCCTGATGGGACTATTACAAGAATTGATTGTCTAACACAAGTAGGTGGTAAAGACTCTGATAAAAATAACTATGAAGTAAATAGAGATGGTTCTAGTGTTGAAAAACAAAATATTAAGTCTTCTTATGCAATTAGTTCCCCTATTGTTAAAAATAGTATATTAAATATTAGGTATGGGCAAATGGGTAATGTTGAAGTCGCATATGGACAAATGGATAAAACTTCACATCATGATACATTTACTCAAAGATTAGAAACTAACGAATTGTATCCTACAACATCTAGAGTTCGTGAAGAATTTAGCAAAGCTAAAGGTGAGTATAATATTTCTGAAAAAATTGATGAAATAAAGAAACATGAAGAACATGACTGCAATATGACACTAGAAGATGCAGATGGTGATCCGCTTACTGGGCATGATCATAGCGATGAAGCAGTTGACCGTATTTTAAAAGATGAAGAAGTCGGAGATTCTATTAATGAAATGTTCACTAAAAATGAAATAAAAGAACGTTATGATGCCATAAGCGAAAAATTTCCAGATAAAGAATTTGATGAACTTGTTGAAATTACAAAATCAGAGCTTGCAACTGATGCTGAATTTATGCATGGCTTAGAACGTAAATAATAAGAAAACTGTGCGTTAGCGGAAGAAAAGCTTCCAACGCACACATGTGCATTTTGCTTTGCAAACATGCACAGCTCAATATAAATTAACCTTTTTGAATAGTCAAAATCTGCGATTTTTCCTATTCAATAAAATAGTGAGTTTATGCAAAGGAGACTTTTAAATCTCCTTTGCTTTTTTCATATCCTAACTGCAATTGCACCTATTAAAAAACCTATAATATTACCTATGGCAGACATTCTACCTTTATACAAATTATTTGCTTCAGGAGTAAGTTCTCCAGTAACAATATATAACATAGCTCCTGCTGCAAATGACAAACATATGCTAATTACTGTTTCTGAAACTGTTCCTATATAGCTTCCAAAAAATGCTCCGAATTCCTGTTGTAACACCTGATAATATTACCAGAATTATTACTTTTAGTGAACCCATTCCCCCATTTTTCATAGGAACAGACATTGATATTCCTTCTGGTATATCATGTATCGCAATTGTTATTGCAAGTGAATATCCGAAGTTTTAAAGATGCTCCAAAACCAGAACCTATTGCGAGTCCCTCTGGAAGATTATGTAGTGCAAGCCCTATTCCAACTGCAATGCCTGTTTTTAACAAGCTGGCTTTTTTTGTTTTTAGTTTGTTCTGCACAATTACATCACATATTATCATTACAAAAATTCCAAATATTACTCCAGTTATGACAGTGCTAAATTCTGCAATATTTAGTGCTTCTGGTATTAGGTCAAAACATACTATTGACATCATTAATCCTGATGCAAATGATAATATAAAGCTCAAAGTTTTGTTTGATGTTTTATTGAATTTTAAGCCTATAATACCTCCGCAAAGTCGTTCCAAATGTTCCAAAAAATAGCCCCAGAAGTGTAGTTTTTAAAATATCCATGACTTTTATCACCTGTTTTAAGTATATTTGGCAGGTGATATAAAAATGACTGACTGGGGATTTTTGATAGACCTTCGGGTTATGAGGATTTAAGCAGCATTTTTTGTAATTTAATGAAAAGTTAAGTTTTTATCTAAATATCAACGTTTGTAGCTATTTTTATTTAAAGAACTTTTGTGCGTTTTTAGGTCAATTTTGGGTGCTTTTGTCCCCATCGTGTCCCCAGAGTCTGAAAATTTTTGCAGCACAAGAGGTTCAAGATGGCATTTGCAAATTGGGGACATTTTAATTTTTATAATTTGGAGGTTTTGAAAATGAATAAAATTACTTATCACAGAGAAGGAGATTATTTAATTCCTGACTTATATTTACCTAAGCAACCTAAAGGAAGTATTGGTAAATATGGAAGGTTAAGATTAAACTATTTAAAAGATTTTAAGAAAGGTCTATATACTGAATTGCTTATAAGCGGTACTTTAAAGCAACATTTAATTGAGATAGATAAAAGTACTACTGACAAAGTAAATCAACTTATAAAACAATTTGCTGAACTTGAACATATTGATGAAAATTTAAAAGAGCATCATCAAATGGAATGGGTTCAGGCTATGAATAATATTAAAAATAGAGCTGAGGAAATTGTTTTTAATGAGATTTTATATATGTAGGAGGAATTAGATATGGTTAATTTTAGAAATGTTAATGAAAATGATATTTTGAAAGAATGGTTTGATTTTAGAGAAGAAACTTGTTTGTGTTATGCAGATAAACAAGATAGAGAAAATGAATTTAAATTTGATTTTTTTAAGGAGAATATTTTGAAGAATATTCCTAAACAGAATAGAACTTATGTAGAGAAACAACTTGATCTTCTTTATGATGATTTTATGAGGTATTTGACTTATATTACTGAAAAGTATTATAGAAATGGATTTGTGGATGGTTCTCAGTTAGTTATGGGATGTTTTGAGGAATAGCAATAAATAAAGTCCGAATAATTCGGACTTTATTTATATATTTTTTTAATTTAACATACCAATTTCATTTACTTTTACATAATCTGTAATTAAATCTGCATATTCAAAAGCTGTTATATATCTATACCTTTCTTGTCTATTTTCTATAAATGGTTTCATTGCATCAAATAATTTTTTTAATTCTTCTATTGTGTTAACTCCAAATAATTCTTTCATCTTATTCACTTCATATTTAGATTTTAGTCTTATGCTAAAATCTTTTAAAGAACTATTAAATCCAAAATTTCCATTATATACATAAGTAATTGGAAACCAATACCAATCTTCTTTATTTAATAATAATATATTTAAATTGTAAATTAATACATCTGCCTGGGTAAACTCTTGTTTCGTTATTTTAGGTTCATAAATATTTTCTATCCATATTTGTGCCATTCCACTATAATATTTTTTATCATCTAACTCACATTTTGATTCTTGGATAATATCATAATTATGACTATAAAAATACTTATTAGAACTTGTAATGTTATCCTCATATCCTTGTTGAAAATAGCTTTTAGTAATAAATATATTTATTGTTCTATATTGTTTCATTTTTAATAAAACTGCTATTAAATATATAAAGGTTTCATGGATAAAAGCATCCCATATTTCTTGTTTTATACCACTATTTTGCTTATTCCAGTTTTTAATATTCTCATAAAAATCACAAGTTTCATCAATAAAATTATCTTCTGTATATTTATTAAAAAATATCTCTATTAATGCATTCCTATATTCTATCGAATTATTGTATTTTTCTATAATTACTCTATTTTTTTCTGCTTTTTCTATAATCTCAGTTTCATCTTCACCTAAAGATGATTTTTTTATCTCTTCTTCCAAAGAATTGAAGCTACTCTTATTATTCTTATTTTGTAATATTTTTAATTTTAAAGCACTCGGACTATTTAAACTTTCATCAACCCAACTAGGTTTATTTCCTAGCTCTGGTTTATAATATATTTGTCTTCCATATATTTGTTTTACTAACTTTACATATTCTTCATCAGAATTATCTTGTGTTAAATCATAGTGAAATTTACTCTTTAGATAAATTGGTACATATATTTTTCCTTCATCATCTCTATCAAAAACAATAGGTATAAATTTACTTTGTTCAACATTATTATATACTTCATTTGAAATAATTTGAGTTTCTATTCCTACTCCTCCACTTCTGCTATCTGCTTTTTCAGTATATTTTTTATCTAATAACATCAAAACAAAATTAACTTCAGGATCTTTAACACACTTCTCCATAAAATTTATTGTATCATTACCAGGTTGCATAATCCATTTGTCAATAATAACTTCAATTCCATCTCCTTGTAATTTCACTGCTAAATCCATGACTTTTTCTTCATATTCTTTACTTGACCATGAGTAAGATATAAATACTCTTGGATGTTCGACTTTCTTTTCCATTTGATTTTCTCCTTCTACTGAATCTATTTTTAGTATTTATTATATTTACTTAAATGTTATACCTTTCACTATCCATTCACCATTCTTTTTTCCATTTTTTCTTTCTATCAGTCCTTTATCTTGCATTTCTGCCATATATGTTTTAATGGTTCTCAAAGATTTATTAATTTGCTTTGCTATTTCTTCTTGAGTAGTTGCTGGATTATTTTCTAATATGTTTATAATTGCCTGTTCTTCTAAAGTGTAATTATTACCCTTTAAATTATTTTCATTTGCACTTTGAATATTATCTATATGTGTATATCTATTTTTTAATTCATTGTTAGCATTTGTTAGCAAGTTATAAAAGAACTTTTCCAAAAATGATGTATCTTCAAATACATTTTTTTCAAAATTTTTGTAATTTGCTCTTACTAATGAATTTCTAAAATACCATGAGTTTTCAGCAAATACTTCATCATTAATATTAAATCCAAAAGTTCTTAAATACTTAATTATAAATACTGCTGTTGTTCTTGTATTTCCTTCGCAAAATGGATGTACTTGCCATA
>CAOJZU010000007.1 GCA_948466265.1 uncultured Clostridium sp. | reverse complement strand
AACTATCAAGTAAATACAGGAACAAGAGAACATACATATAATAATTTAAATGTAAGTACAACATATTACTTAAGAGTAGTGGTAGTAGACCAAGCAGGAAACGAAAAAACTAGTGACGTGCTTACTGTTAAAACAAAAAATCCTGCACCAATTATTACAGTAGAAAACCCAGATACATGGGGGAATTATAAAAAGATAACAGTAAAAAAAGCACAAGGTACTGATCCAAATGCAAAACTTGGAGTTTGGTTTGTAGGACCATGTGGATGTAGGTTTGAATGGCAAGAAATTGGAAACACAGTCTATGTTGGCTATGGAAATGATCCATTTAAGTGCGATAAGCATAATACTAAACCACTATATACAAGCCTTAATTGGGATGGAGAAACTTTCAGTGTTGAACTACGAATAGGTAATGCAACTGTATGGGCTAACACGAGATATGACATGCAAAAAGTACATGGAACGGAAAGCAGAATTGAAAATCTAAAAATTGACATAGAACCACCAACAGTATCATGCTATATGTCGCAATATAGTGGAAATATCTATGGACTTAAATATGAAGTCAATTTAAGTGATGAGGAACCTAGCTCTGGATTTGGAGATTGTTCAATTGATTTATTAGGCAAAGATGGATCAGAAAATTGGACAAGTATGTGGGATACATATTACCATCATGGAGAATTTGATTATGGGTATAATACTCGGACACTATGTTTCATATAACTTTGGAAAAGCTAACTATAGTTTTAAGTTTAAAGTAACTTGTACTGATTCGGTGGGCAACTCAACTACTATTTATTCTAATGTTATAAAAACTTGTACAACCTGTGCTGGTTCTGGTACGCTAAGTACTATGCATAACGGAGAAAAAACCAGTTCAAAAGGTGTAAAGAACCATGGTGAGTTTAGATGCTTCAAATGTAAAGAGAAAGATTCGGGTGGACATGCACATACCACCTTGACTTGTAGACAATGTGGAGAAACAAAGGTACAATGCAGATGCTATACTCATCAGCATCTAGATAATATGTGGGGAACGTGCCCAAACGGTGGTGGCACTTGTACAACATGTTCAGGAACTGGAATTGTGAGCGAATAAACTATTTGCTATGAATAATTTTAGAATTTATATTAAATTAGTTCCAAAATATTACAAAAAACCCTTCGTTCTTACGGAAATTCATAAAAAGGGTTGACAAATATAAAAAAAGGTTATAAAATAAATAACAGAAAATATGAGACAGAAGAGTGGAAGCAAATTCCACTCTTTATGTATGTATATAGAAAGGGAAAATGCTTTATGGCAAATATTGAGGAAAAAGTAGAAATCCTAGTTAGGCCTAAGATAGAAGAACTTGGGTACAAACTATATGATGTAGAATATGCAAAAGATGGTAAAGATTACTTTTTGAGGATATATATTGATAGCGAGAAAGGTATAGACCTTACAGACTGTGAGAAAACTAGTAGTGAGATAAATGACATTCTAGACAAAGCAGACTATATTAAAACAGAATACTTTTTGGAAGTATCATCGCCTGGTATAGAAAGAGTTTTACGAAAAGACATCCATTTAGAAGAAAATATAGGAAATCAAGTAGAAGTAAAATTATTCAAGCCAATAGACAAAGAAAAAATTATAATTCGGAAAACTTACAAAATTCAACAAAGAAAATATATACATACAAACTGATTTAAAAGAAATAAAAATAGAGCGTACTTTGATTTCGCAAATTAAAACAAAATATAATTGGTAAACAAATTTAGGAGGTATAAATAATGAAAGCAATAGACAACAAAGAATTGGAATTAGCACTAGAAGCATTAGAAAAAGAAAGAGGAATCAAAAAAGAATATTTAATGGAGCAAATCGAATTTGCACTTGTGACTGCATATAAAAATAACTACAAAGACAGTGAAAATGTTAAGGTAGTTATAGATAGAGAAACAGGAGAAACACATGTATATTCTGTAAAACAGGTAGTAAGCAAAATAGAAAATCCAGTAATAGAGATAATAAAATCAGATGCAATTAAAATAAATAAACAGTTAAAAGTTGGAGACACAGTAGATGTAGAATTAAGCCCAAGAAATTTTGGAAGAATTGCAGCACAAACAGCAAAACAAGTAATAGTACAAAAATTAAGAGAAGCAGAAAGAGATATAGTATTTGGTGAATTTAACGAAAGAAAAGGTGAAATAGTTTCAGGAATAGTCCAAAAAGCAGATTCAGGAATAATTGTACTAGACCTTGGAAAGCTAGAAGGTATTATGCCAACAAAAGAACAAATACCAACAGAAAAATATAAAGTAAATGATAAAATTAAAGCATATGTTGTAGATGTTGTAAGAGGAGCTAAAGGTGCACCACAAGTCATCGCATCTAGAAGTGCAGGAGATTTTGTAAAAAAATTATTTGAGTTTGAAATACCAGAAATATATGAAGGATTAATCGAAGTAAAAAGTGTATCAAGAGATCCAGGTAATAGATGTAAAGTCGCAGTACATGCACAAAATGAAAATATAGATCCTGTTGGTTCATGTGTAGGACAAAAAGGAGTTAGAATTCAGAATATAATAAATGAATTGAGTGGAGAAAAAATAGATGTTATTGAATGGGATGAAGATCCAAGTATATTCATTTCATCAAGCTTACTTCCTGCAAAAGTGCTTGCAGTAGATATAAATGAAGAAGAAAAATCAGCAAGAGTTATTGTACCAGATGATCAATTATCACTTGCGATTGGAAAATCAGGACAAAATGCAAGACTTGCAGCAAAACTTACAGGGTGGAAGATAGATATTAAATCAGAGACTGGGTTTAGAGAGATGCTTGAGGAAATGCAAAAACAAGTAGAAGACAGTGAAGGGAAAGAAGAGAATACAGTAGAAGAGGAAAATAATGAAGAACAATAAGCTAACTAGAACATGTATAGGTTGTAGAGCAAAAAAAGAAAAAACAAATCTAATTAGAATTGTTAAGAACAAACAAAATGAAGTAATGTTTGATTTTAACAAAAAAATATATGGTAGAGGAGCATACATTTGTAACGATAAAACATGTTTTGATAAAATGGTTAAAGCAAACAAATTAAAACTTGCTTTAAAAACCAATATAGATAGTAAAAAATATGAGGAATTAAGAGGTGTGATATTTGGCAGAAATTAATTATAACTTAGGAATACTCGGGCTTGCATCTAAATCTCGGAAAAGTAATATCAGGTATGGATGCAGTACAAGAAGGGATAAAAAATAAAAAGATAAAACTTGTGATTGTTGCAGGGGATAGCTCTGAAAAAACTAAGAAAAACATAAGATATGTTTGTACTAATAATGAGATAAATGTAATAGAATTAAGTACAATAGAAGAGTTAAGTCATATAATTGGTAAAAGAAACAAAGCAATAATTGGCATAACAGATAAGAACTTTAGTGAGGGAATTATGCAAAAATGTAATCGGGGGTGATTTGCTATGGATAAAATAAAAATACACGAATTAGCAAAAAAAATAGGAAAATCGAGCAAAGAAATTATGGAAGTGGCAAGTAAAATAGGAATTGAGATTAAAAGCCATTTAAGCTTGATTGAGCAAAATGATGCAAACAAAATAGAAAAGGAAATAAATAAAATGAAATCAGATAATAAATCGCAAGAAAAACAAACTATACAAAAATCTAATAGCACACCTGTAATAATTAGACGTGAAGTTATTATTTCAGAAGAGGAAACACAAAAAAAAGAAGCTTTAGCAAAAACAAAATCAGACAATGCTACTCGCAAAGATGTCGGATTTGTAGAAAGAAAGAAAAATCAGGAATATAACATAGTATATAGAAATAAACCGACTAAACCAATGACTGCAAGTGAATTATTTGGATTTGCTTCTAAACCTAAAAAAGAAGAGCCTAAAAAAGAAGAAGTAAAGAAAGAAGAAATAGTAGAGTCTAAAAAAGAAGAACCTAAAGAAATACCAGAGAAAAAAGACTTTAAAAAACCTGCAGATAATCAAAAATTTGGAAATAAGCCAAAATTTGATAATAATCATCAAAGAAATTTTGGGGATAATAAATCTGTAAACAAATTTAATAGAAATGACAGAAATGATAGAGATAATAGAACAGGTAGCGGAAATAGATATCCAAATAAAAGAAGTTTTGGTGGAGAGAATAATGCTAAAGGAGATTATAGAAATAATAAAAAGTTAGATGATAGAGGAATTGAAAAGAATATCAAAAATATTATGTCAGCAGATATAGTAGAAAAAGAAAATGTTCGTGAATACAACAGAAATATAACAAAACAGAAAAATAACAGTAAAGGACCAGAGGAAGCAAGACAAAGAAAAGGTACAAAGAATACAAAAAATGAGGATTTCGATTCAGGAAAACTTAGAAACTTAAAACAAGAAAATAAATTATCAAATATGTTTTCTGATCCAGAAGGAGGAATGTTTGATTATTATGATTTAACAACTGTAAGAGGTAAAAGAGGAAAGAAAAAGATAAACCAAGATGAAGATAGAATAAAACAAAAAATATTTAAACTTACAGAAATAACCATTCCAGAATCAATTACAGTAAAAGATTTAGCACAAGAAATGAAAAAGCAGTCAGGAGATATAATTAAAAAGCTATTAGATTTCGGTATAATGGCAACAGTAAATAATGATGTGGATTTTGATACAGCATTTCTTATAGCTCAGGAATTTGGAATAACAGCTATTAAAAAAGAGGTTGTAACAGAAGAAGATATACTATTTGATGATACAGATGACAGAGAAGAAGATTTAAAACCAAGACCACCAGTAATAGTAGTTATGGGTCACGTAGATCATGGTAAAACATCACTTCTAGACGCTGTAAGGTCTACAAATGTAATAGAAGGTGAGGCTCGGAGGAATTACACAACATATTGGTGCATATAAGGTAGAAGTAAATGGAAGAGAAATAACATTTTTAGATACTCCAGGACACGAAGCATTTACGAGCATGCGTGCTAGAGGTGCACAAGTTACAGATATTGCAATATTAGTTGTTGCAGCAAATGACGGAGTTATGCCTCAAACAGTAGAGGCTATAAACCATGCAAAAAATGCAGGTATTCCAATAATTGTTGCAATAAACAAGATAGATGTAGAAGGTGCAAATCCTGAAAAAGTAAAACAAGAATTAATGAAATACGAGCTTGTTCCTGAAGAATGGGGAGGAGATACTGTATTTGTTGAAATTTCAGCTAAGAAGAGAATAAATATTGAAGGTTTACTTGAAATGGTTCTATTAGTTGCAGATGTTCAGGAATTAAAAGCAAATCCTGATAAGCAATCTAAAGGTGTTGTAATAGAAGCAAGACTTGATAAAACAAGAGGACCAATTGCAACAATGCTTGTACAACGTGGAACACTTGATGTGGGAGATACAGTAGTCGTTGGTTCTGTTATAGGTAGAATAAGAGCAATGGTAAACGATAAAGGAAAGAAAGTAAAAAAAGCAGGACCATCTACACCAGTTGAAATTATAGGATTAACAGAAGTTCCAGAAGCAGGAGAAACTTTCTATGAAGTAGAAGATGAAAAAACTGCAAAACACTTAATTGAAAAGAGAAAACGTCAAGAAAGAGAAAAGTCAATAAATGCAATGTCTAAAGTAAGCTTAAATGATTTGTTCTCACAAATAGAAAAGAATAAGTTAAAACAATTAAACTTAATTGTAAAAGCAGATGTACAAGGTTCAGTAGAAGCTGTAAAGACTAGCTTAGAGAAAATTTCAAATGATGAAGTAACAGTAAAAGTAATACACTCAAATGTTGGTGGAGTTACAGAGTCAGATGTAACTCTTGCAAAAGTTGCAAATGCAATAATAATTGCATTTAATGTAAGACCTGAAGCTCTTGCAAAGGAAATTGCTAAAAAAGAAGAGATCGAAATTAAACAATATTCTGTAATTTACAAAGCAATAGAAGATGTAGAAGCTGCTATGAAAGGAATGTTAGACCCTACATTTGAAGAAAAAGTAATAGGAAATGCAGAAATAAGACAAACATTTAAAGTAAGTAATCTAGGAACAATTGCAGGATGCTATGTATTAGATGGAAAAATTACAAGAAATGCAGGAGTTAGAGTTATAAGAGATAATGTTGTAATACATGAAGGAAAACTTGCGTCATTAAAGAGATTTAAAGACGATGTAAAAGAAGTAGCTTCTGGATATGAATGTGGATTATCAGTAGAAAACTTCAATGACTTAGAAGAAGGAGATACTTTAGAAGTATTTGTTATGGAAGAGATAAAGAAATAGGAGGAAAGATGCAAAAAAATAGCAATCGCCTAGAACGTATAGACGAAGAATTAAAAAAAGAAATTAGTAATATTATTAACTATGAACTTAAAAACCCTAAGATTACAGGGCTTATTAGTGTAACTAGAGTTAAAGTTACACCAGACCTTAAATATGCTAAAGTGTATGTAAGCATATTAAATTCAAAAAATGTCAAAGATACACTGTTAAACTTAAAAAAATCTTCAGGTTACATTAGGACAGAAATAGCAAAAAATATAAACTTGAGAATTACACCTGAGCTTGTATTTGTATTAGATGATTCAATGGAATATGGTTCAAAAATAGATCAAATTTTAAAGGAAATAATGCCAAAGGAAGAAAAATAAATTTAAAATATTGGGGGTTATCTTTATGACTTTAGACGAGATAAAGAGAGAAATAGAAAATGCAGATAGAATAGTTATATTAACACATGAGTATCCAGATGGAGATGCAGTTCGGAAGTTCTCTTGCTATGTATAATGCGCTTTGCAAAATGGGTAAAGAGGTAGATATTGTTATACCAGATTATCCAAAAACTTTTGATTTTCTTCCTGGAATAGATAGAATAAAAAGTGAAGGAAGAGAAAATTTTGTATATGAGCTAGCAATTGCTTTAGATTGTGCAGATACAAAAAGATTAAAAGGGTATGATACTTTATATGAAAAGGCAAAAGTAACAATATCAATAGACCATCATAGTTCAAATACAATGTATGCAGATTACAACTATGTAAATCCAGTAACTCCTGCATGTAGCCAAATATTAGCAGAGATTTTAGGTAGTATTGGTATAGAAATAGATAAAGATATTGGAGAATGTTTAATTACAGGAATACTCACAGATACAGGAGGTTTTAGATATAAAGGTGTATCAACAGAGACATTTGAAATAGCAGCAAGAATATTAAGTTTAGGTGTAAATATATCTGATATATGTAGAAAAGTTTTACAAGTAAAAACAAAAGCTCACTTTGAACTTACAAAAATTATAATGGACAGAATGGAGTTTTTTGAAAATGGAAAAATTGCATTTACATATATGACATTAGAAGATGAAAAAAGCCTAAATGTTAAACCTCGGAGACCATGAAGGAATAGTCGAAATTGGAAGAGATATTGAAGATGTTGAGGTATCAATCTTTTTAAGAGAAATAGAAGATGGCTTTAAAATATCACTTCGTTCAAATGAATATGTAAATGTGTCAGAAGTTTGCTCGATATTTAGTGGAGGAGGTCATATAAGAGCTGCAGGATGTACAATTCGTTTTCCGCTTGAGCAAGCAAAAGAAAAAATTATAGATAGAGTAAAAACATTTTTAAAGGAATAAGAAATGTTAGATGGAATTTTAATAGTAAGAAAACCAGAAAATTGTACTTCACATGATGTAGTATATAAATTAAAGAAAATATTAAATGAAAAGGTGGGACACACAGGAACTTTAGATCCAATAGCTACAGGTGTCCTTCCTTTGCTTATTCGGAAATGGAACAAAAATATCAAAATATTTAATAAATCATGATAAGGAATACATTGCAATATTAAAGCTTGGAATTAAGACAGATACTGGAGATAGAGAAGGAAAAATACTTGAAGAGAAAAAGATAAATATAGATACTTTAGAAAAGGAAAAAATAGAAAAAGTTTTAAAAAAATTCATACGGAAAGATAAAACAAATTCCTCCAATGTATTCTGCAATAAAAGTTAATCGGAAAAAAACTTTATGAGTATGCAAGAGAAGGGGAGAAAATAGAGGTCAAAGAAAGAGAAGTAGAAATCTACTATTTAAATTTAGAGCAAATAGATAAAGAAAAAGAAGAAATAAGAATCAAGGTAGGGTGTTCTAAGGGTACATATATAAGAACTCTTTGTGAAGATATAGCAGAGGGACTTCGGAGAAGTTCGGATGTATGTTTCGGCTTAGAAAGGACTAAAGTTCGGGGAATTTAATTTATCAGATAGCATAACTATTTCAGAAATCGAAGAGCAAAAAGAAAATATGAAATTTTTTGAAAATAGAATTATTTCTATTGAGGATATATTTAGCGAAAACAAAAATTTAACATTAGATACAAAAAAAATAGGATTATTTTTAAATGGAGTAAAACTAAAAACAGAAAATATAGATGGAGTATATAAAATATATGAAAATAGCAAGTTTATAGGGCTTCGGAGAAATAAAAGAAGGTTTTTTAAAAAGGGATTTGGTTTTGTAATACACATGTAACAAAAATGTAACAAAAACTTAATAATAAAAATTCAAGAAAACATTGCAAAAATTTGGAAGTTGTAGTATAAATATATAATAAGAATGTAGTAAATACAAAGGAGGAAAATGGTTATGGAAGAAAACCAAGTAAATCAAGGAGAATTACCAGTACAATTTGGATTTTGGAATAAATTTAAGACATTAATGTTAAAAGAAATAAAAGTAGAATTAACTCCATATCAACAAAAAGTAGAAGATGAAATAAATGAATTTTTACACCAAGAAATCACATGGCAAGGTGTTAAAGGATTTTTATTTCAAGAAATTAGATTTTAAGTAAAAGTTGGAAAAATATAATAAAGATATAGAAAGTAGGGCATACTAAAGCAAGTTATTGTTTTAGTATGCCTTGTTCATTTTTATTTGGGTTTACTAAACAAAAAAAGGGGCTTGCAAAAATTTTAACTTTGATATAGAATAGTTACGAAAATAAAAATCATTTACGGAAGCTAAAATATAAGGATACTTACGTAAAGAGAAAGGGAGGAATTTTTATGTCAGTAAAAATAGGTATTAATGGTTTTGGAAGAATTGGAAAATTGACATTCCAAGCTGCACTTTCAAAGAAAGAGGTAGAAATAGTTGCGATAAATGACCCATTTATAACAGCAGATTATATGGCATATATGGTAAAATATGATACAATACATGGGAAATTTGAAGGAGAAGTAAGAGGAGAAGAAGGAAAACTAATCATAAATGGTAAAGAAATAAAAGTATATAATGAAATGGAACCTAAAAATATTCCATGGGGAAGAGATGGAGTAGATTATGTTCTTGAATGTTCAGGAGTATTTACAACAATAGAAAAGGCAAATGAACACTTAGAAGGTGGAGCAAAGAAGGTAATAATAAGTGCACCATCAAAAGATGCTCCAATGTTTGTTATGGGAGTTAATAATACAGAATATGATCCATCAATGAATATAATTTCAAATGCATCTTGTACAACAAACTGCTTAGCACCGCTTGCAAAAGTTATAAATGATAACTTTGGAATAAAAGATGGATTAATGACAACAGTACATTCAATTACAGCTACTCAAAAAACAGTAGATGGTTCATCTAAGAAGGACTGGAGAGGTGGTCGTGCTGCTTCATATAACATTATCCCATCATCAACAGGCGCTGCAAAAGCAGTACGGAAAGGTTATCCCATCACTTAATGGAAAACTTACAGGAATGGCATTTAGAGTACCTACAATTGATGTATCAGTTGTAGATTTAACTTGTAATCTAGAAAAACCTGCATCATATGAAGAAATATGTGCAGCAGTAAAAAAAGCATCAGAAAATGAAATGAAAGGTGTTATAGAATATGTAGATGATGCGGTTGTATCTTCAGATTTTATACATGATGAACACACATCTATATTCGATAGCAAGGCAGGTATTGCTTTAACAGATTCATTTGTAAAATTAGTTGCTTGGTATGACAACGAATGGGGATATTCAAACAAATTAGTAGACCTTGCAATATATATTTCAGGTAGATAATATATTTTTAAAGATAAAACTTTAAAATTTTTAGTTTTAAAGTTTTATCTTTTGTATATTAAAAATGGAGGAATAGGTTATGAACAAAAAAACAGTTAGGGATATAGACGTTTCAGGAAAAAAGGTTTTAGTTAGATGTGATTTTAATGTCCCACAAGATGAAAATGGAAATATTACAGATACAAGAAGAATTGTATCTGCACTTCCTACAATAAAATATTTAATAGAAAATAATGCAAAAGTAATTCTTTGCTCACATCTTGGAAGACCAAAAGGAGAGGTAAAGAAAGAATTTTCTTTAGCTCCTGTACAAAAGGAACTTGAAAAAGAGCTTGGAAAAGAAGTAAAGCTAGCAGAAGACATTTGCCGGAGAAAGTGCAAAAAGATTAACAAGTAATATGCAGGATGGAGAAGTAGTATTACTTGAGAATGTTAGATTTGATAAAAAAGAAGAGGAAAATGATAAAGAATTTTCAAAATCTTTAGCTTCACTTGCTGAAGTTTATGTGAATGATGCATTTGGTACAGCACATAGAGCACATAGTTCTACCGCTGGAGTTTCTGAATTTTTACCATCAGTTTCAGGATTTTTGATAGAAAAGGAAATAAAGTTTTTAGGCGAGGCTTTAAATAACCCTGAAAGACCATTTGTTGCAATTATTGGTGGAAAAAAAGTTTCAGATAAAATTACAGTAATAAATAATTTACTTGAAAAAGTAGATACATTAATAATTGGTGGAGGAATGGCATATACATTCTTAAAAGCAAAAGGAATAAATATTGGAGACTCAATTTGTGAAGAAGAAAAGTTAGACCTTGCAAAAGAACTTATGGAAAAAGCCAATGCAAAAAATGTAAATTTACTATTACCAGTGGATGTGAATGTAGCAAAAGAATTTAGCGAAAATGCAGAAAATAAAATTGTAAGTACAAACGAAATAGAAAATCGGATGGCAAGGATTAGATATTGGGACTGAAACTATTAAAATTTATGAAGATGTTTTAAAAAATGCAAAAACAATTATGTGGAATGGACCTCTTGGAGTATTTGAGTTTGAAAAATTTGCTGTTCGGAACAAACAAAATTGCAAAAATTTTAGCAGATACAAACGCAACTACTGTTATAGGTGGAGGAGATTCAGCAGCAGCTGTAGAAAAAGCAGGACTTGCAGATAAGATGACTCATATATCAACAGGAGGAGGAGCTTCTCTAGAATATTTAGAAGGAAAAGTTCTTCCTGGAATAGACTGTTTAGATAATAAATAAAGAGCTTAAAAAGTGCTATCAGAATAATATATTTATCCCAAGTATACTTAATGGAGGTTAAAATGGAAAGAAGAAAAGTAATTGCAGGAAACTGGAAAATGAATATGCTTCCAAATGAAGCAATAGAGTTTATTGAACAATTAACACCACTTGTAAAAGGCACAAAAAATGAAGTTATTCTTTGTGTGCCATACATAGATCTGTTCTATACTCTTTTAAATGTGCAAGACACAAATATAAAGATAGGTGCACAAAATATGCATTTTGAAGAAAGCGGAGCATATACAGGAGAAGTGTCTGGGAAAATGCTAAAGTCAATTGGCGTAGAGTATGTTATAATTGGGCATTCAGAAAGAAGACAGTATTTTGCAGAAACAGATGAAACAGTAAATAAAAAAATAAAAACTGCATTTGAAAATGGATTGAAACCTATAGTTTGTGTAGGAGAAACTCTAGAGGAAAGAGAGAGCGGAAATTGGGAAGAAGTTATAACAAGACAGACAAGACTTGCAACTGATCGGTTTAACACCTGAGCAAGTAAAAAATACTATAATTGCATATGAGCCTATATGGGCAATTCGGAACAGGAAAGACAGCTACATCAGATGATGCAAACCTAAGTATACAAAAAATAAGAGAAGAAATTGAAAAAATATATGGAAAAGATGTATCAGATTGTGTTATAATACAATACGGCGGAAGTGTAAAAAGCACAAATGCCAAAGAGTTATTTTCAAAACCAGACATAGATGGTGGATTAGTCGGAGGGGCAAGCCTTAAACCAGACGAATTCGCAAAAATTGTTAATTTCGAACAATAATAATTTGATAATCATTTTATTGTTTGAATAAAAAAGAAAAAGGGGCAAAAAGAAAAAATGAAAACAAAACTAACCATGCTAATGATATTAGATGGATTTGGAATAAATCGGAGAAGAAAAGGGAAATAGTGTAAAACTTGCAAATACTCCAAATATAGATAAACTAATGGAAACTTGTCCAAAAGCAGAAATTTATACAAGTGGAATGCAAGTCGGACTTCCAGAGCGGACAAATGGGAAATTCAGAAGTAGGGCATACAAATATTGGTGCACGGAAGAATTGTATATCAGGAATTAACAAGAATAACAAAATCAATAGAAGAAGGAGATTTCTTTAGCATAAAGGAATTTAATGATGCTATAGAAAATTGTAAAAAGCATAATTCTAAATTACACATCATGGGACTTTTGTCAGATGGTGGAGTTCATAGCCATATAAGACATTTATATGGACTTTTAGAAGCAGCTAAAAGAAAAGGATTTGAAGATGTATATATACATTGTTTTATGGATGGGAGGGACACACCTCCTGCGTCAGGAGAAATGTATATAACTGAATTAAAGGAAAAAATACTAGATAAAGGAATTCGGAAAAATTGCAACAATTTCAGGAAGATATTATGCAATGGATAGGGATAAGAGATGGGAAAGAATAAAACTTTGCTATGATGCAATGGTAAATGGCGAAGGAAAGAAAGCTACAGATCCTATTATTGCAATAGAAAAGTCATATGAGCAAGAAGTGTTTGATGAATTTATTGATCCAGTAGTTATGTGTAATAGTGATAATACACCAGTTGCAAAAATAGAAAAAAATGATTCAGTAATATTTTTCAATTTTAGACCTGATAGAGCAAGACAAATAACAAGAACTTTAGTAGATAATGATTTTAATGAATTTGAAACAAAAGACTTAAATTTATATTTTGTATGTTTTACTCAGTATGATGAAACTATGCCGAATGTAAAAGTTGCTTTTAAGCCTACAAAATTGAATAATACATTTGGAGAATATATAAGCAAAAAAGGATATAAACAATTAAGAATTGCAGAAACAGAAAAATATGCTCATGTAACCTTCTTCTTTAATGGAGGAGAAGAGAAAGTATTTGAAGGAGAAGATAGGATTTTAGTTCCTTCTCCAAAAGTTGCAACATATGATTTGAAACCTGAGATGAGTGCTTATGAGGTAACAGAAAAATTGCTTGAAGCAATAGATGAAGATAAATATGAGAATATAATATTAAATTATGCAAATCCTGATATGGTAGGTCATACAGGAATATTGGACGCGGCAATAAAAGCTATAGAAACAGTAGATGAATGTGTTCGGAAAAGTTATAGAAAAAGTTAAAGAAAAAGATGGAGTAATTTTAATTACAGCAGATCATGGAAATTCAGAGCAAATGATAGATTATAAAACAGGAGAACCGCATACAGCGCATACAACCAATCCAGTTCCGCTAATATTATTTGGAATGGAAGGTGCATCTTTAAAATCGCGGAAAACTTGCAGATTTAGCACCTACAATGTTAGATATAATGGGATTAAAAAAGCCTGAAGAAATGACAGGAGAAAGTCTACTTATAAGATAATTTTAAATTTTTATTGGAGGTTTTTGTGAAATATCCAGCTGATATTAAAAAGAAACATGAAGAAATACAGAAAAAGATATTTTATATGTTACCAGAAAAATGGGATAGGATTTATCTCTATGCTTCAGTTATGGATTATCCAGGCGATATCAAAATGGGGGAAATGTTTTTCTATTATTTTCCAAAAGGTATTCTTAGAAAAAGACCAGTAAATGTTTATGAAATACCCAGTAAGTTTGATATTGATGAAAGACAATATGCAAAATATGCAAATGAGTTATATGATATGATAAAAAAGCTAAGAGAAATCTGCACTGAAAATGGAGAGGAGTCTTGGAGCAATATTACAATAGCAATGGAAAATTTGAAATATAGGGCAACATATAACTATGAAGATTTGACATTTGGAGAAGTTGATGAGGAAAAAAGGCGCGTAATATGGCTATATAGATATTTAAAATTACCTTATGCAAGTTTTACAAGAAAAGAACAAGGTGTTATAGATAGGTATGAAAAGCAAACAAAACCACGTGAGACATCATTTGAACTTCCTCTTTATACAAAATCTTTAAATAAAAATATAGAAACTATAAGTGATATGCAGAAAAAATTTAAATTTGTTACAGAAGATAAGATAGAGGAAATAGAATTTAGTCAAAAACATATACCTAAAAGCCAAATATTGAAATAAAAGTTTAAAACTTTTAAATATATACATAAAGAAAGGAAGTAAAATTATGAAAGAATACTTAGAAATTTTAGACGTAGAAGCACTAGAAGTGCTAGATTCAAGAGGAAATCCAACAGTACAAGTAACAGTTACTACAGTAGATGGATTCAAAGGAGTAGCATTAGTTCCATCAGGGGCATCAACAGGAGCATTTGAAGCAGTAGAATTAAGAGATGGAGATAAGTCAAGATATCTTGGAAAAGGGGTACAAAAAGCAGTAGAAAATGTAAATACAAAAATATTTGAAAACTTAGTTCGGAATGAATGTATATGACCAAGTAGGAATTGATAAAATGCTAATCGATTTAGACGGAACAGAAAATAAAGGAGAGCTTGGAGCAAATGCAACACTTGGAGTATCACTAGCTGTAGCAAAAGCAGCTTCAGCTTCACTTGGAATGGAACTATATAACTATATTGGTGGAACAAATGCAAAAACATTACCAGTTCCAATGATGAATATATTAAATGGTGGAAAACATGCTGATAACACAGTAAATATCCAAGAATTTATGATAATGCCAGTTGGAGCAAAGAGTTTTACAGAGTGTTTAAGAATGTCTGCAGAAATATATCATACTTTAAAGAAAGTATTAAAAGAAAAGGGACTAGCAACAGGAGTTGGTGATGAAGGTGGATTTGCACCAAATCTTTCAAGCGATGAAGAAGCATTAGCACTTATAGTAGAAGCTATAGGGAAAGCCGGATATAAACCAGGAGAAGAAGTACTTTTAGCACTTGATGTCGCAAGCACAGAGATGTATGAAGAAGCTAAAAAGATAGGAAAAGAAGGATGCTATTATTTCTGGAAAACAGACGAACTAAAAACAGTAGAAGAAATGATAGATTATGAAGCAAAACTTGTAGAAAAATACCCTATAATTTCAATTGAAGATGGTCTTGCAGAAGAAGATTGGGATGGATGGAAAAAGCTTACAGAAAGACTTGGAAGCAAAATACAATTAGTAGGTGACGATTTATTTGTAACAAATGTAAAGAGATTACAAAAAGGAATAGATTTAGGAGTAACAAATAGTATATTAATAAAATTAAATCAAATAGGAACACTTACAGAAACATTAGATGCAATAGAACTTGCTAAGAAAAATGGATATACAGCAGTTGTATCACATAGAAGCGGTGAAACAGAAGATACAACACTTGCAGATGTTGCAGTAGCGACAAATGCAGGACAAATCAAAACTGGTGCACCATGTAGAACAGATAGAGTTGCAAAATATAACAGACTATTAAATATCGAACATGATTTGGCAGAACTTGCAATATATCCAGGGTTAAAGGGTTTAAATAAATAAAAAAGAAGAGAGCTTTACAATTAAAAGTAAAGTTCTCTTCTTTTATATCCCCAGTATTTCTTTTGCTCTTTTTACATCATCTTCATTTGCAGGTCTTACATCTTTTAAAGGATAATCAAGACCTAAATTTTCCCATTTAAACTTACCTAAATCATGATATGGAAGAAGCTCTATTTTTTCTACATTATTTAAAGTAGATAAAAATTCTTTTAAGCTAACTAAATCTTCTTCGCTATCAGTAATTCCAGGAATCAAGACTTGTCTTATCCATACAGGCTTATTTATTCCACTTAGATATTTTGCAAAATCTAATTCAAGCTCACTTGAAAGACCGTACAAGCTCTTTTGACTTTAAAGGGTTAATATGTTTTATATCAAGTAAAAATAAGTCTGTAAGGCTAATTAATTCTTTTATAGTGTCATTTAATTTAAACATTCCGAGAAGTATCTATTGCAGTATGAATATCATATTTTTTTAGTTCTTTAAATAACGAAATAAGTGTATTCGCTTGAAGTAATGGTTCACCACCAGAAATTGTAATGCCACCGATTAGGCTTTATATAATTTTGATATCTCAAAATTATATTTACAATATCAGAAATTTTCATACTATGTCCAGAATTTATATCCCAAGTATCCCTATTTTGGCAATACTTACATCTTAAAGGACATCCAGATAAAAATATAATATATCTAATTCCTGGACCATCAACAGTACCAAAACTTTCAAAAGAATGGACTTTTAATTCTTCATTTTCCATAAGTAAAGTTCCTTTCATATTATCTTATTATATACGAAAAGAACTAAAATATCAATAAAAAAAGCGACAAAAAGAGATAATGGGACAGAGCTTTTGCCTTAAGTGCAATTAAATGGATGATTGAAATTTTCTTGAAAAAATTTTCTAAAGTTCGACAAATGTCGAATGCTTTTTCTTGACAATTCTTACTTAGCATTATATATAATATATAGTGCATTTTTCATTTGCACTATTCAAAAAAATTAAAATCAAAGCACCTTTAGGTAAGACATAAAGATATCTTTTGGAAAATCATCCAAAAAAACAAGCGAAAATTTTCAAAAATTGAAAAACATTAAGAAATAAGCTAAAAATCGTTGATTAAACTTATTACTTAATGTATAATAAAGGAGGAAACAATATGAAAGAAAAACTAAAAGTAACAAACGATGTAATTTTCCAAATGATATTTGGAAAAACAAGTAACGAAAGAATTACAAAGAAATTTTTAGAAAGAATACTAGGAATAGAAATTGAAAGTTTAAGCCTAGACACAAATAAAAGATTAATAGGGGAAGAAATACAAGACAAAATAGGAAGAATAGACGTAAAAGCAAAACTAAATGATGGAACAAAGGTAATAATCGAAATGCAGATTGCAAATTTAGACTGTATGCCAGAAAGACTATTATATTATTGGGCGAAGACATATACAGGAGACTTAAAAAAAGGTGAAGACTATGAAAATTTAGACAAAACAATAGCTATACTATTATCAGTATCTAACCTAGAACGACTTGAAAACTTAGAAGAAGGACATACAAAATGGAAAATAAGAGAAGAACATCATAAGGAAGTAGTATTAACAGATAAATTAGAAATACATATCATAGAGCTAGGCAAGATAAAAAATAAAGAACAGACAAAGAAGATAGATTGGCTAAATTTCATAAAGGGGGATGAAATAGATATGAAAAGAGATATGGATAAAGAATTAAGAGAAGCAATAGAAGAATTAGAAAGGATAACAGCTGATCCAGCTACAAGAGAGTTATATGAAGAGAGAGAAAAACAACTAAGAGATTTCGTATCATTTGCAAATAGTAACATGAGAAAAGGCTTAAAAGAAGGTATGGAACAGGGGATGAAAAAGGGTATGAAAAGGGGTATGAAAGAAGGAATGAGAGAAGGAATGGAAAAGGGTATAGAAAAAGGTATAGAGCAAGGAACAAAATATAAGGAAAAAGAATTAATAAAATCAATGAACTTAAAAGGAATAGATATAGATAAAATATGTGAAATAGCAGAGTTAAGCAAAGAAGAAGTAGAAAAAATAATAAAAGAGGGATAAAAAACTTTAAAATATGCCTAGTCAAACTGATTCATTTTGACTAGGCTAAAATTATTTTATCGAGTATTTAATAAAGTTAGTTCTTTTAAATCTTCTCATGGATAGTACGATTAATAACATCAAGCTGTTGCTCACGAGTAAGTTTAACAAAATTAACAGCATATCCAGAAACCCTTATGGTAAGCTGAGGATAATTTTCAGGATGCTCCATTGCATCAAGAAGTAAGTTCCTATCAAATACATTTACATTAATATGATGTCCTTCCTGAGAGAAGAAACCGTCAAGCATTCCAATTAAATTATTAATTCTAGATACCTCGTCTTTACCAAGAGCCTTAGGAGTAATAGAGAAGGTATAAGAAATACCATCTTCTGAAAACTCATAAGGAAGCTTAGCTATAGTATTCATAACAGCAAGAGCTCCATTTGTATCTCTTCCATGAAGCGGATTTGCACCAGGACCAAAAGGTTCTCCAGCTTTTCTTCCGTCAGGAGTATTACCAGTTGCTTTACCATAAACAACATTAGAAGTAATGGTCAAAACTGATAATGTATGCTTTGAATTTTTGTAAGTAGAATGTTTTTGAAGCTTACCAATAAATGTTTTGATAATATCAATTGCAATTTGGTCTACATCATCATTATCATTACCGTATTTTGGGAAATCTCCATCTATTTCATAATCTGTTGCAAGTCCAGTTTCATCACGAATAACTCTTACCTTTGCGTATTTTATTGCAGACAAAGAGTCAGCTACAACTGAAAGACCAGCTATACCACAAGCCATAGTTCTTAAAATATCTTTATCATGAAGAGCCATTTCAAATGCTTCATAAGAATACTTATCATGCATATAATGGATAGCATTTAACGCTTTAATATATATCTTTGCAACATAATCCATCATAACATTAAATTTTTCCATAACTTCATCATAATCTAAATATTCAGAGGTAATAGGAGAAAATTTAGGTGTTATCTGTTTTCCAGATTTTTCGTCTCTACCACCATTAATGGCATAAAGTAAAGTCTTAGCAAGATTTGCACGTGCACCAAAGAATTGCATTTGTTTACCAATACGCATTGCAGAAACACAACATGCAATTCCATAATCGTCTCCCCAGAATCTTCTCATTAAATCATCATTTTCATATTGAATAGAAGATGTTTGTATAGAAAGTGCAGATGTGTATTCTTTAAATCCTTTAGGTAGTCTTGTAGACCAAAGAACAGTTAAGTTTGGCTCAGGTGCAGGTCCTAAATTTTCTAGTGTATGCAAAACTCTAAAAGAATTTTTTGTAACTAAAGTTCTTCCATCAATACCCATACCACCAATACTTTCAGTTACCCAAACAGGATCTCCACTAAATAATTCATTATATTCAGGAGTTCTTAAAAATCGAACTAGTCTAAGTTTCATTATAAAATGATCCATTATTTCTTGGGCTTCATCTTCAGTTAAAATTCCAGCTTTTAAATCTCTTTCAAAATAAATATCCAAGAAAGAAGAAGTTCTACCAATACTCATTGCAGCACCATTTTGGTCTTTGATTGCAGCAAGATAACCAAAGTATAACCATTGAACAGCTTCTTTTGCATTTTTTGCAGGTTCAGATATATCATATCCATATTTTGAAGCCATAGTTTTTAAAGCTTCCAAGGCTCTTATTTGCTCAGCAAATTCTTCTCTTTCTCTAATTAAATCTTCTGTAAAAGAGTCTTTATCAAGTAAATCTAAATAATTTTTTCTATCATTTATTAATGAATTTACTCCATAAAGGGCAACACGTCTATAATCACCAATAATTCTTCCACGGCCATAACCATCTGGAAGACCTGTTAAAAGATGTGAACTTCTAGCTGCTCTTACATCAGGAGTATATACATCAAAGACACCATCATTATGAGTTTTTCTAGCTCCATGAAAAATTTTAGCTGTATTTTCGTCCATTTTTCTTCCATAAGCTTCACATGACTTTTCAACAATTCTTACTCCACCAAAAGGCATTATAGCTCTTTTAAGAGGTGCATCTGTTTGAAGACCAACAATTTCTTCTAGGGTCTTATCAATATATCCAGCATCATGAGCAGAAATAGTAGAAATTGTTTTTGTATCAATATCTAAAACTCCACCGCTCTGCAGCTTTTTCTTTTTTATATAGTTCTAAAACCTTGTCCCATAATTTTTTAGTTTTATCAGTAGGATTTGCTAAAAATGATGAATCTCCTTCATATGGAGTATAGTTAGTTTGAATAAAACTTCTTACATCAATTTCTTTTTGCCATTTACCGAGAATTAAAACCGTTCCATGCATCAAATTTCATATATTTTACCTCCAATTAAAAAATAATTATCTTCATTTATTATATACGAAAATTATCAAAATATCAATAATTAAAAATAAGAAAAGTGGATTGACCACATTGTCGCTCGCTTTGCTCGGACGGACTAAGATAACTTAATCTTGTTACTTCGAAAATATACTAGCTTTGCTAGTAATTTCCTACATACATAAAAAAGGATTGTAAATAAAACCAAAATATAGTATACTATTAACTGTAAAATGTTATAGGAGAAAATAAAATGTTTTTAATTGTAGGACTTGGAAATCCAGAAAGCGAATATTCAAATACAAGACATAACGTTCGGATTTGATACAATAAATGAAATTTCAAAAAAAACTGGAATTGATTTAAGTAAGAATAAGTTTAATGGAATTTATGGTATGGGAAGTATAAATCGGAGAAAAAGTAATTCTATTAAAGCCACAAAAGTACATGAATTTAAGTGGGATTCCGATAAGAGAATTTGTTAATTTTTTCAAAATAGAACATGATAAAATAATTATTATACATGATGATGTTGATGTAGAAGCAGGAAAAATAAAAATAAGAAAACAAGGTGGAAGTCGGGACACATAATGGAATGAAGTCAGTAGTTTCCGAACTTGGAAAGAAAGAATTTTATAGAATAAAAATTGGGGTTCGGAAAACCACAAAATTCACAAGACCTAGCAGAATTTATTTTAAGCAAAATAAGAGATAGAAGCTTAATTAACGAAGGAATAATAGATGCAAGAGATGCAGTGTGTGATATAGTTGATAAAGGTATTGATCATGCAATGAATAAATATAATTAGTTTGGAAAAAGGAAGGACAATTTAAGTGAAAGAGATATTTATAAACAGAGTAGAAAACATTTCAAAAATTGTACTTGTAGAAAATGGAAATGTTATAGAAAAGTATGAAGAAGATAATAGAAAGAAAAGATTAGAGGGAAAAATCTATTTAGGAAGAGTAGAAAATGTACTTCAAGGAATGCAAGCTGCATTTATCGATATTGGGGAAGATAGAAATACATTCATACATTTAAAAGATATACTTCCTAAAGTAAATATTGTAAAAAATCCAGAAGTAAATGAAGAAAAAAACATAAAAAAACTAGTAAAAACTGGAGATAAACTTTTAATACAAGTGAAAAGGGATGCAACGAATATCAAAGGAGCAAAGGTTTCAACACATATCAGCATTCCAAGTAGATATTTTGTATTAATGCCCAATACAGATATAACAACTATATCACAAAAAATAGAAGAAAGTTCAGAAAGAGAAAGATTAAATAGAATAGTAAAAAAACTACTTCCTGAAGGGTTTGGAGTAATTATTAGAACTTCAAGTTTAAATAAATCTGAAGAAGAGTTAGAAAAAGATTTAAAAAATGTAATAAAGATATGGGATAATATAGAAAAGAATATAAATAAAGATGATATGGAACTTCCAAGGGCAGTTTATATGGGACAAGGATTTATAGAAAAATTACTTGTAGATTTGGTAGATAAAGAAATAGAAAGAATAGTTGTAAATAATAAGGAAGATTATGAAGAAGTAAAAAGAGTAAGTGAAGACTTAGGGGAAAATATAAAAATAGAATTGAAACTTAATGAGAATATATTTAAAACATATGATATAGAAGAACAACTTATAAAATCAGAGCAAAGAAAAGTTTGGCTTAGATGTGGTGGATTTATTACAATAGATAAAACAGAAGCATTAACTGCAATAGATGTAAACTCAGGAAAATATATAGGCACAAAGGATCTAGAGCAAACTGTATTTAAAGTAAATAAAGAAGCAAGTGAAGAAATCGCAAAACAGTTAAGATTAAGAGATATTGGTGGAATAATAATCATAGATTATATTGACATGGAAGATGAAGAACATAAGAAAAGAATAATAGAAGTACTTGAAGAAAATTTCAAAAAAGATAGGTCAAAGACACAAATTGTAGGCTTTTCAAAATTAAATCTTTTAGAAATGACAAGAAAACATATGAAAGGAGGAGAATAGAATGCCATTTTTACCATTTATTATAGGAATTGCAGTTTTATTTATAATACTAAAGATATTATCTATGCCAATGAAAATAATAATTAAATTTATTATAAATGCAGTAGTACGGTGGAGTAGTAATATATGTACTCAATTTGCTTGGTGTAGGTCTTGTACTAAACTGGATTACAGCACTTATTGTTGGATTTTTAGGAGTGCCAGGTGTTATAATAGTTGCAATTTTACAATTTGTTTTACATGTGATTTAAATAGAAGGAGTTTTCATTATGAAGCAAAATAAAAGATTACTTTTAGTAATTGATATGCAAAATGATTTTATAGACGGAACACTTGGTACAAAGGAAGCAGAGAAAATAGTAGAAAATGTAAATGAAAAAATCTTAGAATATAGAAATTCTAATGATATAGTAGTATTTACAAGAGATACTCATGATGAAGAGTATTTAAATACAATGGAAGGAAGAAATCTTCCAGTTAAACATTGTATAAAGGGAACTAAAGGTTGGCAGATAACTTCTAAAATAGATGTAAAAGACGATAAAATAATAGATAAACCAAGCTTTGGTTCACTTGAACTTGCAGAATATGTATCGAAGATTGATATTAGCTCTATTGAAATAATAGGCCTATGCACAGATATTTGTGTTATATCAAATGCAATGATATTAAAATCGAAATTGCCAGAAATAAAAATATCAGTAGATTCTTTATGTTGTGCAGGAGTTACAAAAGAAAGCCATGAAAATGCGATAGAGGCCATGAAAATGTGCCAAATCGACATAAAATAATGTATATGTAAACATTACCGCATAAGCCCGTTCTTTTGTAAAGAAAGAACGGGCTAGTGTTTTTTAAATCACAGTTACAATAAATGGTGCAATAAGTGATATTATTGAAAGTATACCAATAATAATTCCGTGCAGGTTTATTTGAATTTTCTTTATATTCATAAACCCCATATCCGAATAGTTTTAACAAATACAAATATACTTAAAAGTATAATAGAAAATATCATAAATCCTCCTTAAGTTTATGAAATTAAATAACTAGAAAGTACATTAACTTCAGTTTCTACATAAAAAAATGCATTTTTATAATTATCAAGCCAGTTATATTCAAGCCAGTTATCCCAAGTTGAGAAATATTTTGTGGCATACCTTCCAAATAAGTCTATATCAGATCCAAAATTTTTGGAAGTTTTGTAAAGGTATTTTTCAAGTTCAGCTTTTATATATGAATTAGCATATTCTTCTACTAATCTTAAATTGTCTTCTTCAAAATAGTTAGAGTTTTTATTAGAAGATAAAATTTTTACATCTAAATTAACTTTTGAAGAAATAAAAGGAGCTCCATTTATGATTTTAACATCATTTTTAGTTTTTTCACCAAGTGTCACATATAAGTCTATAACTTGATCTTGATCAAATGGACTTGGAATTGAAAGAATACATTCTTCCATCTCATTTATAATAATCAAGTGACAAAGAGCCTCAATAGAAGTTAGTTCTCCGAACTAAAACATCCTTTTTAAATACAGCAAGGCCAACAACATCTATATTAGTAGAAGATTCTCCTTTATCTCCAACACTTGAAGTTGTTTCTCCTGCAATTGTATCTGTATCAGTAGCCGATTCTCCAGAGTTATCATCTTCTTTGCTAGTAATAGATCCAAGTATTGCAGAAGCTTCTCCAAAAGTATCTGATATTCTATCAAAAATATCAGCAATAGTTATATTTGCAGTATAACCAGTATATTTGCTAGTAGTTGCAATTATTTCGTAGTATTTTGCAGTTATACTTTCGATTTGCGATTTAGAGTCTGATAAAAATGTATAAGCATCACAGCGAGAAATAATTACATTACAGTCGGGTCTGAGTTCGACATTATTTATTAGGGTGTAAATAATATCAGATATTCCGTTTTACTGCAACTTCTTCAGATATAACTAAAACCTTGCAATGTGACAAATTAAGTTTTTTACTAATATAACCGATTAGCAAGACTTATACCTGACTCAATAGAAGAACTTTCTATTGTATCTGTTACAGTATCAGGAGACGAACTGGATCCTCCTTCTGATGTGTTTTGGGAAGGAATAGAAAGTTGGAAACTAAGTTTATAGTTATTATTTTCACCGTACATCTACACCAAGTGCTACTACATAAGCCAAATCGTTTATATCTTGAGTTTTATAATAACCACCTATAGTAAAACTAACTAATATTATTATAGCAAACATTATATTAAACTTTTTATTCATGGTGGTAAATTGCTCCTTTCTTCATATCCTTCTTTTTCTTAAAATATGCTACGCCTAAAATTATTACAGCTATAAAGAATACAAAAATAATAGAAGTATATTTATAAATTGTTCCTCCAAAAAAGTTTACGTCAGCTATACTCTGTGGTATAAGACTAATGATGTAAAGGAATGAGGAAAAACAAAATACCATTCCAGTTTCGTGTTTTATATTAGTTATTTTTTTAAATGTATTTAAACTAAAATGCATAGTTATTGCAAGATAATTAAATATTGACATTATCCAAATTAAAATAAATACAGCATCAATTCTTTGTATAAATGAGCCAAAATTTATTCTTCTTGAAAGAATGTAAATAGAAAGTGTATTATTTATTTCTGTTATAGAAGGAATTAGAAAAAGTAAAGCAATTACACCTAACATCAAGTATATAAAATAAATTAGAAGAGATATTCCACCAGCCTTTTTTAATTTCTTTCCACTTCCAATATAAGGTAACAAAAAAGGAGTAATGAACATACTACTAAATGCAAATATATTACCAAGTCCTGATACAAAAGTATCATATGCGCCATAACCTAAAAGAGGTAGAGCTCTTTGAGGAATAAATTTTGAAGCGGATGATATAAATATCATAACAATACTAACAAGTATTATAGGAAGCGATATTAAAGTTACTCTGGAGATAGCTTTAAATCCAAGCAAATTCATGATTGCTGTAATTGCAACAAAAACTAGAATTACTATTTCTAACTCAATATTTGGGAAATATATTAAAACTAAACTTTCAGCAAAAGTCCTTATTACAAAACCAGAAATAGTAAGAAAATATATGCATACAGCTACACCAAAAATGTTTTTTAGCCATTTACCCCCAGAATATTCACATATGTCAATAAAGTCTTTTTTAGGAAATAATTCAAATACTTTTGACGCAAGGTAAAATATAAATACTGAAATTATAAAAACATAAACTAGATTTAGTATTGTAGAAGGACCAGTATTTGAAATTAAGTGATTTGGCATATTTAAAATAATATGTGCTATCATGACAGTTATTATAACTGAAGCTGCTTGAAAAACGCCAATTTTTGTTTTTTCCATAACTTACTTAAATCCTTTCTTTTAAAATTTCCATTTTCTGCTTATTTTTTCTTCTTTAATAGGTCTTTTTGTATTTAAAAAATTCCTTCTTTGTTCTCTTTTCCATAAAGGAGGTAAAAAATATCCGAGAACTATTATCCTTTGAAATAGGAGCAAATGGACTTAAATATGATACTCCAAAGGAATTTATACTAGCAAGTATTGTTATATGAGTGACAAAACAAAAAGCAATTCCTAAAAATCCTGCAAAATATCCTAAAATAATATATAAAAATCTTACAATACGAACATGAAAGCTCAGAGAAAAGTCTGGAACAGCAAATGCAGTTATACCAGTAATTGCAACAATAATTACAAGTATAGGGCTAACAATATTTGCAGAAACGGATGCGTCACCTAATATAATTGCACCGAACAATACCTATTGCTTGACCAAGAGGAGCAGGAACTCTTACACCAGATTCTCGTATAAGTTCCAATGAAATTTCCATTATTAAAATTTCAAAAATAACAGGAAAAGGAACGTTACTTCTAGATGCAACTATTGCAAATAAAAGCTCTGTTGGAACTAGTTCTTGATGAAAGGTAGTAACTGCAATATAAAGACCAGGAAGCAAAAGCGTAATAAAAAGTGCAAGAATTCTAACTATTTTAAGTAAATTTGCAAACTGATATTTAAGATTTCTATCTTCTGCAGAAGATAGAAAGTCTATAAGAACTGCTGGAGCAACTAATCCATAAGGAGTTCCATTTACTAAGATTGCGACTCTACCTTCTAAGATATAAGAAGATAATCTATCAGGTCTTTCAGTAGATAATAACTGAGGAATACTAAAGTTTGTGTCTTCAATTAATTGTTCAAGTTGTCCAGAAGAAAGAAGATAATCTATTCCTATATTATCTATTCTATATCTTACTTCTTTAATTAAATTGTTATTTGCAACATTTTTTAAATAACACATTGCAACTTGAGTATTACTTATTTTTCCAACATTCATTTCTTCAATAATTAAATTTTCATTATTTACAATTCTTCTTAAAAGTGTAGTATTTGTACGGAGAGATTCTATGAATCCTTCTTGTGAACCTCTAATAATATTTTCATTATCTGGTGGAGAAACGCTACGTTTTTCAAAACCTTTTGCATCTATCATAAATGCACTATCTATTGTGTCAATAAAAAGTGCAGAAACACCAGCATTTACTTTTTGTATAATATTTTTAAATTTGTTTTCTGTTTGAATATCATTTTGTGGTACTAAGCATTCTAAAATATAGTTTTTAAGATCAAATTTTTTAACTCGTCTTACTGTTACATTATTTGTAACAGCTGTACTAATTATATCCTGTTCACCTTCTGATGAATTTGAGGAATTTTTTAGCATTAAAGGTTTAATCACAAACTTATTTATAGAATCACTATCTATCATACCTTCGATATAGAATAAGAATGCTTTGTATTGTTTACTTCTAATATTTATTGTAAATTCACGTAGTTTTATATCGCTATTTATATCAAAGTTATATCTTTTTTTAATATAATCTTTATTTATATCAAGAGAAGGAAAAACATTTTCTTTAAGATTATCTCTAGTTTCATTTTCTATATTATTAGCACTTCTTAGAGTTTCATCAGGTTTAGACTCTGGCAAAACAAAATTATATTCGTTTGGTGCTTTATATTCTATTAACTTAATCAATTTATTAAAAATTTTCATAGTAAAATATATTATTTCTCAAAAATTCATAAATATGTAAAAAAATGAAAAAGAAAAGTTGAAAAGCAATTATATCTATAATAAAATCTTAATATATAGGAGAAAGCTAAACGTATTTTAGAATAAGTATATTTAGCTTTTTTTATTTATTATGAATAAACACAAATTTTATAAAGCTTTATATAGATTTTTAGATTTTTATATGATATAATCAAAAAAGTTTAGATATAAGGAGAAAATATATGGAAAAAGTAAGAGGATTTGAAATTGCAAAAGGATTTGAAAATGCAGGAATAAACATACCAATACGTAAGACAAAATATTCAGCAGGATATGATATAGAAGCAGCAGAAGATACTGTCATCCCATCTTTTAAGAAAGGAATGGCACCAACACTTGTAAAAACCGGTTTAAAAGCATATATGCAAGGAGACGAATATTTAAAATTATGTAACAGAAGTTCAAATCCAAAGAAAAAAGGACTAATAATGGCAAATAGTATTGGAGTAATAGACGCTGACTACTATGGAAATCCTGATAATGATGGACATATGATGTTTGCATTTTTTAATATAAAAGAAGAAGATGTAGTAATAAAAAAAGGAGAAGCAATTCGGACAAGCAATATTTGAAAAATTTTTAATTGCTGATGGAGATATGGCTGAGGGTGAACGTATGGGACGGCTTTGGCTCAACATCAAAATAAGAAATTTAGGAGGAACATAAAAAATGAACGCATTAGAAATTAGAAATAAATTTTTAAACTATTTTAGAAATCATGGACATAGCATAATTCCAAGCAGTCCATTAATACCAGAAAATGACCCATCTGTTTTATTTACAACAGCTGGAATGCACCCACTTGTACCATACTTACTTGGAGAAAAACACCCAGAAGGAACAAGACTTGCAGATTATCAAAAATGTTTAAGAACAGTAGATATAGATGAGGTTGGTGACAATCGCCATCTAACATTTTTTGAAATGCTTGGAAACTGGTCACTCGGGAGTTACTTTAAGAATGAATCAATTAAATTTAGCATGGAATTTTTAACAAAGGAATTAGGGATACCATTAGAAAAACTATCAGTTACTTGTTTTAAGGGAGATGAAGACGCACCAAGAGACGAAGAAACAGCAAGAATTTGGCAAGAAAACGGCATGCCAAAAGAAAAAATATATTATTTTGGAAAAGACGATAACTGGTGGATAGCAGGAGAAACACGGACCATGTGGACCAGATACAGAAATATTCTATGACACAGGAAAAGAACCTTGCGGAGAACACTGTGATCCATCTTGTGGCTGTGGCAAATATGTAGAAATCTGGAACAACGTATTTATGGAATATTATAAAGACAGTGATGGGAAATATACAAAACTAAAACAAAGAAATGTAGATACAGGACTTGGTCTAGAGAGAATAAATATGTTACTTCAAGGAAAGGAAACACCATTTGATACAGAAATATTTAAACCTATGATGGATAGGTTACAAGAACTTGCAGTAAAAGATGATATATCAAGCAGAAGAATTATTGCAGAACACCTAAGATCTAGTATGATGATAATCGCAGATGGTGGAAAACCAAGCAATATAGATAGGGGATACATATTAAGAAGATTAATAAGAAGAATGATAAGGCACTTAAACAAAATTGGAATTTCACTTGAAAAATTAGAAGAATTAATTAAATTAGATATACAAATATTAGGAGAGATGTATAAAGAACTTGTAGATAATAAAGAAAATATAATAAAAACAATATTAGAAGAAAAAGATAAATTTATAAAAACTCTAGAAAATGGAGAAAAAGAACTTCAAAAAGAATTAAACAAATTAAGAGAAAAGGGAGAAACTTTGTTATCAGCAGAAGAAGTATTTAGACTATATGAGACATATGGTTTCCCACAAGAAGTTACAAAAGAAATAGCAGAAGAAAATGGATTCAAAATAGACCTAAATAATTTTGATAAATTATTTAAAGCACATCAAGAAAAATCAAGAATGGGTTCAGAGCAAAAGTTTAAAGGTGGTTTAGCAGAACAAAACGAAATTACAATTAGCTATCATACAGCAACACACCTTCTTCATAAAGCACTTCAAATTGTTTTAGGAGAACATGCGACGCAAAAAGGTTCAAATATAACAACAGAAAGACTAAGATTTGACTTTGCACATCCTCAGAAAGTTACAAAAGAAGAACTAGACGAAGTAGAAAGAATAGTAAATGAGCAAATACAAAGAGATTTAAAAGTTACATGTGAAGAAATGACATATGATGAAGCAAAGGTATCTGGTGCAATAGGATTATTTGAAAATAAATATGGAGACAAAGTAAAAGTATATACAATTGGAGATTTTAGTAAAGAAATATGTGGAGGGCCACATGTAGAACATACAGGAATACTTGGAACATTTAAGATAAAGAAGGAAGAAGCTTCTTCTAGCCGGAGTTAGGCGTATTAAAGCAGTATTAATTAAAGAATAGCATAAACAAAATTCTTAAAACTTAATTATATGATAACGAAAGGGAAATAAAAAAATATGGAAGATTGTATTTTTTGTAAAATAATAAACAAAGAGATACCAGGAGAAATAGTATATGAAGATAATGAAGTACTTGCTTTTAAAGATATAAGTCCTGAAGCACCAGTTCATATATTAGTAATTCCAAAAAAACATATCAAATCTCTTGTAGAATTAGAAGAAAAAGACGAAGCTTTAATTCGGGCATATATTTACAGTAATAAACAAGATCGCAAAAGAACAAGGTGTAGATGAAAGTCGGATATAGAGTTGTATCAAATGCAGGAGAAGATGCAGGACAGTCAGTTAAACACTTGCATTTCCATATATTAGCAGGGAAAAAACTTGGAATAAAAATATTGTAAAATAATATACAAATATAGCAAAATATGATATAATAAACATATAGGTTTATAAAATCCAAAGAAGAAAGAAGGGATTTGCAATGTTTAATAATAAATATAATGGACTATTAACTGGCTTACTTATAGTTGCAATAATTGGAATAGTAGGAATAATAGCATTTTTTCGGTTGGTCAGTATTTAATAAATATTATTTAAATTCAAAGGCGGAAGATGCTGTGGATTTATTTGAATCAGAAGTAAAGAAAGAAACACCTGACGAAGATGAAGGAGATAGGTCACAGATAGGTGATGTAGAAGGCAGTGGTTCAATATATGGTCAGCAAGGATCTACTTCGAAATATTATGGATATGAAGTACTTCGGAACAATTTCAATACCTAAAATAAATATTAAATATCCAATACTAGAAAAAGAAACTCCTCAATCAATAAAAGTTGCAGTAGCATACTTAAGTGGAGTACGGAGTAAATCAAGTGGGAAATACAGTAATTCAAGGGCATAATTATAGAAATGGTTTATTTTTCTCAAATTTGAGTAAACTATCAAATGGAGATTCAATATATATAACAGATAAGACAGGGGCACAAATAACATATAAAGTGTATAATGTGTTTAATGCAGACCCAACAGATAGTTCTTTCTATAGAAGAGACACAAATGGCTTAAGAGAAATAACATTATCAACTTGTACAAATGATGGATCACAAAGAACGATTGTCTTAGCAAAAGAAGTATAAATTAGAAGCGAATAAATTATTAAGTTCAAACAAGATGAATTTATTGGTTGAACGTTAGGAGGGCGAATGGAATATAAATATAGACCACAGGGTGTGTGTTCTAGTGAAATGATAATTGAAGTTGATGGAGATATAATAAAAAAAGTTAAAATAGTAGGTGGATGTGCAGGCAATACTGCGCGGTGTGAGTCGTCTTGTAGAGGGAAGAAAAATAGATGAAGTAATAAAATTACTTAAAGGAATTCCATGTCGCGGAGAAACATCATGTCCAGATCAATTATCTAAAGCGTTGGAAGAAATAAAAAATAAATAAAGAAGAAAAGTCCATACCCAAGTGAGGGGTGGACTTTTTGTATACTAAAAGATTTTTTAGCATGAATGTTCATCAATAAATTCCTGAACGTCTTTTGACATTGAATTTTGGTGTAAAAATACCTCTGATTCACTTATACTTTCAGTAAATGAGTACTCGATCACCTTACTATTTTCTACAATAATATTTGATAGATACATAGAGTTATTTTTGATTGTTATAGATATGTCTTTTAATTCCCGAATTTCATATATACTTTCAAAAAGCGGGAATACATTATTAAGGTTTATTTCTTCGCTAAATAAAAGCCTTAAAACCATACCATCAAAATCTTTATCCTGTGTTGGATATACAATTTTAAGATAAGGTTTCATCTGAGTCACTTTTTTAATAGTTACAATTGTGGTATTGTTCTTACAATTATAAACAATAGAAAATGAATCGTCCTTTGTGCAAATCCCGTTCTCATCTAATAGCAATATGTTGATTCTTTTTAACACGATATGATTTCCCTTAACAATTTTAAAATCAACATTTACATCACTTAGATGATCCTTTCTGCGAATGGAATAATAGTCTGCATAATTTGAATCGTAATTTAAAAAATAAATATTACCAGAACAATCAATTATTTCAAAAGAATAATCTTCGGATCTTTTAAATAACCGTATTGGAAAAACAATGTTAGGATATTTTGCAAAAAGATCTGAAAACTTGTGAATATTAATATTAGATACCTTTTGTGCTTTAAACATCCAATGTAAAACTAACTCTTTAGTTTCCTGAGAATCACATTTAACATCCTTAAAAAAGTTTAACTTTGTTGGAGATATCCGAAAAAGAAATTTACCTGCTGAACCCTTCATTTTTAGCCTCCCTTTAAATATAATCATATTTAATAGTTACAAAAAAATATAAAATATATATTAAAAATTCTACCATAAAATTTATGTTAAATCAATCGAAATTATGCAATAAACACTTTTTTATTCTTAAAAAATTTAAAAATATTAAATGTTCCAAGCAATATTAAATAAACAAATACAAAAATTATAATCTTAAATAACACAAAACCTAAATCATATTCTATATAGTTATCAATGCTATCAAATAAGAATTTAGTTGCAATAACTAATAAAAAAGGTATTATTGCATATGATACAAAATCAAACTTAAAATGAGTAACTTTATATAGCTGAATTAAACTTACAGTAAAATTTAAAATCTCAGAAAATGCAATAACTCCAATATAACCATATATTCCAAAAACAGGAACAGCTGTATATATGAGAATTATAGTAGAAACAAGGTCTACAATATTGCAAAACATTACACCAACTTGTTTATCAAGGCCACGAAGCATTGCGTCTATAATTTTGTCTAGATAAATCAAAATTATTAAAGGAGATAGTATTACCAAAAACCTAGAAATATCTAAATTGTGATAAATAAAAAAGCATATTTCTTCTGTAAAAGTAAGAAAAATACCGAATAATACAAATACTAAAAAAAGATGTAAATTTAAAAATAAATCCAGTAACTTGGTTCATTCTATCAAAATCTTTTTTAAGATTATATCTTGCAAATTCGGGTATGAGAAGTCCAGCACATGATGTGATAATAATACAAGGAAACATTAGAAGAGGCATTGTCATTCCGATTTATAAGACCATACTGAGATAAAGCTTCTGAGCATGAAGCGGAATGTTTTTCTAGGCTAAAAGGAATTAATAACTGCTTTAAAGTAGAAAGTCCTGAACGTATATATGAAGTAACAGCAACAGGAAGAGCAATTCTTAAAATTTTATGTAAGTATCTTTCGCTTGGAATGGATCTCAAAAAATATCTTTTGCTGTCCATTAAGTATAATATATAGGTTAGAGCAAATTCAAAAATTGTAGCAATAGTCATACTTAAAATTAAATAAGTACATACAATGCTTAAATCATTTGATGGGAAAATGTATAAAAAAATGCAAGTTAAAACAACTTGAAGAAACATTGTCATAATTCTAGAAATAGACGTTTTAGAAACTCTTCTAACTCCTGTAAAATAGCCGAGAAAGTGATGTGATAACAGAATTAAAAGGCATACTAATTGCCATTATATAAATAGGAATAGAAGATACTTTTCCATGTAAAAGGACAGAAGCACAGAAGTTTGAGGAAACAAGCAAAATCAAACAAGCAATTATGCCAAAAGATAAGCTATATAAAATACATTTCCTCATAGCAATCTTTAATCCGTATACCAGAATTTCCGTCAATTTCTTCAGAGACAATTCTTGTTGCAGCAAGACTTATCCCAGAATTTGCAAAAGTTGTAGCAAAAGTGAAAATAGACATGATAAGTTCAAATATACCAGAACCTTCGCTACCAAGTTTATTTGCAACATAAACGCTAAAAAACATATTTATAGCGCTCATAAATAGGGAAGTCAAAGTTAGTATAATTGTATTAAATAAAAAAAGTCTTAATCTACTCATAGAATAAATATATTAGTAAATTAAAAGATTATGCGGAAAAATATTTTACTAAATTTTATAAAAGTAGCAAATTTTCAAAAAATGGACTTGACATTTTTAACTTTTATTTTGTAATAGACAAAAGTTTATATAAAAATCCAAAATTTTGTTTGACAATTATTTGTTTTTATGATAAGATTAGTTAAAATTAATAAAAGGAGTGATAATATTGGGAAGAAAGAAAAGTACAGTTGAATTAAATAAAAGAGAAAAAGCAATTTTAAAATGTATTGAAAAACAAACCCTAGAAGTAGGATATGCACCTTCAGTTAGAGAAATTGGAAAAGCAGTAGGACTTAAATCTACTGCAACAGTACATGGATATTTAGCAAAATTAGAACAAAAAGGATATATTAGAAAAGAAAACCAAAAGGGTAGAACATTAAGACTAATTAAAGGTGGAGCATCAGATAAAAATTCAAATGAAACAAAAGATTTTTATACATCAAAAGAACTTGTTGAAGTTCCAGTAATAGGAAAAATAACAGCAGGAGAGCCAATACTTGCAGTAGAAAACGTTACAGACACATTCCCAATACCAATAGATTTTGTCCGGAAATTCAGAAAGTTTCATGCTTACAGTTAGAGGAGAAAGCATGATAGAAGCTGGTATTCTAGATGGCGATTATATATTAGTAAAAAAACAAAATTCGGCAAATAATGGAGAAATTGTTGTAGCTTTAATAGAAGATGAGGCAACAGTAAAAACATTCTATAAAGAAAAAGACCATATTAGACTACAACCTGAGAATTCTACTATGAACCCGATAATAGTTCCAGATTGCAAAATTTTGGGTAAAGTTTCAGGTGTATTTAGAAAAATGTAAAATTACATATAAAGATAAAATTAGAGCGTATTGCATACGCTCTAATTTTATGATATTATTTATATCGTAGGAATTTTTCGTCGATAGACGAAAAATCTCCATACGAGATAATTATGCAAATGTTACAAGGTTTTAATAATTTATTATTTAAAGCTTGTTAACTTGTTATCTATATCATGGGAGGCAAGTAAATGGAGGATAGAATACTAGATAAGGTAAATAGCACAAAAGATTTAAAAAAACTTACATTAAAAGAAAAGAAAATACTTGCAGAAGATATAAGAAAATTAATAATAGATACAGTGTCAAAAACAGGGGGACATCTTGCTTCAAACCTAGGAGTGGTAGAACTTACAATAGCTATTCATAGCATTTTTGATGCTCCGAAGGATAAAGTAATATGGGATGTAGGTCATCAAAGCTATGTACATAAAATACTAACAGGAAGAAAAGATAAAATGCCAACATTAAGACAATTTGAAGGAATGGCTGGTTTTCCAAAGACAAGTGAGTCAGAGTTTGATAGCTTTGACACAGGACATAGTAGTACATCAATTTCGGTAGCACTTGGAATGGCTGTTGCAAGAGAATTAAAAGAGACAGATGAAAATATAATTGCAATAATAGGAGATCGGAGCATTAACTGGAGGAATGGCACTAGAGGGATTAAATCATGCAGGAAGCTTAAAAACTAATTTGATAGTTATTTTAAATGATAATGAAATGAGCATTTCCAAAAATGTTGGAGGTATATCGCTTCTTTTAAGTAAGGCTAGAACTAGAAAATTTTATAGAAATTCAAGTAAATATGTAAAAAAGGCAGTCCAAAAGCTTCCTAAGGGCGGAAATAGAATTATTAGAGCTGTTAGAAAATTGAAATATAGTATAAAACAGCTTGTACTTCCTAACATGTTTTTTGAAGATATTGGTTTTAAATATTTAGGGCCTATTGATGGACATGACATAGAAAAGTTAGAAAATATACTAAAAGTAAGTAAAGACCTAAATGGACCAGTACTTGTGCATGTTGTAACCAAAAAAGGAAAGGGATACAAGCCAGCAGAAGAAAATCCTGATAAATTCCATAGTGCATCGAATTTTAATATAGAGACAGGGGAAAGCAAAAATAAAAAAAATAAAGATTATTCTAAGGTTTTTGGAGATAAAATAATTTCACTAGCTGAAAAAAACAAGGATATAATATGTATAACAGCTGCAATGAAAGATGGAACAGGACTTACAGAATTTGCAAAAAAGTATCCAGATAGATTTTTTGATGTTGGAATTGCAGAACAACATGCTCTTCGGCTTTGCAGCAGGTCTTGCAAAAGCAGGAAAAGTACCAATTGTTCCTATATATTCATCATTTTATCAAAGAGCTTTTGATCAAGTTATTCATGACATTGCAATTCAAAAATTAGGGGTTTTGATGTGTGTAGATAGGGCAGGAATTGTTGGAAATGATGGAGAAACACATCAGGGAATATTTGATTTATCTTTTTTTGGAATGATACCAAATCTTATAGTTATGGCACCAAAAGATTTTAAAGAGTTTGAAAATATGTTAGAATATGCAGCCCGGTCTTAAAAGACCTGTGGTTATTAGATACCCAAGAGGTGGGGAAGGACATTTTAAATATGATATACATCAAAGTTTAGAAAATGAATCAGCAGAGATTATTAAAGAAGGAAAAGACTTAACTATAATTGCGATAGGGAAGATGGTAGATAGAGCATTAGAAGTTTCAAATATTTTAGAAAAACAAGGAATAGATGCTGAGGTAATAAATGCTAGATTTTTAAAACCATTAGATGAAGAAAATATTTTAAAATCAATTATTAAAACAAAAAAAGCTATAACTATCGAAGATAATATTTTAAAAGGCGGGCTTGGAAGTATGATAGAGGAGCTTATTATAAAAAAAGGCTTAGATAATATAGAATTTAAAAAATATGGATATCCTGATGAGTTTGTAAAGCATGGTAGCGTATCTGAAATAGAGGAGAAATATAGATTAAATGCAGACCAAATTGTACAAGATATATTATACAATAAAGAACTTTTGAAATTATAGAAGATAAGGAGATATATATGATATTAACAAGCAAAGAAGCTTTAAAAATGTTAGAAGATGCAAGGGGAAAGAAAAAATGTGATCGGATGGATAGAGCATTCAATATGTGTTCGGAAATTCTGCTTTAGAGATTGCAAAAGCTTTAAATCTAGATGTAGAAAAAGCGAAAACATTAGGCTATATTCATGATATAGGAAAATTAGTTGGTAGTTTCGAAGAGCATTCTATAAATGGATATAAATATATAAAAGAGCTTGGATTTGATGAAGAATATGCAAATATATGCTTAACGCATTCATTTTTAAATAATGATATTTACTGCGTTGGTGGTGGAATTCCAAGCAATATGGATATAGAGTTTATTGATAAATTTATAAAAAATCATGAGTATACAATTTATGAAAAAATCATTAGTTTATGCGATTTGATGTGTACAAAAAAAGTTATGACATTGGAAAAAAGATTAATAGATATAATTGCAAGAAGAGGTGTACATGAAAATACAGTTTATCATATAAAAGAAGCAAAAGAATTAAAAGCATATTTTGATAATTTACTTGGATTTAATTTATATGAGTTATTTCCGAATATTGAACTTTAATTGAACAGATAAAAAATGCTCCCAAATTTTGGAAGCATTTTTTTTTAACTATTTTTACTTACTCTTGCATATTTTTTTAATTTTTCATAAGCTAGATAATTTATAGTTCCAGCAGGGAAACCTCCATTTTTATCTTTCTTTCCAGCAGGTACTCCAGTTAGAACTTCAATACCCTCCTCAATAGTAGAAACAGCATAAATATGAAATTCATGATTTTTTACAGCTTCTACAACATCATTACTAAGGTTTAAGTTCTTAATATTTTGAATTGGTATCATAACACCATGGTCTCCGATTAAGTCCTCTCATTTTGCAGACTTGGAAGAAACCTTCTATCTTTTCATTTACACCACCAATTGGTTGAATTTCTCCTTTTTGATTTACAGAACCGAGTTACTGCAATTGACTGATTTATTGGTACTTCTGATAGACTAGATAAAAGTGCATAAAGCTCTGTACTAGAAGCACTATCGCCATCAACTCCATTATATAACTGCTCAAAACAGATACTTGCAGAAAGTGAAAGGGGTATATCTTGTGCAAATAATTCTCCTATATATCCGACTTAATATTAATACACCTTTTGAATGAGTAGATCCAGATAGTTCAACTTCACGTTCTATATTTATAATTCCTGATTTTCCTGTAAAAGTATTAACAGTAATCTTTGCAGGCTTACCAAAACTATAATCTCCGAACACTCATAATAGTTAAGCCATTAATTTGACCAATTTCAGAACCAGAAGTACTTATTAAAAGAGTATTATCTTTAATCATTTCAGAGTATCTTTCATCATATTTTTTAACCCTTTGAATTTTCTCATTTATAGCTTTATTCACAAAGTCTTCAGTTACAACTTTAGAACGTGATAGCTGTGCCCAAGTGCCAGCTTCTGCAAGTATTTGAGATAAATCATTAAATTTTGTAGACAATTTATTTTGATCATCAGCCAAACGAGAAGCATATTCAATCATTCTTGCAACAGCATTTTTATCTAAATGTGGCAAGTTTTCTTTTTCGCAGTAAGAATGAATAAATCTTGCAAGTCTAAGGGCATTTTCATCAGTTCTTGGTGCATCATCAGCAAATTCAACTTTTATCTTAAATAATTTTCTAAAATCAGGATCCATACTAAGAAGTGTATGATAAATATTTGCATTTCCAATTAATATAACTTTAAGATCTAGTGGAATTGGTTCAGGTTTTAGCGAAACCATAACCATTGCAGCTCTTTGCTCTAAAGAGTTGTCAATACTAATTTCTTTTATACGAAGAACTCTTTTTAAATTATCATAGCAGGCAGGATTTGTAAGAAGATCTTCAGCTTGAAATATAATATAACCACCGATTAGCTTTATGCAAAAGACCAGCTTTAAGCAAAGTATAATCAGTCTTTAACGCACCCATATAATTTTCATATTCAAGTTTACCAAATATATTTTGAAAAGAATAATTAGAATCCATTATAACTGGTGCACCTTCTAGTCTACTGTTGTCTATAAAAAGATTTACTCTATAATTAAGCCATGGCTTTGGTGGTTCTTTATGAGGAACTGAAGTAGGAGTTGTTCCATTTGTAGATTGATTTGTATTTCCTGGATGTTCTAAGAATAAAGGAACATTTTTCATTATATCTTTTTTGATATTGTCCATATAATTTGAAATTATTTTATTTCTTTTATATTTTGACTTAATATAATTTATGTGAACATTAACTGTAAGAAGTGAAATATTGGCTTGCCATTCTTGAATTTTTTTCTCAGATTCTTTTTCAATAATTTTTATTTCACTAATAGTACTCATAATTTGCTCTTGAACTATATTAGATTTTTCTTCAAATTGCTGTTTAATACTAGCATCTAATTTATTAAATTCTTCTTCCTCAAGTGTTTTTCCCTCATAAATTGGCATCATGTAAATACCATTTTGAGCAGTTTTAACTTCAAAACCATGTTTCATAGATTCTTTATTTAACTTTTCAAGAAGTACACTTCTTTTTTGTTCATATTCTTGTTTAATTAGGGCTTTTTCTTTTTCGAAATCTTCATTATTGAAAGTTTTGTTAATATCAGCTTTAACATCTTTTATAAAACCTTCCATAGTTTCCTGAAACTCAGCTCCTTGACCGAGCAGGAAGAGAAAGAGCTATTGGCTCATTAGGATTATCAAAATTATAAAGATAACACCAATCGCAAGGTGTTTTTTTCTTTTTAGAAATTTTGTCTAAATAATTTTTAGTATACATGGTTTTACCCACACCACTTGGACCTTCTACATAGAGATTATAACCGGTTTACATCTACATTTAAACCAAATTCAAGAGCAACAATACCTCTTTCTTGGCCTATACCTTTATTAGTTGGTTCAAGTTCTGCAGTAGTTTCAAAATTAAACTTTGCAGTAGAACAATAATTTTTAAGTTCTTTGAAGCTTAGTTCATTTTTCTTTTGCATCATAAGTTCCTTTCTAAAAACAAATATATTTGTTTTATTCATATGTATATTATTTTAAATATTTTGTCATAATGTATGCGTCAAATGTATTATTATAATATTTTTTTCTTTTGCCAAGGTTTTCAAAACCGTATTTTTTATATAAATTAATTGCAATTTTATTTTCAGTATTAACTTCAAGAGTTATTAGAGAAGCTTTTGTTTTTACTTCATTTATCAGACTTTCAAGAAGTTTCTTTCCGAATTCCAAGTCCTCGCATGTCTTTTCTTACGACTATATTTGCAATATGTGCTTCATCAAGAATTAGATTTATTCCAGCAAATCCAAAAATTTCGTTATTTTCTTTTGCAATTATATATATAGATGTGGTTTGCTTAAGCTCTTGCTTTAAAATATTTTTATTCCAAAAGTCATCAAATTTATCTAAATCTAAATTATCTAAATCTTTTTCTAACATTTTTTGGGTAATAATTTCCATATATTTAAACCTTATCTTCAGCACTTGAATTTTTAAGATAAAGAGCTGAAAGTTCAGGTGAGTTTTCAAAAAGCTTATCTTCATACTTATCAAATGCAACAATACCAATATATTCAGAAGTAGGAATATTGTCTTCTAAAATAGAATACTCACATTTCATATATGATTTTATCATATCTTTATAAAGTATGCCACAATTTCCTACAAAAAATATCTTTTTTCTTACTTTGCTTAAAGATTCCAAAAAATCAGAAACATTACAAAATTTGAAATCTTTAATTTTTGCATAAACTCCACGTTTTAATTCAAACATTCCAGCATATATATTAGAATGTTTTGCATCAATCATAGCACAAATATAACCATCTTCTTTGCAAGTATAAGCCAAGGCTTCTAAGGAAGAAATAGCAATACAAGGAGTAACAGTAACATCACCAATAGCTTTAACTGTTGCAACACCAATTCTAATTCCGGTAAAAGAGCCAGGACCATTATCACATGCAAATAAATCTATATCTTCTAAAGAAGTATTTGTTCTTTTTAGAAGAGAGTCGATAGCTATCATTAAAGTTTCAGAGTGACTTCTAGGAGAGTCTGATTTTAATTCTAGTATTAACTCTTTGCCCTCCAAAAGTGAAACTGAAAGCATATCACAAGAAGTTTCAACAGCTAAAATTTTCATAACTAATTATTCCTTTCCAAATTTTAAGATATAGTAATTTTTCTAATATTTTCATCAGATGTATCTTTTTCAAAGTTTACGAAAATTGTATTTTTAGGAAGACAAGACTTTATAATTTCACCCCATTCAATGATGCAAATTCCTTTTCCAAAATATTCTTCTCCACCAATGTCGAAGAAATCATCAGATGAATTTAATCTATATACATCAAAATGATATATGGATATATCCTCATTTTTATATTCATTTACTATAGTAAAAGTAGGACTTGATATTTCCTCTGATAAACCAAAATATGAAAGTAATCCCTCTGTAAATTTTGTTTTGCCACAGCCAAGATCGCCAGTTAAAACTACTATGCTATCTTTTTCAAGATCTTTAGCAAAATTTTTAGCAAAATCCATTGTATCAAGTTCACTTTTAGAAATATAGGTTTTCATTTTTTCTCCCTCACATATCATTTTCTAATTATATAAGTATATCATATATTATTTAATTTTTGTAATATTTTGTAAAAAAATATTACAAAAATTAAATAAAGTTGATTTTATGTATTAATTTGATTATAATTATACGTATAAATCAGAATTAAATAAATTAAAATACACATATTATTTAGAAAGAAAAAATGCAAGAGTTGGAGGATATAGATGAAAAACGAGATGGTAAATAACTGCTTGATTGCGATACTATTAGTACTAATTATTTTAGGTGTATGTTTTATTATAAAAGATAATAAAGAGTCAGAAAATATAGGAAATGCAGAAAATACAATAAAGATAAATGAAACAGAAGAAGAGGGTAATATAATATTTGCAAATAATTATGAAAATGCAGAAAATATGTTAAAAACAATGACAATTGATGAAAAAATAGGGCAAGTATTTTTAGTACGTTATCCTGAAAAAAATCAAATAGAGATACTTGAAAAATATAAATTTGGTGGATATATTTTTTTTGAAAGAGATTTTAAAGATAAAACTGAACAGGGAGTAAAGGAAGAGATCACAAACCTTCAAAATCATGCAGATATTCCACTGCTTATTGCAGTAGATGAAGAAGGAGGAAAGGTTGTAAGAGTTAGCTCTAATAAAAATTTAAGATCTGAAAAATTTAAATCTCCAAGTGAATTATATAGTCTTGGTGGATTTGATAAGATAAGAGAAGATACTATAGAAAAGAGCAATTTTTTATATAATTTAGGAATAAATTTGAATTTGACACCTGTTGTAGATATTGCAGAAAATGTGCTTGATTATATTTATCCAAGGACACTAGGAAAGAATGTAGAAGAAACTAGTATTTATGCTAAGACTGTAATTGAGGCAAGTAAAGAAGGCAAAGTATCATATACATTAAAACATTTTCCAGGATATGGAAGTAATAGTGATACTCATACAGGAATAGCGGTATCAGATAAATCATATGATGAAATTTTAAAAAATGACTTGCCTCCATTTAAGGCACGGTATTGAATCAGGAGCAGAAGCAGTTCTAGTAAGCCACAATATAGTAAATAGTATAGATAGTGAAAATCCTTCATCATTATCTAAAAAAGTGCATGATGTACTTAGAAATGAATTAGAATTTACAGGAGTTATTATAACTGATGATTTAGATATGGGAGCAGTTTCAAAAGAACAAGATGCAGTTGTAAAAGCGATTTTAGCAGGAAATGATTTGATAATTGTTACAGATTATGAGGCAAGTATTGAAGCTGTGAAGAAAGCTTTGGAAGAAGGAAGGATAAAAGAAGAGGATATTAACGAAAAAGTGCTAAATATCCTCGAATGGAAATACTATAAAGAGATGATATAAGTAAAAACTAATGTATAGTAAAATTTCGTATTCCTGAAGAATATGGAGCTATATCGTATTGCTGAAAGTATATAACTATACTATTTGGGACTATATAATAACTTTTAGGATTAAAAGTATCTAAAACTAAATAGCAGGAATTTTCGAAATATATTTCTGGATTTTCTGCTATTTGTTTATTTATTTCTTTTAATATTTTAATCATAAAATAAGGATTATTTGGAAAGAAACTTTCTAGTGGTATTAGAATTCCTTGTATTAAATTCCAATTTTGAGAAGTTCTAATGGTATTTCCATGGGCTCCTCCTGTAAAAACGTATTCGTCAGTATATAAGCTTATAATATTTAAACTATTATAAGTTATTTCAAAAGTTCTATAAATTTCATATACCATAGTAGGATATCCATTTTCTTTATTATATTTGTAAGTCTCAATTGCTTCTTTGTATAAATCAATTTCACTTTTCGACTTTAACTGAAATGCTAAGTTTCTGTTATACATATTAAATTTCATAATACTATATTCTGGAGTATTTGAATAAATACTAGGATATTCAATATGATATTTTAAAATAAGAGTATTATCATAAAAAAGTTCTTTTTTTAATACATTTTTGTTAATAAAATTCATAAAATCACCTTATATATTTTATGAATTTTATATGTGTTTTGCTTATTAAAACCACTAAACTATATCTTCTAAATTTTTTTGAAATTTAATTTATGCCAATAGGGACGTAGAAGAATGGCAAACATTTACCTAGTATTTGGTTGGAGTGCTCTTATAGAAATTTTTAGCAAAAGATAATAAAATATGCAATTATATTATATATAATTGCATATTTACTTAGAATTGCTTTTATAATTTGTTATTTTATAAAAGATATATTATATACATTAAATATTTTTGCTATCAAAAATTTAATTATAGTAGACTTTGACATTTTTGTGTATCTTTTTTCTAAATCTTCTTTTGTTATATTGTAGTTTCTATTAGTACACAATATTTCATATTCGATACCATTATCTTTAATAAATTTATTAGTTTCAAAAAATCCATTTCTTAGATAAAATTTTTTTCTTACTTTTTTAGTGTTATCTAAATTATTATTAGGTCTTTCTATACTTAAAATAATAATTTCGTATTTTTTCAATAAATCTTTTAATATTTTAGAGCCATATCCTTTACCTCTTTGCTTTTCGCTTATTGCTAAATACATCAAATATGCAATATTTTCATATATAATTGTATATTCCATCCCAATCACTTTATTATTATCTAATATTACATTAAATAATACATTTTTTTCTTTTGAACAATACCTTAAAAGCCAAAAAGGAAAACGTTCATCTCTTGGAAATGAATTTATATATATTTTTTTTATCTCTTTTTTATGATTACTGCTAAAATAATCTATATAATTTAGACTCATCTTTTTTTTCTCCAAACTGCTATTTATATTAATAACTATACTAGAATTTCTAAAATTTTGCAATAGCTCGAGCTATTATATAGTTAGATTTTATAAAGATGAGAATGTGGCAAAGTGAAGAATGAGCAACACTTCTTATGCTAACACGGTGGTAGCTTTATATAAAGAAATTTATCAAATGTAGATGCAACACTCAATACAAATATCAATCAATTTATTAAATAAATTTCAAGAGATTAAAAAAAATCAAAAACTTAAATATTATAGTTTTTTAATGCTGTCCGTTTTTTTCGGAGGTATTACCTCCGAAACTCAATTAAAAGGAGGTACTACATGTTAAACACAGTTATTTTTATTATATTTATTTGCGTACTATTTCCTATATTGTTTTATGTATTAGATCCAAAAAGATTAAAACTGTATAAGCTAAAAAAATAATCTGCCATGAATATGATACTAAAGTGAAATTTAGTTACAAAACAAAACTTGTGGGAACAGATCCTTATATTTTTACAGATGAGTTTAATGCTTATACAATAAGTGGATTTGGAAATATATGTAGAAAACGGCACATCAAATAAGTTACCGGTAAAAATTCTTAGCTCCCTATGAGTTTTAAATGTTATTACAAAACTCATAGGGATTTTTAATAGAAAATAAAATTTTTATTCTACTTAAGTAAAAAGAATATGCCAATTCTCACTCCATAGAATCTTTCCTTTGCAATTTGTTTGTAGCACAGGACTTTGACTCTGTCATAAGTCATAATCCCATGTGAGTTATGACGTACCATCATAACTTAGAAGGTTCTGCGAGGCAATAGTAGACATTTTTGCAAACAAAAAATATCATCCTTTTAAGAATGATATTTGTATTAGTCTGTTCAATTTGGTTCGAGCAGAAACGTTGTTGGTGCGGATGAGAGGACTCGAACCTCCACGTCGTTGACACTGGTTCCTAAGACCAGCGCGTCTGCCAGTTCCGCCACATCCGCATTTATCTTGAACAGTATATATATTAGCACATTTTAGATACTCTGTCAAGATAAAATTATTAATTTATCTTAAGAATACTTGAATTTTATGTAAATGCATGCTATAATTTTTAACATACAATTGAGTGTTGAATTATTCATTATCACCTCATTTTGTATCGAGATAGCAAGTGTTGGCACAGATACTTGCAAAAAGCAACTATGATAAAAAGAGTTTTTGGAGGAAAGCGTAATGAAAAAATGTAGTCGGTTTAGGGGAAGTGCACTTGTATTTGTAACAGCTGTAATTATGGCTTTTTTTATGCCAAATTATGTAAGTGGAAAAGAGGGTAAGATAATTCCTAAGTACTATCGGGAAATTGTAGAAGGGATAGAGACTAATCCTTTATACATTTTTGATATGTCGAATAGTATGGAGAAGACATTTGCAGTGGAAAAAGAGAAAATTATGTATAATTTATCGGAAACAGATACTGCAAATAGAATTGAGCTTGATTCAAGCAAGTTATGGGCTACCCTGAATCAGGTTACGGATGATTACCACGGAGTGGTGCTAATTTCTGACTTATGGGATATTTCAGATGAAGGACTGAAATCGGCATCAAACATGAGGCTTAAAGTGATGGTTCCATATTATAGCGATAATGAAGAAGCATTGGAACACATTGAAAATGTAGTATGGAATGATATTCTTCCTTACTGGACCGATTCAGAAGTAGAGGTTATATACTTAGATGGAATATCTGATGTGCATGCTAATAAAAGTATGAGAGACTAAGTAGAAGAGTATAGCTTGTGCCGGCTGTATTTTAAAGTATGAATGGACCTTTCGAGAAGCTTCGAAGGGTCCATTTGTAGTTTTATTATAATATGTAGTTTTTTTAAATAATTATGATATTAGGGCTAAAAGCAAAAAATTCGCCTTCTAACAATTCCAGTTTTCATTATTTCTAGTCTAATCATATTATTGGGTTTCGCCCTGAAAAGAAATTTAAAGGGAAATGAACATATTGAATATAAAATACAAGAGATAATAAATTTGATAAAGAAGATTTAAATGATTATGGAATAGAAGCCATATAAATATATAGTAAAAGATATATCAAATTTAATATACAAATATCATTAAGAAAAAAATAAAAAAATTTTTAGAAAACTATTGATTTTTGAAATGAACCATGTTAATATAATAAAAAATTAAATCACAAGAATTATCTTTTCTGTTATTCTTGTAAAAATTTAAAATCCAAAATGGCATTTATTAGCCAATATCAAAAACGATTCTTAAAAAATACCAAAATTTAAAAAGAGGAATATTTATGAAAAAAACAATTATTGTTTTACTATTATTTTTGTGCGCTTTTTCAGGATGTATTACAGCATTTAAGTATACAAATTTTAAAAGTAGAGAACAAGAAATAAAACAGGAATTAGAGAATACCAAGGAAAATATAAATGAAAAAGTGCAAGAAGATCCAGTGTTTAAAGATGGAATACTTGGTATGATTGTAATTCCAAGTTTAAATGTTGAAGCGGAAATAAAAGAAGGAACAGGAAGCGAGATCTTAAAATACTTTGTTCGGACATTTTGAAGAAACACCTTTATGGAATCGGAAATGTTGCACTTGCATCACATAATGAAGGCTCATATGCTCACTATTTTGGGGAAATTAAAAATCTCAAAAATGGTGAAGAAATAATATATATAACAAATATGGGAGAAAGGAGATACAAAGTTTTCGAAAACAAAATAATACAAGAAACAAATGTAGAAGTATTAGAAAATACAGAAGAAAATAATATAACACTAATAACATGTGTGAAAGGAAAAAGAGCTTATAGACAATGTGTTATAGGAAAAGAAGAAATATAGAATTGAAAGGAAAATGAAAAATGAAAAAGAAAATATTCATAATATTTGTCTACATGTTTATATTGATGTTTACTGGCACAGCTAGTGTACAGGCATTAGCAGAATGTGAAGAAATTAAAGTAATAGGAACAAGGATTACAGAATTAGATGGAGTAATTGAAGTGACAGGAATAATAGGAACAAAGAAGGATTTTTCAGTTACTAAATTTGAAGCAGATGGAGTATACATATATGAAGTAGGACCAAAAACAAAAGAGATATCTCAGATAAATTCTGGATGGATAGAAAAAGATTCAGATACTGCAGAGTCATTTATAAATATAATTAAAAGTGGTACTAAAAAAGAAAACATTAAAAAATATGGTTTAAATAATAAAGAGGATTTAGATATTGCAACTAAAATTGCAATAGACTGTTATATAGATAATATAAGAGCGGAAGTTGTAAAAAATTACTACAAAGTAAAAGAAGGAATTGGAACAGAAGTAAAAGAAAGGGCTGAAAAAATAATAAATGCTGCATCACAGATGTTATTAGAAAAAGATGAAAAAACAGATAGAAGTCCAAGAAAAATTACAGTTTCAGTGAATGAAATCTTTAAGCAAGACAATATAAAACCAAATTATTATTCGCTAGCGTATGAAGTTGCGCTAGAAGGAGAAGGGGCTTTGGGATATGATGTATCCATAATAGCACCAAATATACAAGGATATTTTATAACAGATAAAGAAAGTAAAGAAAACAAAACGGAATTTACATCTTCAGAAAATGTTTTTAAAATAATGATACCAAGTGAATATAAAGACTTAGGATTTGAAATAGAAATAAAAGTTACAGGAAAATACAAAGATGAAAAGATATTTAGAGCAGTTGAATATTTAGGAGAAGCTAAAGAAGATAAGCCAAATGAATATATAATATATGAAGATGGTTTATACAGAAAAGAAGCAAAAAGCATTATTTTTACGCATGAAAAAACAGAAGATAATGAAAATGGAGGAGATAAACAAGAACCAGAAAGTCCAGATAATGGAGAGCAAAATGAAGAAACCGACAAAAAACCTAATCCAGATGATAAAATACAAGAAAATGACAAAATAAAAGAAGATATAGAAGTAAAAGAAACAGTAAATGCTAGTATTAGCAAACCTAACGTGCCTAAAGAAGAAAAAAGGCTTCCAAGGACACGGAAATGACCACTTTTTTATCAAACTATTTTTAGTAGATTTAGCTATATTTATAATTTCAATGATTTTTATTCTAAATAAAAAGAAAAAAAGCAGACCATTTTTTATAAACAGTCTGCACATCCAAAAGATTTTAAAGAATGATGCAAATTAATCCACCACTACCTTCATTTACAATACGTTCTAAAGTTTCTTGAAGCTTCATTTGAGCATCTTCTGGCATTCTATATAATTTGTTTTGTAATCCTTCATTTACAAGTTCATGTAAGCTTTTACCAAAAATATTAGATTCCCAAATTTTCTTAGGGTCAGTTTCGAATTCAGAAAGAAGTGAAGTTACAAGTTCTTCTGATTGTCTTTCAGAGCCTACAATAGGGGAAACTTCTGTTGTGATATCTGCTCTTATCATATGCATGATACGCTCAAAACAGACACATATTTTTTTAAGAAAAGGTGGTCAGCTAGGAGCAGGAAGAATGCATACTACTAAGGAGATCAAATACGAGATTGATTTTGATATAGATTAAATTTAATAATTACAAGAGTAGTTTTAAATGTAGCTACTCTTTTTGTATTAGAAAAAACGAGTTAAGTAATTTGTCCGAGTAGAAATAAAAACGGCACAAAATCGAACGTCGTGCGAATGGAGAAAGGAGTGTGAGGCAGTGTAAAAGTTAGTTATAGAGAAATATGATAAATGTCTAATATAGAGAAAAAGTAAAGAATGGAGGTTTGAAAAGATATGGGACATAAAAAATATTTTTTAACAAGTGAATCTGTAACAGAAGGGCATCCTGACAAAGTATGTGATTTTATATCAGATTCAATTTTAGATGCTTGCTTAGAGCAAGATGAAAATTCAAGAGTTGCAGTTGAAACTCTTATATCAAATAATAAAGTAACAATAGCGGGACAAATAACATCAAATGCTATTATTGATATTGAAAGTATAGTAAGGGAAAAACTAAAAGAAGTAGGATACGATGATGAAAAAACTACTATGGATTATAAAACTTGTAATATAGATATAAATATTACAAAGCAAAGTAATGATATAGCAATTGGAGTAAATGTTGGAGGGGCAGGAGATCAAGGTATTATGTTTGGATATGCTACAGATGAATCAGAGGACTATATGCCATATCCAATAAGTGTTGCACATAAAATTTCAAAGCAATTAGCTGATGTAAGAAAATTAGGAGAGATTCCATATCTAAAGCCAGATGGAAAAGTTCAAGTAACAGTAGAGTATATGGATGATATGCCAATAAGGATTGATACAATTCTTATATCTACACAACATTTAGATAACATTGACATAGAAACTTTGCAAAATGATTTATTGAAAAAAGTTGTATTTGCAGTTGTAAATCCTGATATGATAGATGCAAATACTAGATTTTACGTTAATCCAACAGGAAGATTTGTAATTGGAGGAGCTATTGCAGATACAGGTCTTACAGGAAGAAAACTTGCAGTTGATACTTATGGAGGAATTGCAAGAAATGGAGGCGGAGCTTTCTCAGGAAAAGATGCAAGCAAAGTTGATAGATCGGCATCATATATGCTAAGACATATTGCAAAAAGTGTTATTGCAAATGGACTAGCACAAAAATGTGAAATACAGATGTCTTATGGTATTGGAATAGAAAAACCATTATCAATTTATATAGATTGCTTTGGAACAAATAAAATTTCAGAAGGGTTAATTATAAAGCTTATAAAAGAAAAGTTTGATTTAACTCCAAATGGTATTGTTACATATCTAGATCTAAAGAAGCCAATTTATAGTAAAACAACAAATTATGGGCATTTTGGAAGAGAAGGATTTACTTGGGAAGAAGTTGTACAAATATAAGAAATAGACTTCAAAACTATTAAAAATCATTATATAAGGAATGGAGAAAAATAAAATGGAAAAAAATAGAAAAACCTTAAAATTTAATAAAAAAACTTTATTTTTAAATGTAGAACACTATATATTTAATGAAGGATTAGCAGTAACTGCTAACACGAAAAATGATTTTTATGGAGATATAACAGTTAATTTAGGTGGTTATTCTCTTGATAAAAATGAGGCATTTATTAGTTCAATCACAAAGGATTGTGGACTTGAGAAAAAATTGATCGAAGAAGGAATTATAAAGAAAGTAGTCTGTACAGTTAATTATAATATGGGGAAATATGATCGTGTTGTTTTTGACATTGAAAAATTAAAAGAATATGACCCAAAAGGAGTAAAAGATTATCAGAGCCTAGAAGATGAAGAAGAATTTGAATAAGACTTGCAAAAGGAATGTAAAGAGAGTTAGAATGCAACAAAACTTTTGCAAAGTCTTTTTTTTAATTGAGAAAGGAGTGAAAAATGGGAGGAAGATTAGACTATGAAGAAAGAAAACAAAAGAGAATAGCAAGGTACAATGAATATTCAGAAAAAGCAAAGCAGAGATCGTTAGATTATAGTAATTCTACAGCTAATAGAATTTTGATGTCAACACCCGGACAACCAATAATAAGAGGTCATCATTCAGAAAAAAAAGCAAGAAGATTGCACGAGAGAGCTTGGGAAGATATTAGAAGATCAATTGAAGAAGATAAAAAAAGTAAATATTATAAAGACCGAGCAGAGTCAGCACAAAGTAGCACGGTAATTTATAATGACGATCCAAATGCAATTGAAAAATTGAAAGATAAATTACAAAGGTTAGAAAATGAAAGAGCAAGTATTAAAGCAAGGGAACATTCGACATGGGAACTTACAAATATAGGGGCAAGGATAAGAAGCACAAAAGAAAGAATAAAACGACTAGAAGAACAAGAAAATTTAGAGTTTCATAATATAGAGTTTAAAGGTGGAAAGGCGATTCATAATAAAGACATAAATAGAATCCAATTATTATTTGATGATAAGCCTAGTGATGAGATTAGACAAGCATTAAAAGACAATGGATTTCATTGGTCACGATATGAAGGAGCTTGGCAAAGAGAATTTAACAAAAGAACTGTTTTTGTAACAAAAGATTTAATTGTAAATGTATTAAATAAAAAGAATGAAGAAGAGGAGAACGTAGAATTTGAATAAAATGGATTTATTAAAAGAATTTGAAGATATTTTATGTCATAATCTATTTTGCTATTCAAAGGATTGGTTAATGAATACACCTAAAGAAAAGTATGTTAAACAATGGAAAGAGACAAAAGAGAAAATAAGCCTTGTAAAAGAAATTATGAAAGATGTAAAACTAAATATACAAGAAGATATTTGGTATCTAGTTAGAAATGAAGAGCTTGAAGTTCTTGGAAGTTTCTCTACATTAAATCAAGCAATTGTTTTTGCAGAAAAAAAGAAAAAAGAATATATGAGAAATTGCGATAGTTCAGAAGTATGGGTCGAGATAGAAGGAGAATCAGAAAAAATATATATAGCAAAAGATTATGAAAATGAAGAGACAGAGGAAATTGAGTAACTTTTTATAATGCTAAAAATTAAAACAAAATAATAAAAAAAGAAAAGCAGAAAGAAGGAATAAAAAATATGAGTTTTACACAAGACCAAATAATGAAAATGTATCCAAATACACAATATTATGTAAGAAATAGTAATGGAGGATTATTAGCAGGTACACATGATCTAAAAACTGCAAAAAAGTATGCAGAAGAATATAAAAGTGAATATTTACAAGATGCTCTGACTAAAGAATTAGGAGTTTATGTATATGACAAAAAAGGAAAAAATGTTTATGTTGCTAAAGGAAAACAAAATAATATTGAAAGTGAAACAACAGAAGAGTTTGAGTGATTTCATCGATGTAGAACGATACTAAAAAATAATAAAAATGGTACAAAATTGATTCTCGTGCAAGAGAATTCTAGGAGGTGAAAGTAATGGGATTAAAAATGAAACTTAATATAGTTAATAAACATGAGTACGAAGAAAATGAAGATTATAGAGAAATCGTGATAAGAATTCCTAAGGAAACAGAAAAATTAGAACGAGATTTTAAATATTTAGGATTAGATTATAATAATTTATCGATTCAAGGTACTCATGTATTAAAATGTGAAGTAATTGATACAGAAAATTATAGTTTTTCAAAAGAGATGACAAGAGAAATTTTAAATATAATAGATAAGGCAACAAATTTAGGATATACAACACCATATCAAGATATTAAACAAATATTTGCTATTATAAATACATTAAATGAAGAAGATAGAGAGAAATTATTAGCAGTCTTAGAAATGAAAAGCGAAGAAATATCAAACATAAAAGATGCAGAAAAGTATGCAAGTCATTTAGATAGCTTTACGCTTTATAGTGATGTTAAACTTCCAGAGAATTATGGAAGAAGAATAATTGAAGACGGCGAAGTTTTTGTTGATGATATTATGGATTATATAGATTTATCTAAATTAGGCGAGGATTACTGCAATGAAAATGGTGGAAGGCAAACAGATTATGGATTGATAATGCAAACAGAAATTTTTGATTTGGATAAACAATTAACAAAACAAAATGAAGATGAAGAAGAATTTGAATAATTTTATGGATGTGTAAATTTATACTAAAATAAAAATGACACAAAATCGATTCTTGTGTGAGAGAATTCAGAAAGGGAAGATAAATATATGGGATATTATAGCGATTTAAGAATTTCAATAACAAAACGAGATTACTTATCTATGATAGAAAAAAATAAAGCAAGTTCTATTGATTGCAACGACTTACTTCTTCCGGATAATGCAATAATAAAAGAGTTCAAAAAGGATGGAAATAGTTGCATATTAATACAACTAGATAGTTTAAAGTATTATAAAGAATTTGAAGCGGTACAACAATTTGAAGAATATTTAAGTAAAACTAGAAATGGATATGTATTTCTAAGAATTGGTAGTAAATGGGATGACATTGAATATAGAAATACTGCAAAAATTAAAGCATTAGAAGAGCCATTTAAATTTATAGAGATGATAAAGAAAAAAGCAATAAAAGAAATTACAAATAAAAAAACAAAATATACTAAAACCAAAATGGAATATATTTATACCGACAAAGATGATATCTTAGAATTTTATGAAAGTAATAGTAAAATTTATAATGATATTAAGGAACAATACGATCAAAATATTCAATTTAAATTATTTCTAAATGTTGATACTAATGAGACAGAATCACTTAGTGTATTACAAATGAGAAAAGCGGATGAAGATACATATTCAGAGATAATAAAAGAATATATACCAATAGAATCAGCTTTATACTATTTGGGGTATCAAGATGAAGAAGAGTTGTTAAAAGAAATAAATGAGAGCGAAAAAAGTGAAGAAGAATTAGAATATTAGAAAAAGAGAGGTTATTGTAATGTCAAAAATAAAAAAAGTTAGAATAAATGATATAAGAGATGCAACTTATGATGCTAATTTGGATACAGAATATCGAGAGGCAATGGCTCATAGTATAATGGCTTTAGGATATGTAAGTGATACACCTTTAAATTTATGTTTTGGTACACCTGAGCAACAAAAAGAAATAAAAGAAGTTGAAGAAAGACCATTAAATTCTAATCAAATAAGTGAAATAATACATTTAATGATGTATGAAATGAGAAATGATTTTCAATATGGAAGATTCAAACCTGTTGCATTAAAGTTTTTGGATATTTCAGAAAAAATGCGAAATATGGATCAGAAGCAAAAAGAATTTAATAGTGGAAAAGAAAAGCCAAGATGTAACATTCATGAAGCAGGTGGTAGTATGATTGAAATAATAGGACTAGCATCAAAAACATTAAAGAAAAATAATATGTTTGATGAATCAAGGGAAATGATTGAGCGAGCAACAATGTCATATAGTTATGATGAGGCTTTAGATGTTATAAATGAATATGTTGAAACTATTGATAGAAATCAAGAAGAAGAGGAGGAAGAAGAATTTGAATAAAGAACTTAAAAAACCAAAGTGTGCTTTAATTGGAGAAGATGGAAATATTTTTAATCTAATGGGGATTGCATCAAAGATATTAAAAAGAAATGGGATGCGAGAAGAAGCAAAAGAAATGTGCGAAAAAATAACTAAATCAGGGAGCTATGATGAAGCTTTAAATATTATAAGTGACTATGTTGAGATAGTTAGTCAAGAAGAACTAGAAGAGGAAGAAGTTTAGAGATATCTATTTGATATCTAGTAAAATAATGCGTATCTCGCTAAAAGCCACGCTTTTAGGCTGTTATAGGGCGATGAGATATCGCCCTGATCCTGCAAAATTGCTGTGGCAATTTTGATTTCTTAGCAGGAGAAGAAAGAAGGAAAAGTTGAAGGAAAAAACAGAGGAGAATAAATTAGTTACAATTGTAGTAAGAATTCCAAAATATAAAAAGAAAATGTTACAAAAGCTTGCAACCAAACAGGGAAAATATGAATCAGATATTATAAAAAGTGGAATTGATAAAGAGTTAAATTTACAAATATATAAAGATAACTTAGATCTTATAATCAAAGAATTAGATAGTATGCTAGATGCAAAGCTAGATCCATTTATAAAATCACAGCGAAAAATAAATGCAAAATATCTAAGAACAAGTGCTGTTAATACATATTTATTAGGAGAAGTCTTTCAAAAATTATTGGGAGATGATATGAGTAAACAATTTATTTCTATACTCAGCAATGCTCGTAAAAAAGCAAATTATTATATTAATCATGATACGGAAAATATGACAAAGAAAGACTTATATGATTTTTATACAATAGGAGAAATATATCGAAATGAATAATGTAGTATTTCTTTTTGAGAGTTTTAATCCTAATAAGAAAACAACATTTTTCAAACACAAAAACTATACAAACTATTTGGCATATAGTGAATATGCAATAAGAAATAAAAATACAAATCATGGTTTATTTGGAAAAATTGAAGGTTTTCAAAATATACAAGAGATGGAAAATATAGAGCCAATTAATAGACACATAATTAATTTAGCAGAAAACAAAATCCCAATTTATCGTTGTACAATATCACTTGACGAATATGATGCAGTTCGATTTGGATATGATACACAGGATAAATGGAAAGAGATGTTTGACAGCAAATTAGTTAGTCTTGCTAAAAAGATGAATATAAAATATGAAGATATACAATACACAGGAGCAGTTCATTTAGAAAGTGGACATCCACATTTACAAGTTATGGTATGGAGTAAACAAAGGGATAAAATGAACTATTATATTGATTATAATAGAATTAATGAGATGAGACATGAATATACAAACGTAATATTTAAAGAAGAGTTAATAGAGCTATATAAAGAAAAAGATATTGCCAAAAAAGGAATAATTGAAAAAAATCAATTATTGCAGAAATTAAAAAATGTAAGCTCAGATCCGAAGTTTATGAAAGATATGTTGCAGTATGAAAAGGATTTTTCAAATAAAAAATTAATAAAAAGAACATTAAAAGATGAAGAATTAAAACAAATAGCAAAAGACCTTTTATTACTAAAAGCAGAATTAAAAAACACACAAGGAAGTATTAAATATCAATATTTAAAAAAATATCCAAATATTATTAAACGAGTAAATGATATATCCAATAAAATTATAGAAATGTCAATAGATTGTAAACATGAAAAATCAAACTATATTTTAGCAAAACAAAAAATTGTTGCTTTCAAATATCAGGATAATAAAAGAATACAGAAGGCACAGCAAGAAGAAAAGGAAAAAGCTGAAATTGAAATTTTAAAAATAATAGGAAATCAGGTTTTAAATCTTGAAAGAATATTATTAAATGAACACGAAGAATATTCACAAGCGAGGTATGTTAATTATAGTAGAGACTTAATTTGGGAAATATTTAATTGTATATATTTTTCTACAAGGCAACAGGAAAAATATATTAGAAAATTTGAAGTTAAATATAAAAAGAATTTATCAAAACAAGCAAAGAAAGAATTGGCAATACGCAAAAAGAATAGTTCTTATTTGAATTGGCAAAATGAACAATGAAAAATATTTAATCATATTGATTTATTATAAAATATGTATTAATATAAAAAGGAAGGTAGGTGGTAAAATGGATTGCAAGAAAGAAGAAAATACAAAAGATTTTAAAGAGCAAAAAGAAGAATTTAAGAAATGTATAAATGACAATTTTGAAAACTTAGAATATGTAGAAGAAAGCGAAAATATAGAAGAAATATAGAAAAATTGTAGAAAAGCATTTATAAAATTAGTAGATACTTTTTATGTATAAACAAAAATTAAATATATAGCTTTAGAATAACAATAAGTAAAGTAAGCGGAAGATAGTAATTAAGTTTAATTATTAAATTTCACAAGTAAAGGAATGCAGAGTTCCAAACAAAGGAGAATAAAAATAAACAGACGAATATTAATAGTAATTGCATTAATATTTAGTGTATTTGTATGTGCATATTTTTCAGTAAGCCTACACTTTATATTAAGTAATAACTTTAATGACTTATTACAAATTAATATAGAATCAATAGTTACAACATTACTTACAAATAAAAGAGTGCTAATAATCTTTATGGTATTAGAGATTATTGTAGCATCTTTTTTATTGCTATTTTCAAATAAGACAAAAAATATTTATCATAGCGATCAAATAAAGCTAACAGACAAAATAGAAGTCCCAAAATATGTGGGTGAAGGACAACATGGAACATCATGGTGGTTAGATAAAAAGGATTATAATAAAATATTTAAATGTAACATTATTGATTCAAATAAAAATTATAAAAAAAGTGTTTTTGATTCAGGTGGAGTAATAGTTAATTTCGAAAAGGAGAACAACATTGAAAAATATTATTACATAGACGATAATTTGCATTTGCTATTGGTTGGAAGCTCAGGATCAGGAAAAAGTCGCTCAATAATTATCCCAACTATTACAATGCTTGGATTAGCTCGGTGAAAATATGTTTATTAGTGATGTTAAGGGAGAATTATATTTATATACAGCAGAAAAATTGCGAGAGCTTGGTTATGACGTAATAGCATTAGATTATATCAATTTTTTAAAGAGTAACTGGTATAACTATTTAGATATTATTATAAATGCAGTGGAAGATGACAATATTCCACTTGCAGAAAGTCTTATAAATGATATAGTAAATATTCTCGTAGAAAGTAATGATAAAACAGAACCTATATGGAAAAATGGAGAACAGTCTGTAATTAAAACAGCAATTATGGCAGTAGTATTAGAGAACAAAGGCAGGAGACAATATCAGACATTAGCAAATGCCTACTATTTTGTTGCAGAGATGTTCAAAAAAGATGACGAAGGAGAAATGTTAATTGATAAATACATGGAAACAAAAGAAGCGAACGATCCTATCAAGAAATTCTTTGCAGTGGCTCGGAACAGCTCCAAGTAAAACAAGAGGAAGTTTTGTCGCTGCAGCACTTTCTACATTGCAAATGTTTATAAATGAATATGTTGCAAACAATACACAAAAATCAGATTTTGACTTAAGAGATTTTGCAAAGAAAAAAACAGCTATTTATGTTTTATTACCTGATGATAGAGAAACATACCATAAACTTGGAAGCATACTTGTACAGCAACTTTATACTTCGCTTGTAGAGACAAGCAGGGAGCAAGGAGGCGAGTTAAATATAAGAATGAACTTTATTTTAGATGAGTTTGCGAACTTTACTAAAATAAACACATTTCAAAGTATGCTAACAGTATCTCGTGGAAGAAACATAAGATTTATAATTTGTTTGCAAAGTTTTGCACAAATAGAAGAGAGATACGGAAAAGAAGGAGCACAGAATATTATGGATAATTGTGTGTGGATGTATCTAAAAACAAGTAACATTGATACAGCAACAAAAGTTTCAGACAAGCTTGGAACTTATACTTGTCAAGCATATGGTGAAAGTAGTAATACAAATATAAAGTATGACAATTCGAGTAGTAGTATGAGTCTTATATCAAGAAAACTACTTACACCTGATGAAGTTCTTAGAATAGAAAATCCTTATGTTTTAGTAATGGTAGCAGGCAAACCGCCTGCTCTTTTATATGTGCCAGATATTTCAAAAATGTACTTCAATAAATTAAATGGTATGGGAACAAAAGAAGAAAATCAGATTTTAAGAATAGACAGAGAAAACAAAAGAAAAATCAGAGAATTTACAAAAATCAAAATATGGGACATTTGGAATAAATACAAGGATAGCGATGATGATTTTTATGATATAGATAAAATAAGAAGTAACCTAGAGGTTATGGATGGAAAGGGTAATGATGAAGAATAAAAAAGAACAATTAAAAAATATAGGCAAAGTAATTTTAAAAGTAGTTGTTTTAGCAGTGATTCTATTAATTACAATTAACCAAGTAGCTTATGCAGGAAGTTTGGAAAGTACAAAACTTGTGCAGGGCACAGAAAAATTAGTTGATGCAGTTATAAGTTGGCTTGTTGGAATAGGAATCACAATATGTGGTGGATATTTTATTTACTATGTATATTGTTTAAAAACTAATGATGAGGGAGAAAGAAGAAGAAATATGCAAAATATCAAAACTACATTAATATGTATGGTTTTAATAACTTGTGGTTTAGCACTTATAGATGCAATTCTATCTTTCTATAAATAAAGAAAAGTAAGTAGAGGTGATAAAAGATGGCAGATATGCTTGTAGAACTAATTGAGAAATTTATAATAGGATCGGAGGCAACACTTAATTCTTTATTTAAAAATATGACAAGTTTAGTATTTTTTATAGAACGAGAACTTGGTGGAATTAAGGTTGCAGATGGAAACTATATAAATTTCAACAATATATATGAAACTGTATTTAATTATGCAATATTTTTGCTTGTAATAGTTTTTATAGGAAAAGCAATAAAAACATACTTTATGATGAAAGAAGGAGATGCAGAACAAAATCCATTTTCATTATGTATTGGTATGCTTAAAGCAGTAATAATAATGATTTGTTTTAAAGAAATATATTATATCTTTGTTGGAATAGTACAGGAATTTTTAGATAGTATTTTAAGTACAATACAAATTCAAGGAACTAATCTCGCAGAAACTCTAACAGGAAATATGGGAGGAGGCATCTTTACAGCAGTTGCTTGCTTAGTTCTCCTTATTGTATGGCTTATTTTAATTTGTCAATTTATTATGAAAGGAATTGAGATGCTAGTAATGAGACTAGGCATACCATTCGCAAGTATCCGGACTTTTAAACTCAGACGAAGGGGTATTTCCTGAATATATTAGAAACTTTCTAATGACGGCATTTACATTGGTTGTGCAATTAGCATTACTTAATTTATCAATTTTAACATTAACAAATGGTCATTTAATTTATGGTATAGCAATTGCAATAATATCTACCAATACACCAATGATACTAGGCAAATATATGATAAGACCAAGTGGAAATCCTATAAATTCACTAGGCAATACAGCAAGGTCAGTTAGGTCATTAATACCAAGATTTGGAGGTGGAAGAAGATAGAAACATTAAGAAGTATAATAGAAATATTGAGAAATTTAGGAATAACAATAGCAGGAATAATGTTTGTTATTTTAATGATAAAAACAGCTACAGATGTAGACAATAAAGCGAAATACTTAAAACTTGCAAAACATTTAATGATTGCAACTGTACTCATAACATTATCATTAACATTGGTAGAAATACCAAAGTATTATTTTGGCAGTACAGTAGAAATAACAGATGGTACAAATATAGAAATGACATTTGGAAAAATTGAGGACAAAGATTGTCAAGGGCGAGAAGTAGTAAACATTGATGGCAGAAGATATGTAGTAACAGATACAAACAAAAAAATTATATCAATGTCAGATAGTGAGCCCTTAAGTGAAGCTTATGGAATAAATATAGGTGGCAATATGGTGGAGAATATAAGCTATTTAAGACCATTTGGAGAATGTCAAGGCTTTTGGAAAGGATTCTATGCAAAAGTAGAATATTACAGAGATTCAGAAGGATGTATATTTCCATCAAAATCTACATACGCAGAATATCAAAAGATAAAAGAACAGTCAAAGAGTTTTACTAATAATGGTGGAGATGGAGCACGGAGGAGGTGCGAATCGGTGGTAGATAAAAAAACAATTAAAATACCAACAGAGATAAAACTGAAAACAGAATTTTTTGATGGATATGGAATGTCGGAATTAATAAAAACAATAATTGTAGGAGTAGTAGCATCTGTTGTGGCATATATAATATATTTATTTACACATCAAAGTTTAATTCCAACATTTTTTGTATTAGGTGCAATTGTAGTAAGTGTAATATCATTAATCAAGGGACAAAATAACTTTTCAATGGTAGACATGATAAAAAATGTTATTAAATATAATCTTATGCAAAGAGAGTATAAGTATAGAAGAGGTGATTTTTATAATAAACATATTAGATAAAATAAGAAGTAAAAATAAAATATCATTAAATGAGTTTTTAAATATAAAAGACATACCAAAAGAGAAGAATTATCTTACTACATTAGATGGTGAGATAATTCTTTTTATTAAAGTAAATCCAATTAATGTTGATCTTCTATCAGAAGAAGAACTAGAAACAAAAATGGATTTAATGAGCTTAGAATTTTCGAACGAGCAAAATCCATATAAAATATTAGTAATACCAAGAACAGTAGATATTTCAGAGCATATTCACGAACAAGAAGAACTAGAAAAAACTTGCAATGATGATATAAGTACAAAAATTATCGAACAAAGGATTAAATTTACAAGCAATTTGGTAGCTGATAAAAATATTATAGAAAATGAATTCTACCTATTAGTATGGGTAAAAAACTCGGAGGATTTCGAAACAGAAATAAATAAAAGAGCAAATACCTGGATAACTAGATTTAGAAATTGTGAACTAGATGCTGAGATTCTAAAGGAAAAAGACATCATACTTTTAGTTAAGAGTTTTACTATACCAGAGTTTGCAAGAAAAGAAGGAACGAATTATGGTGATAATATCGTAAAATTAAGAGAAAGGAGAAAAATTGCTTAAAACAAATGAAATATATAACATGGATTGTATGGAAGGACTGAAATTACTAGATGACCATAGCATTGATTTAGTTATTATAGATCCACCATACAAACTAGACTTAAACAAAGTAAAAAATGCAACAACATTTAATAACTATGCAAATGAATTGTTAGGATTAAAAGATGGATTTGATTTAAAGGTATTGGATTTATTAATGCAGAAAATGAAAAAAATAAATATATACATTTATTGCTCTAAAAGGCAGATACAAGAACTTTTAGAGTATTTTTCAAATAAAAGCTGTAATTACGAGGTGTTAACTTGGCATAAACAAAATCCAAGCCCGTTGACAAATAATATTTATCTGCCTGACACAGAATATATAATTTTCGCTCGTGAACGAGGAGTAAAATTGTATGGAAACTATCATACAAAGCATAAGTATTATATATCGGGAGTAAATCAAACAGATAAAAAGAAGTATAAACATCCAACGATTAAACCGATGCCATTTATTGAAAATCATATAGAAAATTCAAGTAAAAAGGGCGATATCGTGTTAGATTGCTTTGCAGGATCAGGAACAACACTTGTTGGTGCAATAAACAAAGGAAGAAGGTTTATTGGATTTGAAATAAACGAAGAATATTACAAAATTGCTAAAAGCAGAATAGCAGAGGCAATGGAGAAAAGAGGTAAAATTTAATGAAAAAACAAGAAACAAATTACGAGCTAATTGATTTAATTACACCTGTTCGGAGGATTTACATTTGATAGAAATAAAATATATCTAGGAGATAGATTCTCAAAAGTATATACAATAGTACATTATCCAAGTAATGTTGATATGGGGTGGCTAGGAGATTTAGTAAATAATATAGAGGCAATATTCTCTATAAATATTGAGCCAACAGACAATGCAGAATTAGTAGAAAGTTTAGATAGTAGAATAAGAGATGCATCAGGACTTTCAAAACTTGCAAAGAATGAATCTACAAGACAACTTCGAGAGATGGAAGTAAAAGAAGCAAGCGACATTATAAGTAGAATGATAAATAATAATGAAGTAGTACATTATCTAACCATATATATTTTAGTATCTGCAGAAGAAGAGTTAGAATTAATGAAAAAATGTAAAGAAGTGGAAAGAGAAGTAAGAAAACATAAATTAAAAATGAGACCACTTACAAATTACTTACTTAAGTCAGGATATAAGGCAGTAGCACCATTTTTTACAATACAGTCAGAATTGAGTGATTACTTTAAAAGAAATATATTAACTAGCTCATTTACAGGTGGATTTTTATTTAATACAAATACATTTATAGATCAAAAAGGGTATTATTTAGGGGTGAATCAAAATGGGGGCATTATTATATTTAATTTATGGCTTAAAGATAATAACAGAGGCAACAGTAATATGGTAGTTGTTGGAAGTTCGGGATCAGGAAAAAGTATGGCAGTAAAGCATTTAATATATAATGAAATACCCAAAACTAAGGTATTTATTATAGATCCAGAAGATGAATATTCTTATTTATGCAGTAGGATTGGTGGTAAAGTTATCAATTGTAGTGGAGGGGCAGATGGTGGAATATTAAATCCATTACAAGTTAGAGTAAATAGAGAAGATGGAAAAGAAAGTAATTCACTTTCATTACATTTTCAATTTTTACATACTTTCTTTGAGATATTGTATCAGAATTTAACAGATATAGAATTTGCAACATTAGAACTATTACTTGAGGAGTTATATAAAAAGTTTAACATTACAAAAGAAACTGACATTAATAAACTAAAAAATACAGATTTTCCAATAATGGAGGATTTGTATTTTTTAATTCTAAGAAAAAACAAGAAAGATCCAAAAGAGGTCTACGAAAAACTATTGTCATTAATCAGGCCAATTTCAATTGGTCAGTCATCAACAATTTGGAATGGTCATACAAATATTGATATTGATACAAAACTAACAGTTTTCAATACAAGCCAAATGCATAAATTTCAGATTCAATATAAAAGAGCTCAGTATTATAATATAATGTCTTATTCTTGGGATATTTTAAGCAAAAATGTAGATGAGCAAACAATGTTAATTGCAGATGAGTGTCATGTACTGGTAGATCCTAATATTATACAGACTTTAGAATATGTGCGTAATATAAGTAAAAGAGCAAGAAAATATAATAGTAGTATAGTAGTTATAACACAGTCAATTGAGGATTTCTTAAATGAAAAAATCAAGTTATATGGGCAAAGTTTACTTGCAAATGCAACATATAAAATGTTCTTCAAATGTGATGGGCAAGACCTAAAGGATATTCAAGAAGTGTTTAAACTTACAGAGAAGGAAACAAAACTAATATATAATGCTAAGCGAGGAGAATGCTTATTATCTGCAGGTATAAGGAAAATATATGCTACCATACATATTGACGAACAAGAACTAAAGATATTAGATAAGAAATTTGAGAGGATAGAGGACAATGAGTAAAAAAATAATATCGCTAGTAATAGGAATTATAATATTTATTCTGATTATGTGTGCAGGATTCATGCAAGAAAACGAAGAATTAATCGTAAGTACTACACATGGAAAAAGTGAAATAATAAATGTTGTATATAAGGGGAAATTCCCAATACCTATTGAAAATTTCATAAAGGTAACAAGTGGATTTGGAAACAGAGAAGCAAATCGGAGTTGTAACTTCACATCATTATGGAATAGATTTAGTGGGAACTAAAGACAGCAAAATCATGTCTGTAATGGATGGAGAAATAACATTTTCAGGAAAACAAAATGGGTATGGTAACTGCGTAGAAATAAAACATACAAATGAAGATGGCAAAATATTTTATACGTTTTATGCTCACATGAAGGAAAATTCTATACAAGTGACTATAAGTCAAAAAGTTGCAGTAGGACAAGTTGTAGGAATACAGGGGAGTACAGGAAAATCTACAGGTGACCATTTGCATTTTGAAATTAGAACAGAGAATGGAGAAAAAATAGATCCTGCACCATACCTGTTTTATGAAAGTTAGAAAGGAATATAAATATGGGAAAAGATAAAATAAATGGATACAAAACATATTCAAAGGAAGAAATGCTAAATATTATAAAAAATGAAGGTTTTCTATTTGTAGAAACTTCTAATGGAGATAATTATCAAATAAGAAAAGATGATGTTGCTGATTTTATAATGTTAGAGTCTTATAGATGTCTAAATGCAGTAAATATATCAATGTATATACCTGACAATAAAATCGAACAACCATTACTCACTACATATGGATGTTTTTTAAATAAAATTAATCAAAAGTTCAGAGCAGAGATAATTGATAGATTAGTTGATTTGCAAAAAAATAACAAAAAAATTAGAAAAGTAAAAGTTTTTGACAATGATGTTTTTATACAATTAGAACGTGAAGAATTATTAAAGTATAAAGCAGATAAGCAATTTGATAAATTTTATAAAAAATACTATGAAGATGAGGAGGAACTAGTAATAGAGTGAATACAAAACATAATAAAAAAGAGTTAGTTTTTTACTTTGTTGTTCTATTTGGACTAATTGTATTAGTAGTATGTAATAACAAATTTTGGAAACTAGGGAAAAAACAATATAATAATAAAGCAGATAATATTACATATTTTGAATCAGGCAATAAAATTTACAATGTGCCATACGAAGAGGAATGGCTAGATTAAGGAGGGATGGATATGTTAAATTATATTGCTACAGAAAATACAGCAAGATTAATTCAGAAAATATGTAAAAATCAAAATATATTGATATTATATGAAAGACAAAAGATGACTAATGTGAGTCAATTTTTAAAAGAAACAAAAGTTAATTTTAATCTGGTAAAGCAATTTATAATAGAAATTGATTGTTTAGAAGATTCAGAAAATGAAATTTTAGAAAGTATTTCTAACTTTAGTAAATTACATATTAGTACAAGAATTGTAATTTTAGCTCAAGGTATAGATAATCAAAGTAGGCTGTTAACAGGATTATACAATGAGGATATATATAACATTATAAATGAAACAGATGAGTTAGAAATAGAAAGACAGCTAATAAAAGCGTTATCAGAGGAAGGAATACAAAAGAAAGAAGCAAAAAGATTTGAAAAGATAGAAGAAATAAAAAATAAAAAAATCCCAAAGGTTAAGCAAAACAAAGTATTAGAAACAAACAAACAAAATAGTAAAAATACAATACAAACAACATCTAGTCAAAGTTTGGTTTTAGAGCAACCTAAGGGTGTTTATTTTTTTGCGTTAATTTTAGAAGCAATAACTAGGTTAATAAAATTAATAGGGTATATTGCAATATTTATATTAACTTCTATTGGAATAACGATTTTGCTAAATTCAGAATTAAGAGAAGTTGTATTTCAAATATTTGGTTTGAAATAGGAAAGGAAAAAGAAAATATGAGTAAAACATTAGCAGTTCAAATAAGCGAAGATTTGGATAGAAAAATTAAAATGCGTTTGTTAAGTTTTGGAACTAGGACAACATTGAAAAGTTATATTATTGACTTAATACAAAATGATTTGAGAAGTCAAGAAGTTACAAGAGAAGAAACGAGCGAAAATATGAAGCAAGAGAACAAAGAGATAAATTTAGAAAAAACAGATAATATCCAAGAAGAAACTAAGGATATTGTAGAAGAAAATGTACAAGAGGATAAAACAAGTATTGCAGAAGAAATAAAAGTTAATCTAAAAGAAGAAGCAGTAGAAGATAAGAAGGAAGAACAAATGAATGCCAACAATAATAACACAAAAAAATTAAAAGAGGAAGCAGAAAAAGCAGAGGTGAAAACTAATGAAGAACAAGAAACACAAAAAGAAAAGGAACTAGAGGATGATAAAAAAGGAATTATCAACAAAGAACTAAAGAAAGACACACAAGAAAATGAAAAGAAGAACTTAAAAGTAAACAATAAAGAAAAAGCAAAATCTAATAATAAAGCTAATCAAAAAAATAATACAAAAGACAACATAAAGGAATTTTTAAATAAAAATACCAAAAACAAATCAAAGCATAATGCAAAGGGGAAGGAAGAAGAAGAGGAGGAAGAATTTGAGTAAAATAAAAATAATAAGTTTAATAATGTTTATCGTAATAAGTATAAGTTTTCCTTGTGGGGCAAAACAAAATGAAGCACTAAAAGTTATAGAAAAGCAGGAAACTATTGCAATTGAAGAAGCAAATATTTATAAAAATTCTATAAAAAATGAGATAGTATCTGATAAAGTTACATATAAGTTGAGCAATATAAAAGAAACAAAGAATAACGAAAAGTTAACTAAGGACAAGGAAATAGTAGAAGAATTAATTGTAACTACAAATAATAAAACTGAAGTATTAAATGCATTTGAAAGTGATAAGCAAATAAGCGAAGATGGTTACAATGGTATTTTAAAAATACAAAATGATTCATTAGAAATATCAGTAAATGAAAGCTATAAAAAACAGTACAAAGAAACAATAGATAAAAAATATACCAATGTTTCACAAAATGAATTGAACGAAATACCAAAAGAAATACAAGAAAATGGAACAACATATTACTTAATAACACCTGAATGGAAGGTTAATACAACAGAAAAAATAGGAGGGGCTGACGTACCACTTACTTATAATGGGATTATGCATTATGAAGCAATAAAAACAAGAAATGTTATAAAAAATTATAAAGCAACAGTAATATATAAAGGAACAATAGAAAAAGAAGAGATAAAATCCATAACATATAAACTAACTTATGAAGAGATTCTACAAGAAGCGGATAATACAATTGCAGTTCCTATCATTGCTACGACTACAAGTGGAATTATAATATTCAGTGGGATTATTATTTTAAGAAGAAAGAACGTAAAAGTATATAATTATACTTCAAATGGTGGTGCTAGGTTAGTGAAGAAACAACATATTAATAAAAATAATCCTATGATAGACATTACAATATTAAGAATTACAAGTAATAAATTTAAAATTATCTTGTCTGATTCAATATATAAAGAACTAAGAAATACTAATGTAACTATTAAGTATTTTGATAGGCAATTTATATATCACATAGAAGATAAAGAATTTGAAATTAATGTGTAGGAGGAAGCTATGAAAAAAATAAAAATATTCAGAATTAGCATTGTAATAGCAGTTATGTTCGCATTAATATATAAATTTTTCATTTATAATGACGAATTAGTATCTGAAGATGAAATTACAACCGATCCTGAATTTGAAAATATTACTTATGACAAAGAAGAAAATATTCTAGAGGATGATGTGCTTGGAATATTAACTATTGATAAGATTGGACTAAAAGCGACAGTAAAAGAAGGAAGCAACAATCAAATTTTAAAAGAGTATATAGGGCATATTGAAGGTACAGCAACTTATGACGGTAACATTGGATTAGCAGGTCATAATAGAGGAAATAAATACAGCTATTTTGCAAGAATAAACGAGCTTGAAGGAGGTGATGTTCTTACATATAAAACTAAGTTTTACACAAGACAATATAAAGTAGATAATATTCAAGTAATATATGAAACAGACTGGAGTCTATTAGAAAATACAGAAGAAAACAAACTTACTTTGATTACTTGTATAAATAATAAAAGCAGTCAAAGACTTTGTGTTCAAGCGACAGAAATAACCTGAAAGCACTTGTAAATAAGACTAAACAGAGTTAAAATAGAAACAAAAAGAGGAGTTGATTTTTATTATGAAGAAAACATATATAATAATATTGCTTTTAGTGTTAGCATCTTTAGTAGTTTTTTTTGTAACAAGAAGTAATTCGAAAGAAATGGCACAGGCAATTCAAAATAATAATGAAGGCGAACAACATAGTGAGTTACAAAATGAAGAACAAAATAATAATGATGAAGTAGAGGAGCACACAGATTCTCAAGAAGAAGTATCAAAAGAAATAATACCTAACAATAATGAAATAACAAGTAATCGGAGAAACAAAAAAAGGAGAGCAAAAGACACAAGAAAATAAAGTACAAGAACAAAAGAAGGAGAAACAACCAGTTGTTACAAAATCAGAGGTGCAGGAGACAAAGCAAGAAGTAGAACAAACAAAGGGAAATAAAGTAGAACAATGCACAAATGATAAACATCAAATGCCAGTCGGAAATTCAAAGAAATGGTTTAATACGAAAGAGGAAGCAGTAAAATATTATAAATCTCTACAAAAATTATGGAGTGATAAATTAGTAAACAACGAGGTAGATGACGATGAATATGATGCAAATTGTCCTTACGGTTACCAAAACTGGAATTGCCCTAAATGTGGCATGATAACACTAGATTTTTATTTTAGAATAGAAGAAAATTAAATAAGCATAAATGAGAGCAAGTTCATAACTTGTTCTTTTTTCATGGAGAAGGAGGAAAAATGTTAAGAATAACAAAAAAATTAAAGAAAATTTATACAATGATTATATTATTTATAACAATATTTGGAATAATACAGCCAGTTGTATGTGGAGCAAATCAGACAATAAGTGGAAGCGGAAGCGACACATTTGTTGCACGTCAATATGCAACTAGAATTAAAACAACAGATCCAGCAAATGGAGGAGAAAATGGAATTGTAACAAGAAGAATACTTTTAAAAGGTCAAAATTGGAATTTTAGTAACGGAGATGGACTTATAGTTTTCTGTGCAGAGAACCGGTGTTCATTTTCAGACACGGAACTAATTACCAAGGAACATATGGTAAGCCTTCTGACGAAAGATTACTTCAAGCAGCTAAAGTCGCTTTTTGCGGATGGTATCAAAGCAGAGGTAGCTATGGCTCAAATGGAGTTTTAGCAAATGACGCACTAAAGCAATATGCTTTTACTCAGCAAGCCATTTGGGAAGTACTGGGGCAAAGCAGTGCAACGTTTGTAGATGCAGGTGTTCAAAATGAATATATTTCATTTAAAAATGATGTAAATAATAAAATAGCACAAATGAAGAAAAGACCATCATTTGATGGAACGACAGTAACCTTAAAAACAGGAGAAGCACAAATGTTGAGAGATACGAATGGTGTATTTTCAAGTTACAATACTATGGATAAAACAATAGAAGGAATTAGATTACAGCACAACAAAGGCGAAAATACAATGACGATAACAGTAAGTGAGGACTGCAATTTAGAAAGCTATAAAATAACAGATTCTATGTTTGAAAGTTGGGGACTAATTAAAGAAGGAACACAAGATGATGACACTACAATATATTTTTCTTTTGCAAGTGATGTTCAAGATCAGTTATATTCACTAAACTATAATGACCCAATAACATTGAGACTTAATTTTGAGATAGAAGCAAAAGGCAAATTAGAGCTAGAAAAATTAAATTCAAATGGGGAATTAATTGATGGAGCAGTATTTAATATTACAAATGGACAAGCATATAATGAAGATGTTACAGTAAGAAATGGGAAAATATTAGTTGAAAATTTAAAAGCTGGCATCTATACAATTTCTGAAAGGATAGCACCATACGGATATCTATTGGACACGAAATCATATAAAGTAGAAATAGAAGCAGGAAAAACTACAAATAAAACAATAGCAGACAAAGAGCCAACACGGAAGTTTAACGTTAACAAAAGTTGATAGAGAAACAGGAAATAAAGACAGAATAATAAATGAAAGCCATCACGGAGATGCAACATTGAATGGGACAGGATATACGTTATTTGCAGAAGAAGATATATATAATGCAAAAGGAACAGTAAAATATTTTTCAAAAGATGACGAAGTAGCGACATTTTTATTTAATAGTTATGGAGTTGCAAGTATTAGAATAGTTAATACAGAAACACGAGCTGAATTGAATATAAAAGGAAACAAACTTACAGGTTTGCCACTTCGGAAAATTTTATACAAAAGAAACAAGAGTAGCTGAAGGTTACACAAAGGACGAAACTATATATCATTACGAATTCTTATATAAAGATAGTACAACAGCAGAAATTGAAATAGAAGGAACTGTTGCAAATACAGTAAAAAAAGCACCAGTAGAAATAATAAAAGTAACAACAGACACAAACGATACTGCACAAGTGGTTGAAAATGCTGAATTTACACTAATACTATCAAAATATGTTAAACATTATGGAAGTTTTGAAGAAGCATTAAAACACATCGAAGAATTTGCAGATGACGAATATGCAGTAATTAGAACACGGTACAAATGGGCATGCAATATCAAACTTGTTAGCTTATGGAGAATATACTCGGAAATGAGACTTATACACCTTCATCAGAAATAAACAAAGTTAAAGAGTTTTATTTTAAAGTAAATCAAGATAGTAGAACACCTATATTGGAATTGGTTGAAAATGATACACCTTTTAAATCATATCTAAAATTGCAAAAACAAGATAAAATAACAGGAAAACTTGTAACTTATTCAAATGCAGAATTTGAATTATATAGACTAAATGAAGAAACAAGTAATTGGGAAAAAATAAAATGTAAGGTTGGAAATAAATATTTTGATACTTGGAAAACTGATAGTACAGGAAGCGTTGTAACTGAAACAAAAGTTGAAGCAGGAATATTAAAATTAAAAGAAACTAAAGTTCCAGTTGGATTTACTGAATTAGACGAAGAATTGGTTTTTGAAGTTAATAATAACAATGAAACATTAGAATACGATGATGATTATGATGCATGGATAACAGTTGTAGCAAAGAACACACAACCTAAAGGAACTTTAAAACTAACAAAAAAGGTAAATTTAAGAGAAGATGTAGATATATCACTAATTGATGAAATAGATTTTACTAAAATAGCATTTGAAATTACGGCTGAGGAGGATATTATTGATTATAGCGATGGAAGCATTGTATATAGCAAAGGGACAGTGATAGGAAAATATAACTTAAACTCAGATGCAACTCTAACAATTGATAACATTTGGATGGGAAAATATTCACTAAAAGAAGTAGCAACAATAGACGGAGCGGTACTGGATAATACAAAATATGAAGTTATATTTGAACAGAAGGATACAACAACAAAAGAATATGTTATAAATTTAAATATCGAAAATCAGACAACTTTAATAGAAATATCAAAAAAAGCTATTACAGGAGAAAATGAAATCGAAGGTGCAACATTATCTATATCAGACGAAGATGATAACTGTATAGATACATGGGTATCAGGAGGAAAAACACATAAAATTGAAGGCTTGACAGCAGGAAAAATTTATACATTAAGAGAAGAAATTGCACCAAACGGTTTTCTTAAGGCAACAGACATAAAATTTAAAGTAGAAAATACTGGAGAAATTCAAAAGGTAACAATGATAGATGAGCCAATAATTCCTGATGTTGATATAGAAAAAACAGGAATTATTCAAACAACAGCTAATGAAGAGATACGTTACAATTTCCATATTAAAAACACAGGGAATGTAGCACTTAGTAATTTTACTTGGTATGATTATTTACCAACAGACTATGTAAAAATGCAAAAGCTAATAACAGGAACATATAATCAAGACCTAAATTATAATGTCTACTATAAAACAAATTTAAATGATTATAGATTATTAGCAGAAAATCTAAATACACAAGTAAATAATTATATTGACTTTTCTAATATAGCATTAGAAGATGGCGAAGTTATTACGGAATTTAAAGCAGATTTTGGAACAGTAGATGTAGGATTCGAATCAGTTGTCAACCCATATATATTTGTAAAAGTACACAATGATGTAAAAAATGATGATACATTTACAAATAAAACAAGAATTGAAGGATACAATAAGGGGTATCTTGTATGGGATGAGGACGATCATACAACTAAGGTGTATAAGAAAAAATTTGATTTGAAGAAATTGCCAAGAACAGGTTTCTAGAATAGGGAGCTCGAAAGAGCTCTCGTATAAATAATATAATGAAATGGAGATGATTAAAATAGACGAAGAAATACAAGGACTATTAAAAAGTACAAACCAATTGGCGAAAGATACATTTGCAAATGAAGATAATATGAAAGACTTCTTAACTACTTTATCAAAATTATATAATGTAAGTTATAATAATGTACTTCTATTAAGAAAACAGCGAGATGAATTAAATTTAATAGCAAGTAAAGAAAAGTTTAAAACTAAAGGAATTAATATTAAAGCCGGAGAAAAGCCATTAAAAATTATAAAGAAAGTAAATGGAGAATTAGAATTTAAATTAGATGAAGTATATGATATAAGTCAAACAGATAAAAGTATAAAGCAGAATAAAGCACAATCGAAGGAATATATTGAAAACATACTAAAAGGTATGTGTGAAAGAAGAGGTATAGAAACCAAAGCTGATGAAAGTACAAGAGACAAGCTAGAAAAAATAATAATTGATATAAAAAATAATACAAGACAGAATGATTCTTCTAAAAATAAAAATATAGAAGAATATAACAAACAAGTTCAAATAGAAGTAACAGGAGCAGTATTTGCTGTAACTAAAAATTTAAAACTTAATACAAGAAATTATAATTTCGATGATATTTGCAATTGGGCAAAGGACAAAAAAGATAAAACATTAAAAGAAAGTTTAAAGTATATGCAAAAATTTACTAATTACTTTGTAAGCGATTTTAAATCACAAGAAAAGATAAATGCTAACGAAAATAAAAAAGAAGATGAAGAAGAATTTGAATAAATTTAAATATCAGTAAAAAAACACCTATAAGTTTACACAAAATCTTATAGGTGTTTTTTCGTGCAAAAAACGAGAGATGCCGTAAACTCGTTGTAAAAATAAAAGTGACAGGTGTTATGAGCCAATGCAGTAAAATTCATTCGTATTAGTATAAACAGCCTATTTATACAAAATGCGTAAGTGAGATTTTGTAACATATACTCACAATAAAAAA
>CAOJZU010000006.1 GCA_948466265.1 uncultured Clostridium sp. | reverse complement strand
ACATTTGATATAGATGCAAATGGTATAGTTCATGTATCTGCAAAAGATATGGCAACAGGAAATGAACAAAATGTATCAATAACAGCAAGCTCAAATCTTTCTGACGAAGATATCGAAAAAGCTGTAAAAGACGCAGAAGCACATGCAAGTGAAGATAAGAAGAAGAAAGATGAAATAGAAGTTAGAAATAATGCAGAAAGCTTAGTATATAATTGCGAAAAAACAATGACAGAATTAGGAGACAAGATAAGTGGAGAAGAAAAGGCAAAAGTAGAAACAGAAGTAGACAATGTAAAAAAAGCATTAGAAGGAAATGATTCTGATAAGATAAAAGAAGCAACAGAAAAACTAACAACAGTATTCTATGAATTATCTGAAAAGCTATATAAGCAAGCTAATCCAAATGCTGGAGCTGAAGCAGGAGGGGCAGGAGAAGCAAATGGTCCAAAAGAAGGTGCAGACGGAAATGTATATGATGCAGATTATAATGTAGAAGATGAAAACAAATAATAATTTGAACAATAATCAGCAATTTGAGTCGTTGTTCTACGGACAAATTGCCTTCGACAGGCATTAGCCTAGTCTCAGGCAATTTGCCTTGAACGCCTTGCATCTTACTAATTCTTGTCCAAATTAAAGATAATATAAGTAGGAGCAGCATTCTGACGCTTGTCCTTCAGAAGAAACGACCAACAAAAAGAGAATAAGAGTTCAAACAAGAATCGGTATATTGCTAGACGCATAAGGTAAATGGCCTCTGAGGCGTACGAAGGTACGTTGATGAGGAATTTACCGAGTAGTAACAACGCAAGATGCCGGTTATTGTTTGAACGAGAGGAGAAAGAAATGGCTGAAAAAAGAGACTTTTATGAAGTCCTAGGAGTAGATAAAAATGCAACAGACGAAGAACTGAAAAAAGCATATAGAAAGCTTGCAAAAAAATATCACCCTGATGCTAATCCTGATAATAAAAAAGAAGCAGAAGCAAAGTTTAAAGAAGTAAATGAAGCATATGAAACACTATCAGATAAGCAAAAAAGAGATATGTATGATAGATTTGGAGCAAATGGACCAGGGGGTGCAGGCTTTAATGGTAACCCAGGTGGAGGTTATTATTCATATACATCTTCAGGCTTTGATGGCTTTGATATAGACTTAGACGATATAGTATCTTCAATATTTGGGGGAGGCAGAAAGAGAAGTAAGAGAGCTTCTAATGGACCGACAAAAGGAGCAGATTTAAGGACAGATATAGAAATAACCTTCGAAGAAGCATACATGGGAGTAAAAAAACAAGTCAGTCTATATCGTGAAGAAGTATGTGATGTTTGCCATGGAAATGGAGCAAAACCAGGTTCTAAAGTAGATACATGTGGTGTTTGCGGTGGAACAGGTCAAGTTAGACAAGTACAATCTACATTATTTGGACAAATGCAAACTTCAAGAACATGTACGACATGTGGAGGAACAGGAAAGATAATTAGAGAAGTTTGTGATAAATGTAGAGGAAAAGGAAAAATAAAGAAACAAACAAAAATCTCTGTAAGTATTCCTGCTCGGAATAGACGATAGTCAAACTGTAGTACTAAGAAATGAAGGTGCGCCAGGACAAAATGGTGGACCAAATGGAGATCTTTACATTGTAGTACATATAAAACATCATTCTATCTATGTAAGAAAAGATACACATGTGTTATGTGATATTCCAGTTACTATAACACAAGCAATACTTGGAGCAGAGCTTGAAATTCCTATGGTAGATGGAAGTAAGGAAAAATTCAGAATTCCAGAAGGAACACAAACAGGAACAAAATTTAGAATTAAGCAAAAAGGATTTACAAGCATAAATGGCAAATCAAAAGGAGATTTTATATTTACAGTTATTGTTCAAACTCCAAAAAGATTAACAAAAGAGCAAAGAGATCTAATAGAGAAACTTGCAAAAACAATGAACGAGCAACCGCCTATTAGAAAGAAGGGAATATTTGGTTAAGGAAAACGTGATATAATCACGAAAACTGCAACAAAAAACGTGATACAATCACGTTTTTTGTTGACTTTTTTGTATAAAAAAGTTATAATATATATAAGAAATAATATCAAGGAGGCAAATTATGAAAAGGAAATTATATGATAAATTGCTAAATTGGAAGGAAAATAAAATAAATATGCCCTATATGTTAGTTGGAGCAAGACAAATAGGGAAGACATATATTATAACAGAATTTTGTAAAAATGAATTTAAAGATTACGTATATATAAATCTTGACCTTATGGAAGATATTAAAAATATATTTGAAGATACTATAAATCCAGATGAGATAATAAAGAATATGGAAATAATTCTTAGCAGAAATATTAATATAGAAGAAACTATAATTTTTATTGACGAGATACAAGTTTCAGAAAGAGCAATAAGTTCGCTTAAATATTTTTGTGAGAGTGATAAAAATTATAAGATAATAGTAGCAGGAAGTTTGTTAGGTGTGAAAATAAATAGATTTAAAAGTTCATTTCCTGTTGGTAAAGTTTGGATAGAATATCTATATCCAATGGATTTTGAAGAATTTCTTTGGGCAATTGGAGAAGAAAAATTGGCAAAAGCCATACGAGAAAGCTATGCCTTTATGAAACCAATGTTAGAGGCTGTTCACCAGAAAACAATTAAACTTTATAACGAATATATTTGTATAGGAGGAATGCCAGCTTCAATTTTACATTATATAGAATGTGACAAAGATATAATGAAGTACGAAGATAATACTTTGAATATGATAATAATGTCATATTTAGCTGATATGTCTAAATATACAGAAAACATCGAAGCCATAAGAAATAACAAAATATATAATTCAATTCCAGCACAATTAGGAAAGGAAAATAAAAAATTCAAATATAGCTTAGTCGAGAAATCTGCTAGAACAAGAGAATATGCTTCTTCTATGGATTGGCTAATTTCAAGTAATATGATACTAAAGTGTCAAGGAATAGCCACACCAAAATCACCATTAACAGCATATACAGAAGAAAATTTTAAAATATATTTGAATGATATAGGGCTTCTAAGAGTGTTATCTAAGATAAGTGTTAATGAAATTATAACAGAAAAAAATATGCTATATAAAGGTGCTCTTACAGAAAATTATGTAGCACAAAATATATATAACAAATATAGAGAATTATATTATTGGAGCATAAACAATATGTATGAAGTTGACTTTTTATTAAATATAGAAGGGGATATTATTCCAGTAGAAGTAAAATCATCAGATAATACAACATCTAAGAGTTTGAACTATTATATAAACCGATACAAACCGAAATATAGCATAAGAATTTCTACAAAAAACTTTGGAGAAGCAAATGGAATAAAATCAATTCCGCTATATGCAAGCTTTTTGATATAAGAATAAAAAACAAAAAAGACACACTAATTGACATGGTGCGTCTTTTTTAAGGTACGACAGGCATGTCGTTTAGCTAATCGGTGAAAGTCCGTAGCGGAGGTATATATCGCCAATCGCATAGAGAAGCACAAGCTATCCATTGTGGTGGTGTGAGAGGACACTAAATAAAATAATTATTCAGTTCCTACTCGATTTGATTTTGCTTTACATTAAAAATTTAGTTTTTTACGAATGGAATCGGATAATTGCATAGTATCTGTTAAGTGTATAAAAGTTTTCTATTTCGACAAGAGTTTACAAAATAATCCATTTATTATGCTATAATACAAAAAGCAAGAAATGGAAAAAATAAATGAAAGAAATTACTCTATTTATCTAAACTATTTATAAAATCTTTTAGTAACATATCAGTAGATACATTTAGAACTTTTGACAATGCAGCAAGTTCATAATCTTTTATAATTCTTTGACCACACTCTAGCCTTTGAAGAGCATTTTTATGAATATCAATTCCATACAACATAAGTTTATTAGATAAATCTACTAAAGACATATTTTTATTTTTTCTGTAATGCCTTATGTTACTACCGAATCATATTAAGCTTTCCATCGAATTTTTTAATATTACTCATAAAAAATATAATCTCCAACTTTTTAAATTTTACAGATTGATTTTACTATATTTTTTTGATATTATAGACAACACGGGTGTGGTCAAAAAATAAAAAACAAATATTGCAAAAAAAATAAAAATGCAAAACGATATAAATATTAATTATGTGATGGAATGTATAAATATAAAGAAAATGTCAAAGAATAATTATAAAGAATGGTAAATGATGGAAAAATATTCAAAATTATTGAATACATCGTATCAAAAGGAAATGATATTTGATATAGAGAAAGATTTAAAAAAATATTATAAAGAAATGAATGAAAATGAATTACAAGTTATGTCTAATGAGATATATGTAGTATGTACTTTAATGTATCATAAAATAGATTTGCTAAAAATCATTCAATTTTTACAGTTTTTAGATAATACATATTTTGAAAAAGTAAAAGGTGATGGATTAATGATAGAATGTGCAATAACCGATAAAAATGCTATTCATTTGAAAACAATAGTTAATAAATACATTAAAGAAATTGAGAAAAAACAAAAACTATAATTTATGGGTAACTAATTTAATATTTTGTCTTTTTAAGACCGAAAGCTATAAATGATTAGAATATATGTTATATTAAATAGGGGAATTAGAAATGAAAATTATATCTTGGAATATTAATGGATTAAAGGCAATTATAAATAAAAATTTTGAAAAAAATGTAAGTCAGCTGGGGGCTGACTTTATTTGTGTCCAAGAGACGAAATTTTGTAAAGAAAAGTTAGAAATAGAACTTAAAGGATATTATAAATATTTTAATTTTTCTCAAAGGAGTGGTTACTCTGGAGTTGGTATTTTTGCAAAAAAAGAGCCAATAAATGTTTTAATTGGAATGGAAATAGAAGATGAGTATGGAGAAGTGTACCAAGCAGATAATGAATCTAGGGTAATTACATTAGAATATGACGATTTCTATTTAGTAAGTGTATATGTTCCACATTCATCAGAAAATGAAAGAAGGATATATAGACAAGAATTTGATAATAATTTTATAGAATACATAGAGAAGTTAGAAACAAAGAAAGACGCAATAATTTGTGGCGATTTCAACATACATAAAAATAAAATAAAATAGATATATGTAATTTTCAAAAGAATAGTTTTATAGACAAATTTGAAGATGAAGAACGAGGAAATTTCCAAAAGTTACTAGACATAGGCTTTATAGATTCATATAGATATATGCACCCACAGATGCGAGAGTTTTCCTTTTGGACTAATAACGATAATAGAGAAGAAAAAAAGTCAGGTTGGAGATTAGATTATATTCTAGTGTCAAATTATTTAAAAAGTAATATAAGGGAAGTAAACATCTTAAAAGAAATAGGAGGATCAGACCATTGTCCAATAGAACTTGTAATAAAGATATAATAAGTCAAAACAACCTATATACAAATAAAGTAATATATATTTCAAACGAATATTTTAGTAAAGAAGAATTGAAAGAAAATGTAGTTATTAGAGCAGATTTTTCAGATGAACTATTGGGAAAATATTGGAATGATTATGATTTCGAGAAGGCTTAAGAAAGACTATTTGAATTGCAATGTAAATTAACTAAAGTAGCGTTTTCACATAATAGAAAAAAGATAAGACAAGTTCAAGATAAAATAGTTTATTCATCTGAAGCTAGAATGTTAGCAATAAGGAAAATTTCACAAACTCCAATAGGAACAGCAGGAGTAGATAAAATTATTTGGAGAAAAGCGAGTGAAAAAATCAAAGCAGCAATATGTTTAAATAATGGAAAATATGAAGCTAAGCACTTAAGATTTTTTGAGTTTTGTGATACTAAAACAGGGAAAACAAGAACGGTAGGAATACCAACGTATGCAGATAGAGCAATGCAGGTTTTGTATTCTTATGCACTAGAACCAATGGAAGAGGCATGGGGAGATAGGAAATCTTTTGCGTTTCGCAAAGGGCGTTCTCCACAACTTGCACATAGCGTTATTATGGACTGCTTTACAGATACGGAAAGTGCAGATTGGGTGCTTGTAACAGACATTAAAGCATATTATAATTCGATTTTTCACAAATGGATTATGAGCAACATTCCAATGGATAGAAATGTATTAAAAGAATTTCTAAATTGTGGTTATATATTAAATGGAGAGTTTTTTAGTAAAGAAGAAGGAATTTCCTTAGGATGCAATATGAGTACAATACTTGGAAATATGGTTTTAGACGGATTGCAACGTACCTTGTATGAAATACAAGGGAAAGAAATTACAGACTTTAAAAATGGCTATTGCATAAGATTTGCCGATGACCTTTTAGTAAGCTGTGGAACAGAAAAAGATGCAAAGAAATTCTTAGAAAGAATTAGAACATTTGTAGCAGAAAGAGGCTTAGAACTGTCAGAAAAGAAAACAAAAATTGTAAATATAAAAAAGAACGGATTTGAATTTCTATCAAGATTTTATATTATGAAGGATGGAATACTTAGATGTATTCCAAGTGATAAAGCAGTTAAAAATTTTGAAATAGAGATAGAAGACTTAATTTTTAATGGGAAAAGCAATAAAACACGGAGGTAGTCTAATCAAAAGTATTAATGCGAAAATAACTGGCTTTACTACTTATCACAAATGCGAAGAATCTACAGAAATTTTTAGGTATTTAGATGTTATTATTAATGCTCTTTTGTTAAAATTTATGACGGAGAAATATCCTGATTTAACACTTGAACAAATAAAAAGAAAGTTTTGGATAAAAGACTCAATAGGTAGAGGTATATTTGCAGTTCCAAATAATCAGAGTATACGCATACAGAATATGGAAGAAACAGTACTTGTAAAACCACAAAAAATAGATTTGTCTAAAAATGTATTTATAGATAGAGAATATTTTGAAGAAATAGAAAGAGAACGAGATATAAGTAATGTTGTAGGTAAATATAGAAAAGTATGGGAAAGGCAAGAGGGGATATGTTATATTTGCAAAAATAAGATAGATATAAATCAAGAGAAAACAATAATATATAAGGGCAGTAGAATAAACAAAAATACAAATAATATTGCTTATGTTCATAAATTTTGCGAAAGGTCACAGATACAATATGTAAAATTAGAAGATAAAGATATAAAAGATATTAGTGTTAATGAATTACTAAAGGAAATTACATCCAACAACCAAAAAAGAAAAAAAGAGAGTAAATTTATAAGACTTACAGAGTATTTCCATAACTTACGAAGAAATAAAGTTACATTAAAGTTTACAGACATTGAAAGAATATGTGGCTTTAAGCTATGTAACTCTGCATATGCATATAGAACGTATTTTACAAATAAAGGACGATGGTCAATAGCTGAAAGCTGGAAAAATCAAGGATTTAAACTAACCAAAATAGATTTGGAAAATAAGAAACTATATTTTGAAAAAATAAAATTTAGTAGAGCGAAGATACCTATTCCAAAGTTTATGTATAGGGTAGACCTACCAATGGAACTCGTAATGGAAGTGAAACAGTTCTTTTTACATATAAAGGAAAAGTATAGAATTGAGTAGACACTTTATTTTATTTGTGATATTATAAAAATAATTGGAGTTAAGTATGGGAAAAAAAGAAGTACTATATTATTAAGCATTATTTTAATAATAATAATGGTTGTAGTAATTGTAATGAGAGCATTTATGCGAGAAGAACATATAGGTGTTATTAGTACAATAAATGATACTAGGATTGATATAATTGGAACTAATCAAGAACGATATAGTTTTTATTTAGGTAATGAAGTATATAAAGATAATAAAATAGATAAATCAGATTTAAAAGTGGGTGATACTATCCATATTGTTAATAAAAAAGGGGCTGTTGAAAGTAGATATCCAATAAGACTCCCAAATGTTAAATCAGTGCAATTTTTAGGAAGAAATTTACAGACCTTAAGTGAAAATTTAATGCTTATATCTTTAGATAATTCTGAAGAATATATATTGTCAGATTTAGAATGGGTAAGTATTTTAAATATTTTAGATAGTATAAATTTGAACAATGACAATATTAGTACTGACTTGTCAAAGGAAAATAAATATGTACCTCAAGGAATTTCAAACTATCAATATAAAAATAAAAGTGACAATATTACCGAAACAGTAATAGAAATATATAGTAATGAAATACATATTGTTAGAAATGATTATTTAGTTTATAAACAAATAGTAACCAAACTTAATAATGAGAGATACAATCAATTAATAAATTTATTAGAGCAATGTAAAAACAAAATACAAGAAAAGACTACTTATTGATTTTTTACCAATGTTTCAAGTTCTTTCTCCATATTTTTCAAGTCTTCTTCATACTTTTCTATTTCTTCTATATTTAATGCATTTGAGTTTTTTTCTTTAGCTCTTTGATTATCTTTCTTTATTTCTTCTAGATTTTTGTCCCAATTTACTCTTGAGTAAATACTACTTTGGAAACTATTAGAAATTTTTATTGAATGATAGCTAATAAATACAACTAATCCTAATAGAGTAATTAATACAAATACTACAATGCCTAAAATTTTTTTCATTTATTTTCCCTCCTTATAAATTATATTATACTATAACATATAATATAATATCAAGTAAATAAGTTTAAATTATAGAATGTCATAATTCAGAAATAAAAGAGTAAAAAAGACAAAGATTAACATATTGACAAAAACCGCGTAATTATGTTATTATCCTAATTAAGATATTTACTTATTAATGGTAATATTAGTTACACTGATACTGGTACATTACTAGTATTTTTGTAATAGTATAGGAAAAGTATATAGACAAAATCATAGGAGGTTAATGATGAAAAAAATCTACAAACGGATTATAGCTCTGATGATGTCTATTGCTATGACATCTTCTTTTTCTACGGTTGCCCTTGCAGCTGAAACTGAGGGAAATACCACTGCAAAGATCAGCGAGATTTCAGCTTATACTGCTGATGGAGAGCCGATAACTCTGTCAGCTGACTACGGCACTCTTGTAAATCGCTCAGGTCAGACAGATGAATACACTATATATGTTACCTTTTCTGTTCCAGAAGGCGGTGCATATTTGTATTTCTTGGTTCAGTCAAACGCAATGGGAACAGTATCAATGTACAAAAATAACACAAGAGTGTGGAATCGGTATCTTTCTATGACAGGAGATAAAACGAGAACAATGCAGATTGTTTTCGATTATGATCCTGATGCCAGTTTTTGGGCAGGCGGAGACTATCAGATACAGGTTAAGTTTAACGCAAAGGATCTTCCCTATGCTTTTGCCGTTTTTGCTTCGCCGTATATACTTGATGTGTGATGAACAAGGTTTTGACATTTTTTACTCAAGTTAGTATGTAACCATATCAACAATACTTTTCCTATAACTTAGAATGGAGTGTTTTTCACTCCATTCTTTCAGAGTATTGACAAACCCCAGAAGAATTTTGATATTTTTCTGGGGTTTTCACATAAAAGTATTAAAAATGTTATAGTTAAATAAATTTTTGATTTTTTTCTAGATTTTCGACTATTAGGAGGAGTATTTCCTGATAAACTTCGTTGCTTTGTAATCTTAGTAACTATATTTTTCATATTTTGTGCAGCACAAATTAGCCATGTATAATTCTGATTTTTCTTTATTCCTTTATACATTGCATATCTATATCCATGATTTTGCTTACTATCTGCAAAACTTCTCTCTATTTTCTCTTTTTTCATTTTATATAATTCTTTGCCTTCTTCAGATATTCGATTATTTCTAAATTCATCATTCAATTCTTGCTTTATATGTCTTCTTATTATTCTATATCCTTGTTTCTCACAACATCTCCTTATATCTGGACACTCCTTACAGTTTTCTTTATCTGAATACATTTTATATCCTTGTCTATCTATTCTTCCTGTATATGATAGTATTACTCCTGTTTCAGGACAAACATAACAATCTGCTTCTTTATTATATTTAAACCTACTTTTGTTAATCTTACTGTCTCCTTTTGGATATCTCCTATATCCAATAACTCCAAATATATTATTATCATGTAAGTATTTCTTTATATCTAATGTATCATAACCAGAGTCTAATGCCCATCTTGTAGCCTGAAAACCAAATGTATTTCTTATATATTCTGCTCTTTCAATGAATGGAGAAGAATCGTGAACATTTCCTTTTGTGATAAAGCAATCAACAATGATATTACATTTTTCATCTACTGTTCTATGATCTAAATACATAAATCCTTTCTCTTTATGGTCTCTATGATAATATCCACTTTCTTCATCTGTAGTACTTATTTTAACTTCTTTTTCTTCAATTTCATCTTTATATTCAAATTCCTTTTTATTTTGTTTTCTTCTTTCTTCGTTAATCTCTTCTTCTAACCACTCTCTACGTTTTTTGACAGAACATTGTAGTTCATCTCTAAATTTGTTTTTATTTGCATTTGCTTTTTTATGTGTGGAATCAGTAAAAAATGTATCTCCTTTTACCAAATTAAAATTAATTGCTTGTTCTACTATATTGATAAATATTTTCTCAAATACATCACTATCATTAAATCTTCTTTCATAATTCTTACTAAACGTTGAATAGTGTGGCGTATCCTCTCCAAATGGTATTTTTAAAAAACATCTATATTCAACATCTACTTTTATTTTTTCACATGTTTTTCTCATTGATTTCAAACCGTCCAACGCTTGAATGAAAACTAGTTTGAACAATACAACTGGATCTATACTTGGTCGACCATTATCTTGAGAGTACAAATCTTTTACTTCATCATATATGAAATTAAAGTCAATATATTTATCTATTTTTCTATACAAACTATTTTCTGGTACTAAATCTTCTAATGTATACAATATCAATTCATTTTGAACATTCTTTTTTACATTTATCATACTTTCATACCTCCTAAATCTGAACAATTAAATTATATCATAAACAAAGAAAAAATGCAGATATTCCTGAGAAAATCTACATCTTTCTATCCAAATTGTTCAGATTTAGGATATTTTTATTTTACTACATTTTTTCTAAAAAGAAAAGACTGTTGGCTAATTTTTTATACTTTGTCAACAGTCTGACTAGAAGGCTTAGGTTACCTAAGCCTTTCTAGTGTATACTGTTAAAGTATTAATTCTATCGAACTTCCCTGTGCCGAACGGCATGCAGTGGTGTGAGAGGGGAAAAACACATTAAGTGTTATCCTCTACTCGATTTATGCTATGCGGGATTATATAGATACTAATTATATATTATCTACATAAAAATATTATGGAAACATTGAAAATATAGTTATTTTATGGTATAATCATATAAAAAAATAAGTTTGTGAGGAAGATTTATAATGGTAGCTAAAAAATATGCTTATACAACTATATTAAGCACAGATGCTTATTTGCCAGGGGTTCTAGCTTTATTTGATTCAATAAAAAAAACAAATACTAATGTATCTGATTTTGTTGTAATAGTAAATCAAGAAATAAAAAAAGAAACAATAGACAGATTAAAGCAAAATGGAATTATTGTAAAAACTATGCCAAAAGTAAATGTACCTCAAGCAATAAAATCAAAAAACAAGTTATTTCCGCATTGGAATAATACATTTGATAAATTTAATGTTTTTGATTTAACAGATTATGATAAGGTTGTATATTTAGATAGTGATATATATGTAGCTGAAAATATTGATGAATTATTTGAAAAACAAAATATGTCAGCTGTAGCCTCTGGAAAAAGTTTTCCGGGTAATAAGTATTGGGATGAATTAAACTCGGGAGTGATGGTTATTGAACCTGAAGATGGAATTAGGCAAAAACTAATTGATACAATGCATGATATGAGTCAAAGAAAAACAACACTAAAAAAACCGCATAGACAAGAGAAGAAAAGATTTTTTTCTAATATAAGTTTATTAAAATATAATATTTGTAAAAGTCTTCAGGGTATAGGTGACCAAGATGTATTAGAAGAATTTTTTGATTGGAAAAACAAAGAAGAATTGCATCTTGATGAAAAATTTAATGTGTTTGCTAATTATTCAGATTTTTACAAAGAAAAATTGGGCATAACGCCAGCATGCTATCATTTTATAGGGGCTAAAAAGCCATGGAGTTTAACACCTAAAGAAAATGAAAGAATTCAAGCAACTAAATCTAAAACAAAATTAGTAGAATTCAATGCTTTTAGTGAATATAAAAAAATAATATATGATACAGCTGATGAGTTTGAAGCTAATTTTTCAATTATTATGCCAATGAAAAATGAGGAAAATTATATTGAGGATGCTTTATATAGTATAAAGTCACAAAATTACAATAATATTGAAATACTTGTTATAGATGATGGATCTACTGATAATTCAAAACAATGTGTATAAAGATTTTGTGAAGAGAATCTTGAATTAGGATGCAAAATAAAAACGTTTCATACAATGGAAGGACATAACGGAGTTGGAGGTGGAAGAAATGTTGGGTTAGATAATGCAACAGGAGACTATATATTGTTTTTAGATGCTAATGATATATTAAATGAAGATGCTCTAAAAAGCATTTCTAGAACTATTGCATTAAATCCTGAAGCTGATGTTTTTTCACTAGGATATCAATTAACAAGACTAGATTTTGAAGAAAAACCAGTTAGAACCACAAAGATTAACACAGGGAAAATGCAAGAAACAAGATTTTTTCAAATAGGAGTGGATACTGCTGGACAAATATGGGATATTTGTGCAAGAAGAAGCTTATATGAAAGACCTAAAAAGATAAGATTTAAAGAAAATTGCATATTTGAAGATTTGCCAAAAAAGATAGAACTATTTACAAGAACAGATAAAAAGATAAAAGCAGTACCACATATGACACATACACAGTTTAGTAGACCATTACAAGGTGTAAGTGGTGCATTAAATATTAGAGATATGAGAAGATTAATTGATGCACATTTAGAAGTAGCAAATCTTAGATCTGATGTTGATACTAAAGACAAGATGTATATAAATGTAAGAATGGCGTTGATGCCTGCAATACTTGCATGGCTTACACAAAAAGCTATTCATAATAAGATTGATTTATATAGAAAAAGAAAAAGAGAAGTAGAAGAAGAAAGATAGTATGTAATAAAAACAAAAAGTACACGCTAAGTTAAGTTGGCGTGTACTTTTTGCAATGCTTGTGTTATGCAAAATTAGCGAAAACTTTGTATAATACTGAAGGTAATATATAAAAATATACCTAAATGTAAAATAAGGTCTGTAATTGTATAAAAACTACGCCGTATTTTACTAGTTGTGTTATTATTCAAGGTAAAGATTTTATACCCAATATACACATTAACTGATGTACAAATAGCAAATGCTAAATAAAGTATAGTACAAGAAGGATCCCACCCATCCGAATATAATCGGTCTGATAAAACACAAATAATAAGTACATAAATAAGAAATGACAAAATTCTAACTAAAAAGTATAACTGTACTATGTATTTCCGCATAACAAAAATTCCTCCATTTCAAAAGTATTTGCCAAAGAATGTCTCTCCTGATGTAGCTAAAAATGGAGATACCAAAAAGCAATTGGCTACCAAAAATTATATATTTTTTACATAAAAAAGTCAAATGTACAAAAATTTCAAGAAAAGGCTTGTAATTCTTTAGTATTTTGGATAGAATATAATAGACAAATTAAAAACATATGAAAGGAAGGAAGCGTCAGATGAAAAAAGTAGCAATACTAGCAAATGGAGGAGATGTTTCAGGATTTAACGCAGTTATAAGGGGAATTGTAAAAACAGCAGAAAATAACGGAATAAAATGTTATGGTGTAATAGAAGGATATAAGGGATTACTTGAAAATAATTATGTAGAACTTGATTCATATACAAATGCATCAGGAATTTTATATAAAGGAGGTTCAATAATAGGTTCTTCTACAAATGCAAATGTGTTTAACTATAAAGTAGAAGAAAATGGACAAACAGTATATAAAGATTTATCTGATATATGTGTTGAAAATGTAAAAAAAGATGAATTTGATTGTATATTTACACTTGGAGGAGATGGAACACAAAAATCTGCAAGAGATCTATATTTAAAAGGAATAAATATAATAGGAGTTCCAAAGACTATAGATAATGATGTGGCATGTACAGATATAACATTTGGATACAATACAGCAGTTTCAGTTGCAATGGAAGCATTAGACAGATTACATTCAACAGGAGAAACACATCATAGAATAATGGTATTAGAAGTTATGGGAAGATATGCAGGATGGATAGCTCTAGAATCTGCAATAGCAGGAGGAGGAGATGTTGCACTTATTCCTGAGATACCATTTGATTTAGAAAAAGTTGCAGATAAGATAAAAGATAGAATTGCAAGAGGAAAGAGATTTAGCTTGGTTGTTGTTGCAGAAGGAGCAATGCCAAAAGGTGGAGATTTAACAGTAAAAGGAACAAGAAATAACGGTGAAGGTGTAGATAATACAAAGCTTGGTGGAATTGGAGAAATGGTTGCAAGTAGACTTCAAGAGTTAACTGGATTAGAAGCTAGAAATACAACACTTGGATATATGCAAAGAGGAGGAACACCAACAGCATATGATAGAGTGCTTTCAACTAAATATGGCTCAAAAGCTATGGAACTTGCACTAGAACGGAAAATTTGGTGTGCTTACAGTTTTGAAAAGCGGGAAATTAGATTCAGTGCCACTAGAAGATGTTGTTGGAGAAAATAAAGAAATTGGTGCAGTTTCAGGAAATACAAAACAAAGCAATTTAAGAAGAGTTGCATTAGATGGAGACTTAGTTAAAACAGCTAGAAATATTGGTATAGCGTTGGGGGACTAGAACAAAAAATAGAGAAAAGGAAGAATTCAAAGTGATAAATTTTAAAAAAGAAATTGCGAAAATCATATCAGATGTATTAGAACAAAATGATATAGACATAGAAAAAAGTATTGAAATTCCAAAAGATTATACACAAGGAGACTATGCGTTTCCTTGTTTTAGACTTGCAAAAACTTTAAAGAAATCGCCACAAATGATTGCAGAAGAGTTAAATTCTAAAATTACACTTAACAATTTAATAGAAAAAACAGATGTTGTAGGTGGATATTTAAACTTTTTTGTAAATAAAGAAGAATTGGCAAAGACTGTAATAGAGGAGATAAAAGAAAAAAAAGAGGAGTATGGAAAATCTGAAATTGGAAAAGGTAAAAATATCATTGTAGAATATTCTTCTCCTAATATTGCAAAGCCTTTTCATATAGGACATTTAAGAACAACACTTATAGGACATGCACTATATAATACATATAAAACTTTGGGATATAATACTATTCGGAGTCAATCATTTAGGTGACTATGGAACCCAATTTGGTAAAATGATAGAAGGCTATAAAAGATGGCATAAAGAGTATGACTTCGAAAACCCAATAGATGACTTAACAAAGATATATGTAAGAATAAATGAACTTTGTAAAGAAGACGAAAATGTACTTGAAATTTGTAGAGATAATTTTAAAAAACTTGAAGACGGTGAAGAATATGAAGTATCTCTATGGAAAAAAATGAAAGAACTAAGCTTAAAAGAGTTTAGCAAAATATATGATTTACTTAATATAAAATTTGACTCTTTAAATGGAGAAGCGTTTTATGCAGATAAAATGAAAGAAGTAATAGATAAATTAGAAAAAACAGGGAAACTTCAAGAATCAGAAGGTGCAAAAATAATCGACTTAAGTGATAAAGGTATGTCTCCATGTATGATTTGTAAGTCAAATGGTTCTAGCATTTATGCAACACGTGATTTAGCAGCAATTCTTTATAGAACAAGAGAATATGATTTTGATAAATGTTTATATGTTGTTGCATATGAGCAAAACCTACACTTTAAACAAATATTTGAAGTGGCAAAGCTTTTAGATATTGACCCCAAATATATAAATGGACTAGAACACGTATCATATGGAATGGTACATTTAAAATCAGGAAAAATGTCAACACGTGAAGGAAACGTAATAAAAGTTTCTGACCTTTTAAATGAGTCTATTCAAAGAGCAAGTAAGATTATAGAAGAGAAAAATCCTGAAATTGAGAATAAAGAAGAAATTGCAAGAAAAGTAGGTCTTGGAGCTATAATATTTAATGATTTATCAAATAGCAGAATTAAAGATGAAATTTTTGATTGGGATATTATCCTTAATTTCCAAGGAGAAACTCGGACCATATATACAATACATTTTTGTTAGAACTAAGAGCATACTTGAAAATGCTGAATTTGAAATAGATACTGAAAACATAGATGTAACAAAACTTTTAGATAACGAAGGAATAGAAGTATTAAAAAATATATATGAATTTGAAGATGTTTTGATAAGTGTTACAGAAAAAAATGAACCATATTTATTATCAAAATATTTGATAGATTTGGCGAAAAATTATAGTGCTTTCTATAATAAAAATAAAATTTTAGTAAATGATAAATGTGTAGCGAATGCTAGAATGTATCTGACTTACATGGTAAATATAGTATTAAAAAATGGAGCTAAAATTTTAGGTATAGAAATGCCAGATAGGATGTAAAATGTAAATATTAATATTTTATTTATTTTGTTGATTTTTGATACATATTAATATATAATAAAAAAAGATATCTAAAAATGCAAGGAGTAAATAACAAATGACTGATAAACAAATGAAATATAATTATGAAGATGAAGAAAAAGAAAATAAAAATATAAAAAATAAGCATGGAAAAAGAACAAAAAAGAAAAAAAAGTCTAAATTAAAACGTGTTATTTTAACATTTTTTACAATATTTTTTATGATTTTAGCAATGGTTGTTGGAGTAGCAGTAGGATATGCTTATAACATGCTTACAGTAATAGAAGAAGATCAATCATTTAAAAAGGAAGAAATTGATGTAAATGAGGGAGTTCAGCAAGCAACAGGATATAGAAATATATATTTATTTGGTGTTGATGCTAGAAATCAAAAAAATAGTTATGATGGATCACTAAGTGATGTTATAATGGTTGTAAGTATAAATCAAGATACTAAAAAAGTAAAAATTGCTTCTGTGTACAGGGACACATATTTACAAAATATAAGAACTAAGAAATTTGACAAGATTACTCATGCATTCATGCAAGGAGGACCACAGCTTTCTATGAGTACACTTAATACTAATTTAGACTTAGATATAACAGATTATGTAGCAATAAATTTTAATGTTGTAGTAGATGCGGTAGATGCAGTAGGTCGGAGTAACTCTTGATATAACATCTGAAGAAGCAGGATATATAAATCAATATATAGATGAAGTAAATAGGACAACAGGACATAAGTCAAAGCATATAACAAAAGGTGGAACATATACATTAGATGGAGTTCAAGCAACAGCTTATGCAAGAATAAGATATACAGCAGGTGGAGATTGGAAGAGAACAGAAAGACAAAGAGAAGTATTAAATTTAGTATTTCAAAAGGCTAAAAAGATGAGCATTGGTGAACTTACAAGTTTAGCAAATACAGTACTTGGAAAAGTATCTACAAATATTAGCAAAACACAGATATTGTATCTGATTTCCCAAGCAGCAAGCTATGAAATAGAAGAAACAAAGGGATGGCCATTTGAAGTTGCAGATTATAAACCAGGAGAAGTTTGGTATGGTGTACCAAAGAACTTAGAATTACAAGTAACACAGTTACATGAATTCTTATTTGATAGAGAAGAATATATACCATCAGAAAGCGTAAAAACAATAAGCAATAGCATGATTAAGCAAACAGGAATAAAATAAAACAAAAGAACTCTTCCTAGAAAAAATGGAAGAGTTCTTTTGTTTTTGCTGAAAATGCTAGTTAGTTCTTAAAGTACTTTACAGTTGCACCTGCGTTTTCTAACTCATTTCCTTTGTACCAGGGGTTAGGCATTATCGCAACCTTGTAGCCAGCGTCTTTGGAATACCAGCAAGAAATCAACATGTTTTCCTGGTCTGTAGGATTGGGCTGATGAGCTACAAAAACTTGATACTCATAACCGAAGCATGCGGCTATGCTGAATATCAAAATGAAGTCCGACACTTTTTAAAAAAATAAATATTTGTAAGTTATGTTTAAATTTTATAAGCTAATTTGTGAATTTTTTACAAAATATTTCAAAATTTATTAAAAAGAAATTGACTTTTTTTTCATTTTAATAGATAATTATTATGTGAGTTTTACAAATGATTTTTTATCTAATAGAAAATGCTTTTCTATTAGATAAAAAAACGTTGCACAGAAAAATTGCTTTCAATTTTTCGCAAGGCAAATCTTTATGCTTCTTTGAGACCTTAATTTAGAAGTGTAAAGTATTAATAAAGGATAAAAGGTCTCGCAAAGCGAGATTTGTTAATATACGTAGGAGGAAATAAAAATGTATTTATTCAATAAAATAACAGTAAATCCACAATTACCTAAAAGAATAGACAAATTATCAATAATTGCAAACAACTTATGGTGGTCATGGAATTCTGAATTTTTAAGATTATTTAAAATGATTGATATAGATTTATGGGAAGGAATAGGGAAAAATCCTGTTAAATTTTTAAAATTAGTGCCACAAGAAAAATTAGAAGAATACTCTAAGAATGCAGACTTTCTAAAAGAATACGATAGAATAGTTAATAATTTTGAAAGCTATATGAATAGCAAAAATACTTTGTTTTCAAAAAAGTTTCCTGAAAATAAAAATGATTTAATTGCATATTTCTCAGCAGAATATGGATTAGATGAGATAATGCAAATATATTCAGGTGGGCTTCGGAATACTTTCAGGTGATCACTTAAAGGCGGCAAGTGATTTAGGCATTCCGCTTGTTGGTGTTGGACTTTTATATAAAAAAGGATATTTCCACCAAGTTATAAATTCACAAGGGAGACAAGAAAATGTATATAGAGATATAGAACTTGAAAATCTTCCATTAACTCTAGTTAAAAATGAATTTGGTGAAGATTTAGTAATAGAATCAAGAATACAAAGAAAAAGATTATTCTTAAAAGTATGGCAAGTCAATGTTGGTAGAGTAAAACTATATTTGCTTGATTCTGATATAGATGAGAATGCAGATCAAGACTTTAAAGAAATAACTAAATATTTATATGGTGGAGATAAAGATACAAGAATAAGGCAAGAAATAGTTTTAGGAATGGCTGGAACTAATCTTTTAACAAAACTTGGGCTAAATCCAACAGTATATCACATGAATGAAGGACACTCTGCTTTCTTAATACTAGAACTTGCAAGAGAATTAATAGAAGAAAAGAAAATATCATTTAGAAATGCTATGAGTATAGTTACTTCAAAAACTATATTTACAACTCATACACCAGTACCAGCAGGAAATGATATATTTCCTATAGAGTTAATGGAGAAATACTTCAAGAATTTCTGGCCAAGACTTGGAATAGAAAGAGAAGAATTTTTAAGACTTGGAATGAATCCAAAAGAAGAAATGGAACCAGGTTTTAATATGGGAATATTTGCTCTTAAATTTTCTGGTAAGAAAAATGGAGTAAGTAAGTTACATGGAAGCGTATCAAGAGAATTATTTGGAGATATATGGCCAGAGATTGCAGCAAATGAATCACCAATAGGACATGTAACAAATGGAATACATACATGTACTTGGCTTGCACCAAATTTAAAAGAACTATATAACAAATACTTAGCACCATATTGGCAAGATAATATTTATTTAGAACATACATGGGACAGAATAAGAAATATTCCAAATAAAGAATTATGGGAAGCACATTATAGTAGAAAAGTAAAACTAATGAAACTTGTTCGCGAAAATACCATTAATAGACTTAGAAGAAATGGCATGAGATATGAAGAAATTATGGACATAGTATCAAAATTAGATCCCAATAACTTAACAATAGGTTTTGCAAGAAGGTTTGCAACATATAAAAGGGGAACACTTATATTTAGAGATTTAGAGAGAATAACAGAAATTCTAAATAATAGTAAAACTCCTGTGCAAATAATTTTTGCTGGTAAAGCACATCCACAAGATATAGAAGGCCAAGACTTGATAAAACAAATACATGAAATATCTATGAAACCACAATTTAAAGGAAAAATATTCTTCCTAGAAGATTATGACATTGAAATGTCAAGACATTTAATAAGTGGTGTAGATGTTTGGCTAAATAATCCAAGACGTCCAATGGAAGCATCACGGAACAAGTGGAGAAAAAGCTTCTGTAAATGGTGTACTAAACTTTAGTATACTAGACGGATGGTGGGTAGAAGGATATAACAAAGAAAACGGCTGGATAATTGGTAAAAACAAAGATTATGATTCATATGAGATACAAGATAATGAAGATTCTGAGAGTATATACGATACACTAGAAAACAAAATAATACCAACATATTATAATAGAAATGAAGGAGAATATTTCTCAAATGAATGGGTAGAACTTATGAAAAATTCTATAACATCTACTGGATGGCAATATAGTACAGCAAGAATGCTTATGGACTATACTGATCAAATGTACATACCACTTTGCAATTTATATAATACATATTATTCAGATTTAGAAAATGTAATAAGACTAAATGAATGGATAGAAGATACAAAAAATAGATGGGATAACATAAAAATAACACAACTTGACAATCTAAACAATGTAATAATAGATGCTGGAAATAATATTGAAGTAAAATGTGAAGTAGATTTACAGAATATAGATGAAGAGCATATATCAGTAGAAGTTTATTCTGGAAAGGTTTTAGAAAATCGGAACATTGGAAGATATTCAGATTAAAGAAATGGAAAAAGTTACAAAAAATGGAAATGTATATAAAGCAAAAATTATGCTAAAGACAGGAGGAGATTATGGATATACATTTAGGGTAATGCCAAAACATGAAATGATTTTAGATAACCAAAACTTGAATTTAGTAAAATGGATAACAGCAGAAATGTAATAATTTTTATCAAACTATTGCAAAAAGTATAAAAAGACGTGTATAATATATAATATTAGTAACAAATGAAAATGGAGGTAAAATATGCCTGTAATAGATTTAACACAACCGTTAATAATAATGCTTTGTCTAGCTGGAATAATTTGTGCAGTTTTCTTAGGTCATGAGATTAAAAGAGCATTTATTCCTGGAATTGCTTTACTTTTTTGCATAAGCTTATTAGTAATACATGCTTTGCAATTATTTATATTTGTAGAGGATTACCTAGGATATGAAAAAATTCTTTCTATATCTATGTTATATGATTTTGGTTTTACGCTTGTGACATATATTTCATATCTTTGGATTGATGATATTGAAGCAAAGCATAGAAATAAAAAGAGCATTGACAATAGTTTAGATTGGTTTTGGAGCAAGATTGTTTAGTAAATCATAAAAAGGAGGACGTAATTTGGATAAAGAAAAATTTTACATTACAACACCAATATATTATCCAAGTGGAAAATTTCATATAGGTACAGCATATACAACAGTTCTTGCAGATACAATAAAAAGATATAAAATTCTTAGAGGATATGATGCAAGACTTTTGACTGGACTTGATGAACATGGGCAAAAAATAGAAGAAGTTGCAAAAAAAGAGAATAAGACACCTCAAAAACATGTAGATGATATTGCTGATTATGCGAAAAGGCTTTGGAAGATGATGGATATAAGATATGATGATTTTATTCGTACAACAGAAGAAAGACATATAAAGCCAGTAGAAAAAATATTTGATAGATTAATGGAAAATCGGTGATATATATAAGGGTGAGTATGAAGGATTGTATTGTACTCCTTGTGAAAGCTATTTTACAGAAACTCAAACTGTAGACGGCAAATGCCCTGATTGCGGTAGAGAAGTTAAGAAAATGAAGGAAGAAGCTTACTTTTTCAATATGAAGAAGTATACAGATAAACTAGTAAAATTTTATGAAGAAAATCCACATTTTATAGAACCTGAATTTAGAAAAAACGAACTATTTAATAACTTTATAAAACCAGGACTAGAAGATTTATGTGTTACAAGAACAAGCTTCGATTGGGGAATAAAAGTAAGAAAAGATCCAAAGCATGTTATATATGTATGGTTAGATGCGCTAACAAACTATATAACAGCACTTGGGTATGAATCAGATAATGATACACTATTTAAAAAATACTGGCCAGCAGATTTACAAATTGTTGGAAAAGATATCATAAGATTTCATGCTATATATTGGCCGATATTCTTAATGGCATTAGATTTACCACTTCCTAAAAAAATATATGCACATGGATTTATAATGATGAAGGACCGGAAAAATGTCTAAGTCAAAAGGAAATGTTGTATATCCAGAAATGCTTATAGAGAAGTATGGACTTGATAGCACAAAATATTTTCTTCTTAGAGAATTCTCATTTGGGCAAGATGCAGTATTTTCACCAGAAGGATTTGTAGAAAGATTTAATTTTGATTTATGTAATGACCTTGGGAATCTGCTTAATAGAACAATAGGTATGATAAATAAATATTTTGCAGGAAAACTTCCAAAATATAATGGATGTGTAAATGAACAAGATAAGGCTTTAGAAGTAGAAACTGAAAAATTGATTTTAAATGTAGAAGAAGCATTTGATAGTTATCACATAAATACTGCATTAGAAGAGATTTGGAAAATTATATCAGTTACTAATAAGTATATTGATGAGACAATGCCTTGGGTTTTAGCAAAAGAAGAAAGAGTAGAAGAATTAGGTTCTGTTATGTATCATTTAACAGAAAACTTAAGAAAAATTGGAATATTGCTAAAGCCTATAATGGAAAAGACATCACTTGAAATTTTGAAACAACTTGGAATAAATAAAGAAGAATTTAGCTCATGGGAAACTTTGAAGAAATATGATATTTTAGGTGGAGATATTAGAGTTATAGAAAAAGGAGAACCACTTTTTGTAAGACTAGATAAAGAAACCGAAGTAGAATATATCAAAGAAAGAATGAAAAAATAGGATTTAGCAAAGGTACATATGAAATTTAGTTCATATGTACTTTGTTTGGATAAAGGGAGAAAAGAATGAAAAAAAGAGGGAAACTAATAGTAATAGATGGAACAGATGGTAGTGGAAAAGAAACACAAATGAAGTGTTTAGAAAGTAAATTAAAAGAAAAAAATATAGAATTTAGGAGAATTGATTTTCCAAATTACGAATCAGAATCTTCTGGGCTTGTAAAAATGTATTTAAGAGGAGAATTTGGAACAGATGCGAAAGATGTAAGTCCATATATAGCATCAACCTTCTATGCTGCTGATAGATATGCTACATATAAAAAAGATTTAGAAGAATATTACAAAAATGGTGGTTTAATTCTTGCAGACAGATATACAACAGCTAATATGGTGCACCAAGCAGGAAAGATAAAGGACAAGGAAGAAAGAAAGAAATTCTTGGATTGGCTTTGGGATTTAGAATTTAATATATATAAAATTCCTATTCCGGATAAAATATTTTTTCTAAATATGCCAATAGACTGTGTAGAAAGGCTTATACAAAATAGAAAAAATAAATTTGACAAAAATGCACCAAAAGACATACATGAGAGAGATAAAAAACATCTTGAAGAAAGTTATGAAGCTGCATGTAAGTTAGCAAGAGATTATAATTGGAATGAAATAAAATGTACAATAAATGGAGAGATAAGAAGCATAGAAGATATTGGAGAAGAGATATTTAAAGAGGTCAAGGAAATATTATGAGAATTGGTTTTTTTGGGGGTTCATTTAATCCACCAACAAATGCACATATATCTTTAGCAAAGACTGCTTTAGAAAAATGTAAATTAGATAAAATAATATTTATTCCTATGGGAGATTTTTATGGAAAACAAGGACTTGCAAAGGCAAAATATAGGTATGAAATGCTAGAAATTGTATGTAAAGCAGAAGAAAGCTTTGAAGTTTCAGATATAGAAATAAAGGTAAATAAAAAATTGGATACAATAGATGCCTTTAGATTAATAGAAAAAACATATCCAAATGAAGAAAAGTATTTTCTTATGGGAGCAGATAATTTTATAAAATTACTAGAATGGAAAGAAAGTGAAAGTTTAAGTGAGTATAATTATATTGTTTTTGAAAGAGAAAAAATAAATTTGAAACAATATATAGCAAATAATTCTATTCTGAGAAATACAAACATTGAAGTTATAGAAAACAAAGATTATAAAGAAAAGAGTGCAACTGAATTTAGGAACTTATGGAGAAAAGAAAAGGCAAATCAAGATATAATTCCAAAGGAAGTAATAGAATTTATAGAGGCAAATAATATATATTAGTATAGCTAATAAATATTTTTATATAAATTTTAAAAAAGTTAACAAAAATTTAAGAATATATGATACAATAATTTAAAATTATATTTGGAGGAAGAAAAATGGGAGAGGTAAAATACAAACGTGTCTTATTAAAATTAAGTGGAGAAGCACTTGCAGGAGAAAATAAGACAGGTGTATATGCAGATGTTATAGGAAAAATCTGTGATGAAGTAAAAAAAGTTGCTGATATGGGTGTACAAGTTGGAATAGTAGTAGGAGGAGGAAACTTTTGGAGAGGAAAGTATGGACATCAGATGGAAAGAACAACATCAGATTATATGGGAATGCTTGCAACTACAATGAATGGACTTGCACTTCAAGATACATTAGAAGCAAGAGGGATAAAAACAAGATTGCAAACAGCGATAGAAATGAGACAAATAGCTGAACCATACATAAAAAGAAAAGCAATAAAGCATTTAGAAAATGGAAGAGTTGTAATATTTTCTTGTGGTACAGGAAATCCGTATTTTACCACTGACACAGCAGCAGCTCTAAGAGCAGCTGAAATAGACGCAGAAGTAATCCTACTTGCAAAAACAATAGATGGAGTATATTCTGCAGATCCTAAAATAGATAAGACTGCAGTTAAATATGATAAAATATCATATTTAGATATATTAAATAAAGATTTAAAAGTAATGGATTCAACTGCAACATCTCTATGTAGAGATAACAATATACCTCTTAGAGTATTTGGAATAGATGAACCTGAAAACATAGTCAAGATAATTAAAGGCGAAAATATTGGTACTGTAGTAGAATAAAAAACAAAAAAGAAAGTAGAGGGAAATTTTTATGGATTTTAGTGAAATTGAAAACAAAATGGATAAGACAATAAGTGTTTTGCAAGAAAACTTTTCAGAAATTAGAGCAGGAAGAGCAAATCCTGCAATACTTAATAAAGTTAAAGTAGAATATTATGGAGTAGAGACACCAATAAGTCAAGTGGCTCGGAATATCTGTGCCAGAAGCAAGATTGATAGTTGTTCAACCTTGGGATATGGGAGCGCTAAAAGATATAGAAAAAGCTATACTTGCATCAGATATTGGAATTACTCCAAATAATGATGGGAAAGTTTTAAGACTTGCATTTCCAGAGTTAAATGAGGAAAGAAGAAAAGAGATAGCAAAGGACATCAAAAAAATTGCAGAAGAAGCAAAAGTGTCTATTCGTTCGTTAAGAAGGGAAGGTCTAGATAAAGCTAAAAAAGAACAAAAAGATGGAAATATTACAGAAGATGATTTGAAAAATGCAGAAAATACAGTTCAAAAATTAACTGATAAAAAAATAGAAAAAATTGATGAAATACTTAGCTTAAAAGAAAAAGAGATTATGAGTGTATAAGAAATTTTAAAGGATAAGGATTAATGGATTTTAAGGAAGAATTAAAACAGTATGTAGATATCATAAATGTTGAACTTGAAAAATATGTAAGAAAAAACGAATGTCCTGAAAGATTATTAAATTCATCGGCAGAATATAGTTTAATCAGTTCAGCAAAAAGATTAAGACCAGTACTTATGATATCAGTATATAAATTATTTAAAGAAGATTACAAGACGGTTTTTCCATTTGCAATAGCAATGGAGATGATACATAATTTTTCACTTATACATGATGATTTACCAATTATAGATAATGATGATTTAAGACACCGGAAAACCTACAAATCATAAAATATTTAATGAAGCAACAGCATTGCTTGCAGGTGATAGCCTTTTAAATAATGCATATATGGTTATAAGTAAAAGTTTATTAAATAATGAAAATGACGATATAAGGGATAAAATGATAAGATCATTTGCTGAACTTACATTTGCAGTAGATAGAATGATTGCAGGAGAATATGTAGATACTGAATTTGAAGGAAAAGAAATATCAAATGAATATCTAGAATATATGCATAAAAATAAAACAGGAGCCCTTATAAAAGCAGCTTGCCGAATAGGAGGAATACTTGCTGGGGCAACAGACAAAGATTTGGAAGATATTACATCTTATGCAGAAGGTATAGGACTTAGCTTCCAGATAAAAGATGATATATTATCAGAAATCGGAGACGAGAAAGTTTTAGGTAAGCCTGTTGGAAATGATAGAGAAAAACATAAAGTAACATTTGTTACAAAATATGGAATAGAAAAATCAAAAGAAATATTAGAAGATATGACAAATGGTAGTATAGAAAATCTAAAGAAATTTGGAGAGAAAGCAGATTTTTTAAAGAAGCTCGCATTATACATTAAAAATAGAGAAAAATGAGGTAGAAGTAATGAATAACTTGCCAAGGCATATTGCAATAATAATGGATGGAAATAGAAGATGGGCAAAATCCCACGGATTAACTACAAAGCTTGGACATAAGGAGGGAGCAGAGACACTAAAGAAAATAACAAGGCATGCAAATAAATTAAGGATAGAATACCTTACTGTTTTTGCATTTTCTACTGAGAATTGGAAAAGAAGTGAAGAAGAAGTAGGAGCTCTAATGGTTCTGTTTAAAAATTACTTAGATGATTTAGCAAAAGCTGTGGATACAGAAAATGTAAAAATAAAAATATTTGGACATATAGAAACTCTTCCAGAAGCATTGCAAGAAAGCATAAAAAAGGCAATAGATAAAACAAAAGATAATACAGGTACGAAACTATGTATAGCATTTAATTATGGTGGGAGAGACGAAATAACAAGAGCAGTTAGGCAAATTGCAGAAGATGTATCTTTAGGTAAGATTTGTATAGAGGATATAAATGAAAATTTAGTAGAGAATTATTTATATACAAAAGATGAACCAGATCCAGATCTTTTAATTAGAACAAGTGGCGAAATTAGACTTAGCAATTTCCTTACTTGGCAACTTGTTTACTCAGAATTTATTTTTAGCGATAAATATTGGCCAGATTTTTCAGAAAATGATTTAGAAGAAGCAATAAAAATATATGAAAATAGAAATAGAAAATATGGAGGAAAATAAATTCTATGGATATTAAAAGAGTTTTAACAACAGTAATTGGACTTCCAGCAGTTATAGGAATTATAGTTTTTGGAAATACTGTGATTATAGACATATTTTTTGGAATTATTGCACTAATAAGCTTAAAAGAATTTTATGATGCATTTGAAAAAGGAATAGATGCAAAACCTATCAAATGGATAGGATATTTAACATGTTTAAGTATAGGAGTACTTAGATTGTTGCATTTAAAATCATCACTAATAGATGTAAATGCGGATATGCTTAATATGATGTTTATTCTTATAATATTTTCTGTTTTTATAGTATTTTTTCATGTGCTAAATTCAGGAATGAAAACAACAGTTGTTGATCGGAGCAATAACTATGTTTGGAATACTTTATATACCAGTATTTTTAATATTTTTACCAATGTTGCGTGCTTCATGTGAAGGAACATTTCTTATATGGTATGTATTAATATGTGCTTGGGGGACTGATACTTTTGCATACTTAGGAGGAAAATTCTTTAATACAAGGAAACATAAATTTAGTAAAATAAGTCCAAATAAATCAATAGAAGGCTGCATTTCTGGAGCAATACGGAGCAGTGATTATATCTATTATCTATACAGTAATATGTAATAAATATTTCCATGCAAATATATCATATATATATATTATATTAATATCATTAATACTAAGTATATTAGCTCAAGCTCGGAGACTTTGCAGCATCTAGTATTAAGAGGTACAATAAAATAAAAGATTATAGTAATCTAATTCCAGGACATGGTCGGAATGCTAGATAGAATAGATAGTATAATATTTATAGCACCAGTAGCATATATATTGCTTATAAGTCTTTAGAAAGGATGGAAATAACTTTTGAGTATACTAATTGGAATAGTCAAAACTATAATTATGCTTGGAGTATTAGTAGTTATACATGAAGGCGGTCATTTTGTGGCTGCTAAACTTTGCAAAATAAGAGTAAACGAATTTTCTGTACGGCTTTGGTAAGAAAATTTTCAGTAAACAAAAAGGAGATACGACTTACTCTATAAGAATTATACCTCTTCGGGGGATATGTAAGTATGGAGGGCGAAGACGAATTTTCAAGCAAGGAACGGCTCATTTAGCAAAGCAAGTTTTTGGAAAAAATTAGCCATTGTTTTAGCAGGTCCAGTTATAAATATAGCATTTGGGTTAATTATATATTTTATATTAGTTACTGTACACTATGGATTGCAAGTTGCTTATGAGAATACAATTGGATTTATAGGAGCACTTTTTGATAGCGTAAAAACATTGATTACAGGTAGGGCTGGCATGGACGATTTGGCTGGACCTGTTGGAATTGCAAGCATAGTTTCTAAGACATCAGGAATTACAGACTTTATATATTTACTTTCTATAATATCTTTATCACTTGGCATTACAAACCTTATACCAATTCCACCACTAGATCGGAGGAAAGGTATTAATATATATTATAGAATTGATAAAGAGAAAACCATTAAAAGAAGAAACATCACTAAAAATACAAATGCTAGGGTTTGCATTTATTATAGGACTTTCAATAGTTGTTATGTATAATGATGTTATGAGGATATTTTAGGAGGAAAATGAATGGCAGAAAGAGTTGGAGTATTTTTATCTAGAATGCAACCACTTCATATTGGGCATATTGGTATGATAAAAAAAGCCTTATCAGAAAATGATAGGGTTATAATTTTAATAGGAAGTGCAAATAAAAAGGAAACAGCAAGAAACCCTATGGAAGTAAATATACGAAGAGAGATTTTAGAAGAAACTTTAGAAAATGATTTTACAAAAGAAGAAAAACAAAAAATAACAGTAAATAATCTTCCAGACTGGACAGAAGAAACAGATATGCCATCGAACCTAGAATGGGGAAGATATCTATATTATAATGTGGTACGGGATAGCAAATCAAAAGAATTTTACAATGTATTTTTCGGACGAGCCAGAAATAATAGAAGACTGGTTTCAAGATAAAGACATAAGAAAAAGAATAAATTTGAAGTTATTCGAAAGAAACGAAATGTTTAATGCAGTGTCATCAACTAAGATAAGAGGGGCTTTTATAGAAGACAATAAAACTTACATAGAGAAGAGTGTGCCTAAAGCAGTTTGTAAAAGATACGAATTGATTCGAGAAATATTAATTAATGTAAATAAAAAGTAGGCATATATTATTAGAAACTCCCTGGTGCGGACTTTAAAATTAATGTATTATTTAATGGAAGGAATAAAAATGAAAGTTACAGATTTTGATTACAATCTACCAGAAGAACTTATTGCTCAAACACCAATTCAAAAAAGAGATTCATCAAGACTTATGGTATTAAATAGAGAAAAAAACGAAATAGAACATAAAACTTTTACAGATGTAATAGAATATTTAAATCCAGGAGATTGCTTAGTTATAAATGATACAAAAGTAATACCAGCAAGACTTTATCGGAAAAAAGAAAACAGGTGCAAATGTTGAATTTGTACTTTTAAAGCAAATAGAAGGGGACATATGGGAAAGTATTGTAAGACCAGGAAATAAACTAAAACCAGGGACAGAAATAATATTTGGAGAAGGAATTTTAAAAGCCAAAGTTTTAGAAATAATGGAAGGTGGAACAAGAAAAGTAGAATTTACATATGATGGTATTTTTAATGAAATATTAGATAAAATAGGACTTATGCCACTTCCACCATACATACATGAAGAGCTAAAAGAAAAATCAAGATATCAAACAATATATGCAAAAAATGATGGTTCAGCTGCTGCACCAACAGCAGGACTTCATTTCACAGAAGAACTACTTAATAAAATAAAAGATAAAGGAATATCTGTCGCAAAAGTAACATTACATGTAGGAATTGGAACATTTAGACCAGTAAAAACAGAAAATGTAGAAGAACATGAAATGCATTCAGAACACTTCTATATAAAAAAAGAAGACGTAGAAAAAATAAATAATGCAAAAGAAACAGGTAAAAGAGTAATTTCAGTTGGGACAACATCATGTAGAGTATTAGAAAGTATTTCAGACGAAAAAGGATATGTGCATGAATGTGAAGGAGATACAAGTATATATATATATCCTCGGTTATAAATTTAAATGTATAGATGGACTAATTACAAACTTCCACCTACCAAAATCAACACTTTTAATGCTAGTATCAGCACTTGCAGGAAGAGAGTTTGTGCTAGAAGCATACAATGAAGCAGTAAAAGAGAAATATAGATTCTTCAGCTTTGGAGATGCAATGATTATTTTATAAAAAAACAAAAAAATACTTGACATTACCAAACAACTGTTTTAAACTATTTAATATAGACTTTAAAGGATGTGAAGTTAAGTATGGAAGAAAAAAATGAAATAATAGTCCAAAATAAATTAGAAATTGAGGATATCAAAAACTTAATCTATACAATAAGAGAAAAGCAAGTGATGTTAGATAGTGATGTAGCAAACATGTATCATTGTGAAACAAAATATGTAAATCGTGTTGTAAAAAGGAATATTGAAAGATTTCCAAAGGATTTTTGCTTTCAATTAAATGAAAGTGAATTTAAATCTTTAAGGTGCCAATTTGTCACCTTAAACAATAATGGAAGAGGGCAACATAGAAAATATTTACCATATGCATTTACAGAGCAAGGTATTGCAATGTTATCAGCATTGTTAAAAAGTGATGTTGCAATAAGTGTTAGTGTAAATATTATGAAAGCATTTGTAGAAATGAGAAAATTTTTAATGCTTAATGGACAAGTATTTGAAAGATTAACAAATATAGAATATAAATTACTAGAACATGATAAGAAATTTGATAAAATCTTTAATACTTTGCAATTAGAAGAAAATATAAAACAAAGGATATTTTTTAATGGACAAATTTACGAGAGTTATAGCTTAATAATAGATATTATAAAGAAGGCAAATACTAAGATTTTAATAATAGATAATTATGTTGATGATAGTATTTTGAAAATGTTGGTAAAGAAAAAGGAGAATGTTGAGGTAATTATTTTAACATCTAACAAGAGTAATATTCAAAACATAGATATTCAAAAATTTAATAAAGAAAATCCTACTTTAAAGCTTGCAAGAACTAATAAATTTCACGATAGATTTATTGCCATAGACAATAAGGAAATGTATCATTTAGGTGCTTCAATAAAAGATTTGGGTAAAAAGTGCTTTGGAATTAATAAAATAGTAGATAACGAGCTTATTAAAAAAATAATAGAACTGACATAAATATTGAAGACATTATTAAGCAATTAGAAATAAATTTTCCTTAATATTAGATGTAGGAGTAAAAAATGAAGATAGGAATTGATTTAGATAATACAATAACAGATTTATTAGAAGTATTAAAAATATATTGTAAAGAATATAACGAGAATGTTATAAAAAGAAATTTACTTATGAATGAAAAAGGGTTTGCAGTTGCAAACTTATATGAATGGACAGAAAGAGAAAAAATAGATTTTTGTATAAAATATTTAAATGAAGCAAGAGAGAAAGCAAAATTAAAAGAAAATGCTAATAGAATTATTCATAGATTAAAACAAGAAGGTAATACTATTTATATCATAACAGCAAGGAAACAAATCGGTTCTACAAATATATATGAAATAACACAAAAATATTTGAAGAAAAATAGTGTTGAGTATGACGAGTTAATAATTCAAAAAGACAAAAAACAATTTTGCATTGATAATAATATAGATGTTTTAATAGATGATGAACCACAAAATATAAAAGCAGTATCTCAAATCATACCAGTAATTGCATTTGAAGAGATATACAATGTTAATTGTATTGGAAATAACATTATAAAAGTAAATACATGGAATGAAGTATATGATGTGATTAAAAATATTATAAAGAAGTCTAACTTATCTAATTAAACCCAATCTTATATAACCTACATAACTCGCATGAAGAACAAATTTCATATTTGTTTTCAAAAATAAGCTTTAGAGTATTAATAAACTCATCATTAGAATTTTTGTCCATCAAATGAATTACAAGCTTCTTAGGTGGCATGCTTAATAAAGCATTTAGTGCATAATCATTTGAAGAAAAACTTATATCAGATAAATATTTCATATTAAAACTATCATCATCTAATGGTATAATTTTTTTATCTTTATCAAGTAAAATACTTTCTCCACCAAAGTATACTAAATGAGTTAAAGAAGCTTTAGATGGAGTAAGTGTAATATATAGTTTTAGCATATTTACAAACTCTAAATATTCTTTATCAGTTATAAACTTGTTTACAGCAATATCTATTATATAATCTAAGTTTTTCATATAATTTGAAAGTCTAAAATTTACAAATCCCTCTAAAACAATAGACTTATTTGTTTTTATATAATCCAGTACTGAAGTGTAAACTGCGAAGAAATTATCTTCCTCAGTTATAATGTCACTTTCAATAAAAGACATAGCAAATTCTATGATTTTCTTTTTTTCTAGCGAATTAAAGTAAAAATAATTATATTCTAAAATTCTCTTCAAAAGTTTTCTTTGATAAAAATAAATTATAGTATCAGTTAATATAGAAGAAATCTTATCATAAAACGTTTCTATATCTTCCATTTTGGAATGCAAAATTATATTTTTGTATATCTTAAATTCAGTATTTTTAACAAATAATGAATTTAGGTCTAATTTTGAAAGCTTATCATTTATGAAGCTAATTACTTCGCTATTATTTTCTTTTATGCATAACGACTTCACAAAAAAAGACCTCCTTTTGAATTTGTGTTTTAAATGTATTATCCCTCAAAAAAATAGGTTTATACATTATCTTATTCTAAAGAAGTCTTTTGCGAGCTTGTATTTTGATTAATTTATATTAACTATATATATATTTTATAATCAATATCAGGAAAAATAGCATCTTTTTCTGATATATCTTTTAAAAATTCTTTATCAATAGTATTCATCTTTAACTGGTTATATAATTTAGTAAATCTACCAACATGGTCTTTTATACGCCTTTTTGCATAATCTACCATAGTTCCATTTGTTATAATAAAATTCCAATCGCTACTTTGAGCAAGAAGTAGTTCTCTTGCACATTGATTTAAAGCTGAAATTTTTAGGGTATCAGTTTCATCTTTAAAAATATTTGCAAGTTCTACCATTTTATCACCGAATCCTATGAAGATGACGGATCACGTAATCATTAAGTTCATTGAGCCATACTTCACTATATCCGATTGGCTCCCCAACTAGAACGACAAGGAGTACATTCTTGCATTTCAGGAAATCTATCAATATATTCTCCAGGAGTTATTAATTTAAAATTGCATTTATCATAATAAATTTTTTTAAACAAAACATATAGCCAGTAAGGACCTTCATACCACCAATGACCAAAAAGTTCTGCATCATAAGGACAAAGAATGATAGGTGGTGTATTCATAAATCCAGCAAGATTTGAAATTTGTTCTTCTCTAGAATCGAAAAAGTGTCCTGCTTGCTTTTCAGCAGAATCCATTGCCCATCTTACATTATACAAATCTTTATCTTCAGTTTTTCCAGTAATTCGATGATATTTGATACCAGTATTTACTCTAACACCATCATGAGCAATATAAGGCTTTATATATTCATAATCAGCATCATATCCAATATCTCTATAAAATTCACGATAATTGTAATCGCCAGGATAACCACAAACTGAACTCCAAACTTGCCTTGAAGATTCTAGGTCACGTCCAAAAGCAATAACACCACCAGGAGATACAATAGGTGAAAAAGTACCATAAACAGGTATTGGATTTGAATAAAGAATTCCATGAGATTCAGTTATAATATATTCTATACCAAACTCTTTTAAATATTTATCAGCCTCTGGCACATATCCACATTCAGGAAGCCAAATTCCACGAGGTTTTCTTCCTAAATATTTCTCATAAGTTTGCACACCGAACTGCAATTTGTGCCTTAATAGTTTTTTGATTAGTATATAAAATAGGGAAGTATCCGGTGAGTTGCGCCACAAGTTATTATTTCCAAAACACCTATATCTTGGAAATATTTAAAACCTTGGATTATATTACAATTATAAATATCTCTAAAAATATGTAGATCCTTGCTATATCTATCTAAATAATATTTAGATAAATCATTTAATCTAGAATTATCTTTAGTACGAATTACTTCCTTTTTACAAAGTTCAATATGCTTATTTAGATATTTAATATATCTTTTTTGAAGAAGAGGGCTTGCAAGCATAGAAAGAAGAGGAGGAGTAAGAGACATAGTTATTCTAAAGTCAACTTTTTCCTCCTCTAATTTCTTAAAATTTATAAGTAATGGTATATATGTTTCGGAAATTGCTTCAAAAAGCCATTCTTCCTCTAAATAATTTTCACTTTCAGGGTGATGCACAAAAGGTAAATGTGCATGTAATATAAAACTTACATATCCTTTTGGATTATTAGTCATTTGTATTTTCCTCTTTCTTTTGATCTAAATAAAACTCTCCAGAAGAAGGTGAGCTTAAGTCATCTAATTCTCCATTATTATACAAAGCACTATATACATCATAAATATTTCCATATAATTTATCTATATTATTTATAAAGCTTAAATCTCCAAAATTTTTAGAAGAAAGTTTATTTGTTTTTACATTTCTAAATAAAACATTACCTAAGTCTGCATTTTCAAATAATATATGGTTATTTGGAGATACCATATTATTTGAAGAATTAATGTAGATATATTCATCTGAATTACTATTAAATTTTCTACCAAGTTCTATAGTATATGTACAATCAGGCTCTACAGTTCTTATATACCAACTATTTGCAAAATCATTTATCTCTATTTCAAATGTATAATCATGAGTTAAATTATGAACCAAAAGAATAGGTCTTGTATCATTAAAGAAACTATCACCATATATTTTAACTAAAGAGTTCCTATCTTCATCTGAAATATCCCAGTAAATAAATAGAGTAGTTGGAGTTTGAGCTAGAATTTTAACTATAGTTTGATTATATCTATAAGGTAAATCGTAATATTCTGCAATCATAGATTTTGCAGTAGATTTAGAAGAAGTTTTTCTTGAAGAAGTCTTTTTAATAGTTTCTGATTTTTTATTTAAAGAACTCTTCTTAGGAGCGACAGTTTTTTGAGCTACTGTACTTTTTTTTGCAGTAGACTTTTTGGATGTAGAACTTTTCTTTGGAGTTATTTCTTTTTTTTCTGTAACTTTTTTTGAGTTCTCTATTTTTTTATTAGCAGAAGTTCTTTTTTCACTACTAACTTTAGTAGTTTTACTATTTGTTTTATTTACATCCTTATTTACATCATTTTTTGCCATAAAACTTCCTCCTTTGTATAATAATATTTATATCATATATCAAAAAACAAATAAATTCAATATAATTCTTAAATAAAAATTAAAAACTTGCAAAAAAAATTATGTTATGCTATAATACTCTGGAATTATATAAAAAAATGTAAATATTGCACAGTAAGTTAATGTAAAAATTTCTGTGTCAATATATCTTTGTGCTTAAAAAGCAGTATTTTAGATTATTAAAGATAAAGGAATGTGAAAGAATGGCAAAACCAGTAGAATTTGGAATAGGTTTTTTAACAGGAAGAACTAATATATGCAACATTATAAATAATTGTTATAAAGATATGATAGAGCAATTAAAAGACTATCCAGAAGAAGTTCACCTTACAATATTTATACTATATGATTTGGAATATCAGAATACAGAAAGAAAAGATTTTTATACACTTAAAGATGATGTTTATAGAAAAATACATATAAAATATATAACTCCAGAAGATATTGAAGAAGAAAAGAAAATTCTAAAATCAAGATATAATTTAAGTAAAAGTGAGGTAAATTTAATATTAGGCACAGGATATGCAAGAGCAAGAAACGCAATTATGTATTTTGCACTTAAGAGGAAAATAGATTATTTACTTTTTTGGGATGATGATGAATATCCTTATGCTAACGTTAAAGGTGAAGGAAAAGAAATAATTTGGAAGAAACAAGAAAATTTACTTGAACACTTAAATGTTATACCATATTCAGATGTTACAGTAGGACATAGATGTGGGAATATGTCTCCAGTACCATATATAGAATTTGGAAAAGACGAAGTAAAAGAACAAGACTTTAAAGAATACATAGATGCAGTTAGTAATGAAGCTGTAAATTGGGAAAAAATAAAAAAGAATATGGAACAAGATAATTGGATGGCATTTGCAGAAACAGATATAACAGAAGGAAAAGACAAAATAGTACTAAAACATGTAGGTATAAAATCATGGTTATTTGGATCTGGAATATGTATAAATCTTACACATATAGACAAAATTCCAGCCTTCTACAATCCACCATTTGCAAGAGGAGAAGATACATTCTTTTGTACTTTGCTTTCGGAGGCAAAGGTTGTAAAAGTTCCTACATATCATTTCCATGATAGCTTTTTAAAATATACCGGAATTGTAAAAGGAAAATTTCCAAAAAGATTTGAAAAACCATCATTAAATGATGAAGCGATAGGAGAAAGGTTTTTAAAAGCTTCAATAGGATGGATAAAATATAAACCGCTTCTTATGTATATTATGCAAAGAAATACATATTTGAAAGATATAGAGATTGCAAAGGAAAAACTGAAAAATAGCATAGAGAAAATAGATAAAATATTTCCAAATAATGATTTTCTATGTTTAGTAGGAGAACTTGATAAATATGATGAGGATGTGCAGAAACACTATAAAGAATATTTAAAAACTAATGATGTATGGAATAGAATAAAAATAAGAATGCAACAAGAAAATTATAGTTAAATATTGACAAATATAGGTAGATATGTTAAAATAATTAACTGTAACCGCATAAGTCAAGGTTCATAAAGCCTAATTAAGTTTGGGTACCTAAATTTTAAGGTTAGCGAGTATACGAAAAAGGGAGGTGCTTATTTGCAATGTACGCAATAATTGAAGCTTGTGGTAAGCAATATAAGGTATCAAAAGGAGACGTAGTATTTTTTGAAAAATTAGATGACGAAGAAGGAAAAAAAGTAAAATTCGACAAAGTTATCTTAATATCAGATGATAAGAAAATAGAGGTAGGTACTCCTTATGTTAAAGGTGCAGCAGTTGAAGGTAAAGTTGTAGCACATGGTAAAGGTAAAAAAATCATCGTTTTCAAATATAAAGCTAAAAAGAATTATAGAAGAAAACAAGGTCATAGACAACCATACACAAAAGTAGAAATTACAACTATAAAAGTAGCAGCAGAAAAGGCTGAAAAAGCTGAACCAGTAGCTAAAGCTGAAAAAACAGAGAAGAAACCAGTAGCTAAAAAAGAGACTGCAAAAAAAGAAACAGCTAAAAAAGAAGCATAATTTCTAAAAAGATATAAACATTTAGAAAGGAGAGAGTACCATGGCACATAAAAAGGGGCAAGGTAGTGTTAAGAACGGTAGAGACAGTGAGTCTAAACGTCTTGGGGTAAAAAGAGCAGATGGACAATTTGTTCTTGCAGGAAATATCCTAATGAGACAAAGAGGAACAAAAATACATCCAGGAACTAATGTTGGAATCGGAAGCGACGATACTTTATACGCATTAGTAAATGGAACTGTTAAATTTGAAAGATTAGGTAAAGACAAAAAGAAAGTTAGTGTTTACCCAGAAGAAAATTAATATATAATAAAAAGCGCTAGTGTGGCAAAAACTCTAGCGCTATTTTTAGATAAGAGGTGCGAAAAATGTCACTTATTAAAGAATTTAAAGAATTTGCAATGAAAGGTAATGCAATGGATTTGGCAGTAGGTGTTGTAATAGGAGGTGCTTTTCAAAAAATAGTAAACTCTCTTGTAAATGACATAATAATGCCATTTACAGCAATATTTACAGGAAATATAGATTATTCAGAGTGGAAAATAGTTATTGGAGAGGGAGTTGCAGAAATAGGAATAGGCTCTTTTGTAAATGCTCTTATTAATTTTTTTGTTATAGCATTTTCAATTTTCCTAGCAATAAAATATATAAATAAAATAAACAAAAAGTTAGAAAAACTTAATATAGATGCAATGAGTAAAATAAGAAAAAAATCAAAGAAGAAAGAAGAAAAGGTAGAAAAAGTAGAGCCAAGTACAAAAATATGCCCTTACTGCTTATCAGAAATACCATATAAAGCAGTGAGATGTAGCCATTGCACATCAGAATTGATAGAAATAAAAAAAGAACAAGAAGAGATAGAGAAACCAGAAGAAAAAGAATCGGAGGAAAATTAACATATGAATAATTATGCTGTAAGATATGAACTTTTACATACATGTAAACAAACGGGTGCAAGAAGAGGAGTGATACATACTCCACATGGAGATATACAAACCCCTATATTTATGCCAGTTCGGGACTCAAGCCACAGTAAAAAGTTTAACACCAGAAGAATTAAAAGAAGAAATAGAAGCACAGATAATACTTAGCAACACATATCATTTATATTTAAGACCAGGTCATAAATTAGTTGAAGAAGCAGGCGGACTACATAAATTTATGAACTGGGACAAACCAATACTTACTGACAGTGGAGGATTTCAGGTATTTAGCTTAAAGGATTTAAGAACAATAGAAGAAGAAGGAGTAGAGTTTAAATCACATTTAGATGGTTCGAAACACTTCTTTTCACCTGAAAAAGTAATGGAAATAGAAAATTCTCTTGGGGCAGACATAATAATGGCATTTGATGAATGCTGTCCATATCCAAGTACATATGAATATGCAGAAAATTCAATGGAAAGAACATTAAGGTGGGCAAAAAGGTGCAAAGAAGCACATAAATACCCAGAAAAACAAGCATTATTTGGAATAATACAAGGAGGCTTTTATAAAGATTTAAGAAAGAGGTCATTAGAAGGACTAGTAGAGTTAGACCTTCCAGGTTATGCAATAGGAGGAATTGCGATAGGAGAGCCAAAAGAAGAGTATATAGACATTTTAAGATATACAGCTCCACTTATGCCAGAAAATAAACCAAGATATATGATGGGGATAGGAAGTCCAGATTATTTAATAGAAGCAGTACTTGCAGGAATTGACATGGGAGACTGCGTATTACCTACAAGAATTGCAAGACATGGAACTGCTTTAACTCATAATCGGAAAAATAGTAATTAGAAATCAAACATATGAAAGAGATTTTCGGACCACTGGATCCAGAATGCAGTTGCTATACATGTAGAAATTACACAAGAGCGTATATTAGACATTTGATTAAAGCAGAAGAAATACTAGGCATAAGATTACTTTCAATTCATAATTTAAAATTCTTGACTAAACTTATGGAAAGAGTTAGAATAGAAATAGAAAATGATCACTTTTTAGATTTCAAAAATGAATTTTATAAAAAGTATGGATATACAAATGAATAAAAGGAGGATATGGAATGAAAATAGAGCAAGATGGAGAAGTAAAGTTAAAAAAGAGAAATCCAGCAAATAGAATGACAGCATTAATACTTGGACTTATACTAGTTGTTATTATAGCAGTAATTGCAATTGTTGTTGTAATTAATAATATAAAAGAATCACAGCTAGGACTGTATGTTGATGGAAAGAGAGAATCATTTACAGAAGATACATTCCGTTTCATGGACGACCGGACATATTTATATATCAATAAAAGATATAGCACCATTAGTTGGATATGAAGCACATAATGGAGAATATAAGATAAATACAGAAGATACTACAAAAATGTATGTAGAGGCAAAAGATGGAACAGAAACAACATCATTTTATCTTAATTCAAACCAAATAAATAAAACTCCACCAAACAGCATAGAAGACTATGAGCATGTAGAAATAACTGTACCAGTAACAAAGATAGATAATAAATGGTATATAGATTCAGAAGGATTTATGCAAGCATTTAATTCGGCATTTTACTATGATAAGGAAACAAATAAATTTCAAATACAAACATTATCATATTTAGTATCTTATTATAAGGAGAATATACAAAAATATGGATATGATAAATTAAGTGATGATTTTAATAATCAAAAGGCATTAATATATGGAATGATAGTTGCATCAAAGAATTCGACAAATAAATTTGGAGTAGTAAATATTAATACTAAAGAAGAAATAATAGGTCCAAGATATAATAACATAGAGTTTCTTGAAGGACCAAAAGAATTTATAATCACAAATTCAAGTGAAAAAGTAGGAATTACATATTCTACAGGCGAAACAAAAATCAGCGTAAAATATGATGATATAAAAGTGTTTAATAGTACTTTAGGATACTATCTAGTAGAAAGCAACTCAAAATTTGGTGTAATAGATTCTAATGAACAGTTGGTTATACATATAGAATATGATGTTATTGGAATAAATAGTGAAGATTTTGTGACAGATAGTGCCAAGAGTCAATACATGTTATATGATAATTTAATACCAGCTTGTGCAAATGGTAAATGGGATATATTTGATAAACATGGGGAAAAAATAACTGGTGAACAATATGACACAGTACGGATGTGTTATAACTGAAGAAATGACAGAAAAAGTTGTAAGTAATGTAGTAACTGTTGGTGATACAGGGGTTGTAATAGTCTCAAAAGATGGTAAGTATGGTGGAATAAATGCAAGAAAAGACTTACTATTGCCAGTTATGTTTGATTATGCATATTCTATAACAAGTGGAGGAGAAACAAGTTATTATATAGTATATAATAATGTAGATTATTCAGCAGTAGAATATATAGAACGTATGAAAGAAGTGCTAGGATACAACAAAGAGGAAGAAAATATAGATGAGCTAAATGCTAGTATAGCAGAAAATATGAGTGAATTAGAAATACAATTATTTAATGCAACTTTCGAGAGTTATGCTGGTGAATACTCAGGGTCTTCTGTAAGATCACTAATTGGTAAAGTAAAAATGTCAAATGAAATTCAAGATATAAAAGTAAAAATTGAATATAATGGAAACACATATATAAATGATACAGGAGCATTAACAGATACAATAGATGTCACAGCAAACTATACAATAGAATTACAATATAATGAAGACAAGAACTTTATTGAGAAAATTATCATAAAATAGAATAAATTGACATATGAAAAATGAAAAAACACTTGAAAAACACTATAAAAAATGTTAAAATAAATATAACAAAAAAATAGAATCCCTGCGTGGTACGTAGTTAAAATAGAGATTTTAGAACCTACAAAGTAATGGATATGGGAGCCTGAGCTCTTAATATGGCGTGTATGCTTGCTAAAGAGAATTATGTAAGAAACCCAGAAGTATTAAGGTAGGCACCCACCTGTATATATACAGGTCCATAAAATTTCTATAGTATACGGCCAACTGCGGGGCATTTTTTTATGTAATAATTTTAGGAAAATGTACAAAAATTTTTATTAGAAAAGGATAAGAGAAGTTATGTTTGCTTTGCTCATCCTTTTTTCTTAAAAATTTATTAATCAGTTGAAAAATAAAAGATATAGATATATAATAAAACCTAATAAAGGAGGAACCACACATGAAATTACTAAAAAAAATAAATAAAGGGCTTGTACTTACAGTAATAGTCTTAGTAGCATTAATAATATACATAGTTACAGTCGAAATTTCAAGAAGCAATGAAAAACCAAATATAGAAACAGCATGCAAAGACTATATAGAAACAATTAATAAATATAGCGTATTTCCGGAAAATATTCAGAAAGTATATAACAAAGAAGACTATTCTGAAGAACAAAAAAAGGCTGCGGGAGAAGAATTAAAAAGAAGAATTTCTCGGTCAAATGGATAAACTTGAAGAAGAATTGAAAACAAAAGTAATAGACAACGATTTAAGCTTAAAAATGCAAAAAGAAGCAATTAAAAGTAATTTAGAAAGTGAAAATGATATCTTTACATCTGTTGTAACAAATTTTGATAAAGAAATAAAAAAGATAAAGAAATTTGTATTTGATGAAGATCAAGTAACAGTAACGTTCACATCAAAAGTAGAAAAACAAGTAAAATATCTAGATACTACTGGCGAAGAAAATAAAGAACTTTCAAAACAGGCAGATTTCGAAACAGGAGAAGAAACAATAACACTTCAAAATGTAGATGGAAAGTGGAAAGTAGTATATGCAGATCTTCAGTATAGAGATTATTCAGAAGGATTTACACAAACTGTTATGTTTTAGGTAAATAGAGACTTAAAGAAAGGGAAAAAATATGGAAACTATATTAGAAATAAAAAACTTAAGCAAGTTTTTTGGAAAGAATAAAGTTGTAGACAATGTAAACTTAGAAGTAAGAGCTGGTGAAGTATTTGGTTTTTTAGGACCAAATGGTGCACGGGAAAACTACAACAATAAAAATGATACTTCGGACTTTTAAAAATAGACGAAGGAGAAATAAAAGTAAATGGATATGATGTAAAAAAAGAATTTGAAAAAGCAATGGAAATTTCAAGCGGAATTGTTGAAAATCCAGATATGTATGGATATATGTCAGGAATTGACAACTTGAAACTATATGCGAGATTAAGAAATGTAGATAAAAAAAGAATAGACGAAATAATTGAACTTGTTGGAATGACAGAGGCAGCAAAAATGAAAGTATCTAAATATTCACTTCGGAATGAAGCAAAGAATGGGACTTGCCCTTACACTTCTGCATTCACCAAAACTTTTAATACTAGACGAACCAACAAATGGACTAGACCCAGCAGGAATAAAACACTTAAGGGATATACTAAAAGATATAGCAGAAAAAGAAAAAGTTGCAGTATTTGTATCTTCACATATATTAACAGAAATGGAGCTTATGTGCGATAGAGTTGCAGTAATAAATAAAGGTAAAATTGTAAAAGTAGAAGATATAGGAAATAAAGAAGAAGAACATGCTTCAAGCATACAAACGATTATAGAGATTAAAAATCCTACAATTGCTAAAAAAGTATTAGAAGAAGAAAACTATGAAGTTAGTATTATAGATAAAAAAGTATCTATAATAACAAATTATGAGGATATACCAGAAGTTATAAAATTACTTGTAAAGAATGATATAGATATATATAATGTAACTCAAAAAGAAAAGAGCCTAGAAGATATATTCTTCGACGCAACTGAAGGAAAAAAAGGAGGTCAAAAAAATGAAAATGATTAAATTAATACAAAATGAAACAATAAAAACTTTTAAAAAGACCTCAACTAAAATATTAATATTGCTTGCTTTTCTTTCACTGCTTGCAGCAATTGGTCTTGCACATTTAGTTATGGTATTAAACGATATGCCTATGAATTTTGCTCAAAACGAAGAAGACTGGAAAGCAGGAATGAAAGAAGAAGTTTCTTCAATGAAGAAGTCTATAGAATTAAATACAGGAATTTATGATAAAACAACAATAGCAGGACTGAAAGCAAAAATTGATACTTATGAATTAGCTTTAGAAAATAATGTGAATTATAATGGATATTATTATAATAGAAGTTGGAAAATAGAACTTTTGTCTGAGATAGAAGAACAAAAACAAGACTTATATATAAATGAAGAATTAATGGATGTAGAATCAAAAAATGAAAAAGAAAAACATATAAATGAAAAGATATTAGTACTTAAAAAAGATAATTTTGTAGAATACATAGATTTACTAAAAAAGAATAAAAAAGAAATGTTAGATACAGAAGAAATTTCTAAAAAAGAATATGAAGATGAAATTTATTTACTTGACCTTCGCAAAAAATATGAAATAAGTAAAGAACAAGAAGGATTGTTTGATTGGAAATCTTCTTTGTATGAAGATATATCTTCAATGAAAAACAATTTAAGGACTGGAATAAATCAAAATACAGGCAAATTATTAAAAATAGAAGAGATAGAAGAATTAGAAAACAATTTAAAAATTGCAGAATATAGATTAGAGAATAATATACCAGTATTAAGTTCAGGAAGCTCAGCAAGAAGTATGTACGATATGTTTGCACCAGCATTTAGTTTAGGGCTAATATCAATACTTATGATAATAATAGCAGGTTCGGGGATATCTACTGAAATATCAAAAGGAACAATAAAATTCTTATTATTTACACCAAATAAAAGATGGAAAGTATTACTCTCAAAAATATTGTCAGCATTAATAATTTTAATATGTGTTACATTAATACTTTCACTAGTTAGTGTGGTTTTTGGAAACCTATTCTTCAAAGAAGATGGAACAATTTATGTATATGTTTCAAATGGTGTCGCAAAATCTATACCAAATACCTTATATACAATTCTTTACTTCTTTGCAAGCTGTATAGATATTCTAGTATATATGTTATTTGCGTTTATGCTATCGGTCATCACAAGAAATACTGCCCTTTCTGTTGGACTAAGTATAGCATGTTATATTGGATCAGGTATCGTTATGCAGCTTATAAATGCATTTATAACTGCAGATTGGTTAAAGTTCATACCATTTAATAATCTAGGTTTAGCCGATAGAATATTTGCAAACAACATATCATATGTAGCAATGCAAAATGCATCAGGCTTTATGGCAAATGTAAGTGTAGGCTTTTCTCTATCTTTACTTGGAGTATGTGCTATACTAATGATAATTACAATGTTTGATAGTTTTAATAAAAGAGATATAGTATAAATTTATTTAAATATTAAGGAGCTATGTTTAAAATATGAAGTGAACCCAAATTGTTAGACAAAAAAGTTTAACAATTTGGGTTCATTTTTATGAGTCAATATTTTATATTATCCCATTGAAAAAAATTTTATAAAACGATATAATAATCTCATGAAAGAGAAAAAACAAATTTATTACAGAAAATTCGACTATGATGTCGTAATAAACAAAGGACAAAACTATAAGCTTCTAGACGATTACAAATGGATAAATAGAGATTTAGGTTATCGAATAAAAGCAAAAATAGCATATTTTTTTGCTAAAATATTTGGAAATATCTACTTAAGATGTGTTTTGCATGCCAAAATTGAAAACAGTAATATCTTAAAAAAATACAAGAACACAGGATACTTTATATATGGAAATCATACACAAAAAATAGGAGATGTTTTTTCGCCTGCAATTGCTTGCAGAGAAAAACATATATATACAATTGCAAGTCCTGCGAATTTAGGAATAAAAGTTATACGGCAAACTTCTTCCATATCTTGGAATACTTCCTATTCCAGAAAGTATATCTAAAACAAAAGAATTTTATAGAGCTGTAAAAACAAGAATTGAAGAAAGAAATGCAGTAATAATCTATCCAGAAGGACATTTATGGCCATATTACACTGGAATTAGACCATTTGAGAATACATCATTTAGGTTTCCAGTAGAACTAAATGTACCATCATTTTGCATGACAACTACATATACAGGGAAACAAAACAAAAAACCAAAGATTACTATATATATTGATGGACCATTTTATTCAGATATGACACTAGAGCGGAAAAGAAAAACAAGAAAAACTTTGTAATGATATATATGAATGTATGAAAGACCGTTCTAAACTTAGTACGAACCAATATATAGAATATATAAAGGAGAATTAATCTTATGAATATTTTATATTGTGGGGATAAAAATATAAAGGAAGGACTATATATTTCTATTATCTCCTTGATAAAACATGTAGAAGAGCCACTAAACATTTATGTTTTTACTGTAAATACAAAACTTTGTGAAAAAGAAATAGAAGGGCTAAAAACAGAAGACATAGAAAAAATAGATAAAAAAGTAAAAGAAAAGAATAGCGAAAGCTTTGTAAAACTAATAGATATAACTAGAATTTTTGAAGAAAATTTACCACTTATTAATATAAATACTAGATTTACTGCATGTTGTATGTTAAGACTATATGCAGACGAAGTAGAGAATCTTCCAGATAAAATTTTATATTTAGATAATGACGTAATTTGTAGGAAAAACCCTAGAGAATTTTATTATAAAGATATAGATAAGCTAGAAATTGTTCGGAGCTTTAGACTACTATGGAAGATGGTTTTTTAAAAACAATATATTTAAATTTGATTATATAAATTCAGGAGTATTACTTTTAAATTTAAAGAAAATTAAAGAAACAGGAAGTTTTAAAAAATGCATAAAGATGTGTAAAGAAAAAGAAATGTTCATGCCAGACCAATCAGCAATTAATAAAATAATCAAAAACAAAAAGATTGTAAAAAGGAAATATAATGAACAAAGAAAACTAAAAAAGGATACAGTTTTTCAGCATTTTACAACAACATTTAGATTGTTTCCGATATTTCATAGTGTTACAATAAAACCATGGCATATAGACAAACTTCATAGTAAATTAAAAATTTTTGAATACGACGATATTTTAGAAGAGTACAAAAATATGAACAAAGATAGGAGAAATATATGAAAAAAGAAATACCAATATTTTTTGCAATAGATAATAGTTATATACCATTTGTATCAGTTGCAATAAAATCTATTTCAGAAAACAGTTCTAAAGATTATGATTACAAAATAATTATTCTACATCAAGAATTAAGTAAAGAAAATAAACAAGATATAATGGAACTAGAAACTAAAAATTTAAGAATAAGATTTGTAAGCATGGATAAAGGGCTAGAATCAATTACTGATAGAAAAGAAAATAAACTAAGATGTGATTATTTTACTTTAACTATCTATTATAGATTATTCATCCCAGAGATGTTTCCAGAATATGATAAAGGAATATATATAGACAGTGATGTAGTCATAGAAGGAGATATTTCTAAGTTATATAATATGGATTTAGGAGATAATACAATAGGAGCATGCATGGATAATTCTATAAAAGATATAGAGCCACTTGTTAAATATGTACAAGGTGCAGTAGGAGTAAAAATGGAAGAATATATAAACTCTGGTATGCTACTTATGAACATTGAAGAAATGAGAAAAAGAAAATTTAGTGCAAAATTTTTAGAACTTTTAAATAAATATCATTTTGATAGCGTTGCACCAGACCAAGATTATATAAATGCTATATGTAATGGAAAAATAAAATACCTAAATGAAGAATGGGACGCTATGCCAAATGACCAAAGAAAAGAACTAGAAAACCCAAAAATTATCCATTATAATCTATTTTTTAAACCATGGTGTTATGATAATATCCAATACGAAAATTATTTTTGGAAATATGCGAAAAAAACTAAATTTTATGATATGATTTGTAACATGAAAAAAGATTATTCTGAAGAGCAAAAGCAAGCTGATAAGGAATGCTTAGATAATCTAATTAAAAGAGCATTAGAAATACTAGATCATGAAGTTACATTTAAGAGTTTATATGATAAAGGGGAAAAAATTCGAATATGATAATAGGAGAAAATAAGGGGAAAGTTATTGATAATATAAAACAAGCAACTGAAGAAAAAGAATATAATGTTAAAGTTGAAGTTAATGACCCAGAAGTGACAAATAGCGAGAAAAAGGAAATTATCAATAAATATTTAGTAAATAAAAGAAAAATTTCATATAAAGCAAAAAATGAACTTGCAAGAGTTACTGTGGATATTGCAATGTGGATGGAAAATAGGGGAACAGTAATAAAAGGAATAGAAAAAGTAGAACATATAAAAACAGGAGCGATAATTACAAATAATCATTTTAACCCAATAGATAGTACAATAATTCGTAAACTAACAAAAAAATTAGGGAAAAGAACTCTTTTTATAGTTGGAAAAGAAGCCAATATGGCAATGGATGGCTTAATTCGGGTTTATCATGAACTATGCAGATGTAATTCCAATTAGTGGAGATATAGGATATATGAGAAGAGAGTTTCCAAATATAATCTCTCAAAGGTTAAAGAAAAAGAACTTTATTTTAATATATCCAGAACAAGAAATGTGGTTTAATTATAGAAAACCAAGACCATTAAAACCACGGGGCATATTATTATGCAGCTAAAAATGATGTGCCGATAATCTCTTGTTTTACAGAAATTATCGATGAAAATGAGATGGATAATTATGAATTTAAAAAGGTAAAATATGTTTTACATGTTTTAGCCCCTATTTATCCAGATAAAGAAAAGACTGTAAAAGAAAACACAAAAATCATGATGAATAAAGATTTCGAACAGAAAAAAGAAGCATATGAAAAAGCATATGGTAAGAAACTAGACTACCAGTTTGAAAAAGACGACATAGCAGGCTTTATATGGGATGAAGAAGAATAAAAGTAAAATAGGAGATTAAGTAATAAATGTACTACTTAATCTCCTATTTTGTTACCTTAAAATTTTAAACCAATTTCCGGTATACCTTTGCTGACATATTAAATAGGTTTATCTTTTTTACACTATCGTCTGAAACAATATCTATCTGTTTTATAACTTCGCCATCTAAAGTATAAGTTACGTTTCCAATAACATCTCCTTTTTCAATAGGGGCTTCCAAATTTTCTCTAAAAGTTACATTCTGAGTAACATTACTTGATTTAGATTTTTTTATAAAAAACGAAGCGTCTTCTGAAAGCACTGCATTTACGTCTCCTGAAGTACCTTTATCTACATTGAGATTTCCGAAGACTATCCCCTTTATTTCCAAAAGAAATATTAGTAAAATTAGAAAAACCAAAGTTAAGTAATTTTTGAGCTTCATTAAATCTTATATCACTTGAAGGAGAATGCATTATAACAGCAATTAATGAAAGTCCGATCTCTTGTCGCAGAAGCAGATAGATTAAAAAGTGCAAGAGATGTAGAACCAGTTTTAAGTCCAGTTGTACCGTTTATAATTTCTAACCAATTTATTAGTATTTACAAGTCCGAGTTTCACCGGTTTCTTAATGAATCCATATAAATAGTAGTGTAATTAGTAATACTTGGATGTTTTACTAAAAGTTCACGAGACATTAAAGCTATATCATAGCTTGACGTTAAATGGTCATCTTCGTCTAACCCATGACAATTTCTAAAATTAGTATCAAACATTCCGAAGCAATTTCGCTTTATTATTCATGCGTGTTACAAATTCTTCTTCCGAACCTGCAAGATGTTCTGCCATAGCATACACACAATCATTTGCAGAATTTAGACAAATTGCTTTTAACATCTCTTCCACAGTCAAAGATTCATTTTCTTCAAGCCATATTTGAGAACCACCCATAGAAGCAGCAGCTTTAGAACAAGTTACTTTATCAGTTAGCTTAACTTCTCCGGTTATCAATTGCTTCCATGATTAAAAGTAGAGACATAACTTTTGTAACAGAAGCGGGTCTAAATTTTTCATGAGAATTATGGTCATATAAAACAGAACCGTGAAGATTGCTCAATAAGTATTGCTCCACCAGATTCAAGTTTTAAATCAGTTTCAGTATCAGAGACAGTTTCTAAAAGCCCAAAAGAATTGTTAGTCCAAATATATGGACTGCTAGCAAAAGAACTTAAGCAAATCAAACAAAAACACAAAGAAACAACTAGAGTAAATATACATTTTTTAAATTTCATTAAATATCCTCCAAAAGAATAATTTATCCAATAAAAGATATGAATAAAAAGTATTAAATATTACCAAAAAATCGTAAAAAATACTTGATTTTTTAGTGTGTACTGTGGTATAATCTATAAAGTTATAAAATAGACACATAAAGGTTAGTCTATAAATAGTGCTTAAAGGTCTTTATAGGTGCTTTACCCTTTATGGATGTTAAAACTAAAAGGAGGAATAAAAAATGGCAGTAGTTGCAATGAAACAATTACTTGAAGCAGGTGTTCATTTCGGACATCAAACAAGAAGATGGGATCCTAAAATGGCTGAATATATATATCAAGCTAGAAATGGTATCCACATTATCGATTTACAAAAGACATCTAAAAAAATTGATGAGGCATATGCTTTCATTAAGGAACAAGTTGAAGAAGGAGCTTCAGTTCTATTTGTTGGAACAAAAAAACAAGCACAAGAATGTATGAAAGAAGCTGCAATCTCATGCGAAATGTTCTATGTAGACCAAAGATGGTTAGGTGGAATGCTTACAAACTTTGGAACAATAAAAAGAAGAGTTCAAAGATTAAAAAAATTAGAAACAATGCAAGAAGATGGAACATTTGAAGTATTACCTAAAAAAGAGGTAATGGGATTAAAGAAAGAAATGGAGAAACTAGAAAGAAACCTTGGTGGAATTAAAGAAATGGAAAGATTACCAGGAGTTATATTTATAGTAGATCCTAAAAAAGAAAGAACAGCTATATTAGAAGCTAAAAAATTAAAGATTCCAGTTGTAGGTTTAGTTGATACAAATTGTAGTCCAGAAGATATAGACTTTGTTATACCAGGAAATGATGATGCTATACGTTCAGTAAAACTTATAGCTACAGTTATGGCAAATGCTGTAATAGAAGGAAAACAAGGAGAAGTATTAAGCTTAGATGACCAAATGGAAGAAGATAAAGAAGAATCAGTAGAAGCAAAAGAGCCAAAAGAGGAAAAGGCAGAGGAAAAAGATAAAGTAACTGAAGAATAATTTATATATGGAGGTAGAAAACAGATGGTTACTGCAAATTTAGTTAAAGAGTTAAGAGAAAAAACAGGTGCAGGAATGATGGACTGCAAAAAAGTTTTAACTGAGACAGATGGAGACATGGAAAAAGCTGCTGAGTTATTACGTGAAAGAGGAATTACAAAGGCTGCTAAAAAATCAAGCAGAATTGCAGCAGAAGGAATTGTAACAGCATATGTATCTGATGATAAAAAGGTAGGAGCAGTTATAGAAGTAAATGCAGAAACAGACTTCGTTGCTAAAAACGATGATTTCAAAGCATTTGCAAATAATCTTGCAAAACAAGTAGCAGAAAATAATCCAGAAGATGTAGAAAGCTTACTTGCTGAAAAATATATAGAGAACAATAGCAAAACAGTTACAGAAGTATTAACTGAACTAATTGCAACAATTGGAGAAAATATGTCAGTTAGAAGATTTGCTAGATTTACATCTAATGGAATGGTTCAAAAATATATTCATGGAGAAGGAAAAATCGGTGTACTTATTTCTATGGAAGGTGGAGATGAAGAACTTGCAAAAGATATATGTATGCAAATAGCTGCAGCTCGTCCTGAATTCTTAGATAGAAATAATGTTCCTGAAGATAGAATAAACAAAGAAATGGAAATCCTAAAAGCACAAGCTATGAATGAAGGAAAACCTGCTGAAATAGCTGAAAAAATGGTTCAAGGTAGAATTGGAAAATTCTATGGAGAAATTTGCTTAGTTGATCAAGAATTTGTTAAAGATCCAAGCATGAAAGTATCTGCTTTGCTTTCTTCAAAAGGAGCAAAGATTATTGAATTTGCTAGAATTGAAAAAGGTGAAGGATTAGAGAAAAAAGAAGAAAACTTTGCAGAAGAAGTTGCAAAGCAAATTAATGGTTAATTAAAAATAAGGAGGCATAGCCTCCTTATTTTTTGAGCAAAGGAGTAAAATATGGTAGGATATTTAGTACTGGAAAATGGAGAAATCTTTGAAGGAGAAAGAATAGGATTTAATAAAGATACTTGCTTAGAAGTTGTTTTTAATACTTCAATGTCTGGATATTTAAAAGTTTTTACAGACCCATCATACACATCGCAAGGAGTTGTAATGACATATCCATTAATTCGGAAATTATGGTGTAATACCAGAAGATATGGAATCAAAAAAAGTATGGGTAAGCCGGAGTATTTGTTCATGAACTTGCTGAGATTTCAAGTAATTTTAGAAAAGTAAAAGAATTAGAAGAATACTTAAAAGAAAATGAAGTGCCAGGACTTAAAAATATAAATACAAGAAAGTTAACAAAGATACTAAGAAACAATGGGACAATGAGAGGCAAAATCACAAGTGATATATCAAATATAGATAAAGCCGTCAAAGAAATAAAAGAATATAAACCTAAAAACCTTGTACGGAATGGTATCTACAAAAAGACCATATGTAGAAGGTGAAGGACATAAAAAGATTGCTATTTTAGATTTTGGTGCTAAGGAAAACATTATAAGAGAATTAAAAAAGAGAAATTGCACAGTGTATGTATATCCACAAGACACACCAAGTGAGAAAATAATAGAAAATAATCCAGATGGAATACTTCTTTCAAATGGACCACGGTGATCCAGAAGACTGTGAAATCGGAATAGAGACAATTAAAAAGCTTTATAAAGAGGATATACCAATACTTGGTATATGCCTAGGACACCAATTAATGGCACTAGCAACTGGAGCAAAAACTGCAAAACTAAAATATGGTCATAGAGGTCCAAATCATCCAGTAAAGGATTTAAAGAATGACAGAGTATATATAACTTCACAAAATCATGGATACTATGTAAAAGAAGATACAATAGATAAATCTAAAGCAGAAATATCGCATATTAATTTAAATGATAGTACAGTCGAGGGACTAAGGTATAAAAACAAGAAAATATTTACAGTACAATTTCACCCAGAAGCTTGTCCAGGACCAGAAGATACATCGTATATTTTTGATGAATTTCTAAATTTAATGTAATAAGGAGAAATTATTATGCCAAGAAATAAAAAAATAAAAAAAGTACTAGTAATAGGATCTGGTCCAATAATAATAGGACAAGCAGCAGAGTTTGACTATGCAGGAACACAAGCATGTGTTGAACTTAAAAAAGAAGGATTAGAAGTTGTGCTTGTAAATTCAAATCCAGCAACAATAATGACAGACAAACATATGGCAGATAAAATATATATAGAGCCACTAACAGTTACAACTGTTAAAAAAATAATAGAAAAAGAAAAACCAGATAGTATTTTACCAAACCTTGGTGGGCAAACAGGCTTAAATATTGCAATGGAACTTGCAGAAGTAGGATACTTAAAAGAAAAAAATATAATGTTACTTGGAACATCTCCAGAAGGTATAAAAAATGCAGAAGATAGACAAGCATTTAAAGATATGATGGAATCTATAAATGAACCATGTATTGCAAGTAAAGTTGTAAATACAGTAGAAGACGCAGTAAATTTTTCAAGAGAAATAGGGCTTCCAGTAATTGTTAGACCTGCATATACTTTAGGTGGAACAGGTGGAGGAATTGCCTATACAGAAGAACAATTAAGAGAAATATGTTCTAATGGACTTCATTTATCAAGAGTGTGCCAAGTATTAATTGAAAAATGTATATCAGGCTGGAAAGAAATTGAATATGAAGTAATTAGAGACTCTAAGCGGAAATTGTATTACAGTATGTAATATGGAAAATATTAACCCAGTAGGAGTACATACAGGAGATAGTATAGTAGTTGCACCTTCACAAACACTTGCAGATAATGAATATCAAATGCTTAGAACATCAGCAATAAAGATAATTTCAGCACTTAAAATAGAAGGTGGATGTAATGTACAATTTGCACTAAACCCAAATAGCTTTGAATATGCAGTAATAGAAGTAAACCCGAGAGTAAGTAGGTCTTCAGCTTTAGCATCAAAAGCAACAGGATACCCTATTGCAAAAGTTGCAACAAAAATTGCAATTGGATATACTTTAGACGAAATAAAGAACGCAGTAACAGGAAAAACTTATGCATGTTTTGAGCCAGTTTTAGACTATGTTGTAGTAAAAGTGCCAAAGTGGCCATTTAATAAGTTTTTAACAGCTAGCCGTGAACTTGGTACACAAATGAAAGCAACAGGAGAAGTAATGGCAATTGCAGAAAACTTAGAAGCAGGTATCATGAAAGCAATAAGGTCTCTAGAAGAAAATGTAGATTGTCTATATTTACCAAAATATAAAGAATTGTCAGATGAGCAAATGAGAGAAAAACTTAAGTCTGTAGACAATGAAACTTTATGGGTAGTTGCAGAAAACTTAAGAAGAGGAATGAAAGAAAAGCAAATACATGAAGCAACAACAATTGATACTTTCTTTATTGGTAAAATACAAAACATAGTAAAAATGGAAGAAGAATTAAAAACTCAGAATTTAAGTATAGACTTATTAAGAAGAGCAAAAAAATATGGCTTTACAGATAGCGTAATTTCAAGATTTACTAAAGTTTCAGTAGAAGAAATAAAGAAATTAAGAAAAGAAAACAAAATTGAAGCATCATTTAAAATGGTTGATACATGTGCTGCTGAATTTGATGCAGAAACACCATACTATTATTCTAGCTATGACGACGAGAATGAAGCAGGTGGAGATAAAAACAAAAAGAAAGTTTTAGTACTTCGGCTCTGGTCCAATTAGAATAGGACAGGGAATAGAATTCGATTATTGTAGTGTACATTCAGTATGGTCATTAAAGAAAAATGGCTATGAAACAATAATTATAAATAACAATCCAGAAACGGTAAGTACAGACTTTGATATAGCAGATAAACTATACTTTGAGCCTCTAACACCAGAAGATGTAGAAAATGTTGTAAATACAGAGAAGCCTTTTGGAGCAATAGTACAATTTGGTGGACAAACTGCGATAAAACTAACAAAAGCTTTAAAAGATATGGGAGTAAAAATACTTGGAACTCAGGAAGAAGATATGGATAGAGCAGAAGATAGAGAACTCTTTGATGAAGCTTTGAATAACTGTGATATCTTAAGACCAAAGGGAAGTACAGTTTATACAGTGGCAGAAGCAATAGAAGTTGCAAGAAAACTAGAATATCCAGTTCTAGTCAGACCTTCATATGTACTAGGCGGACAAGGAATGGCAATTGCCTATGACGATGCTGAAATTACAGAATTTATTAATGAAATAAACAAAACAGTACAAGAACATCCAATACTCGTAGATAAATATATGCTTGGAAAAGAGCTAGAAGTAGATGCAATATGTGATGGAGAGGATATATTAATACCAGGAATTATGGAACACTTAGAAAGAGCAGGAGTTCACTCAGGAGATAGTATATCTGTATATCCAACACAAAATATAAGCAAAGAACATCAGGAAAAAATAGTAGAATATACCACAAAAATTGCAAAAGAGCTTAATGTTACTCGGAGTTCTTAATATTCAGTTTATAATTTGCAAAGGTGAAGTATATATAATAGAAGTAAACCCACGTTCAAGTAGAACAGTACCATATATCAGCAAAGTAACAAACTTACCAGTAATTGATATTGCAACTAGAGTAATTTTAGGAGAAAAATTAAAGGATATAGGGTATGGAACAGGGCTTTATAAAAGAAGTGAATATATTGCAATAAAAATGCCAGTATTCTCATTTGAAAAAATAAAAAATGCTGATACAAGTTTAGGCCCTGAAATGAAATCTACAGGAGAGGTTTTAGGTGTATCTAAAAACTTCTCAGATGCCATTGTAAAAGCATTTATAGGAACAGGTATACAAGTGCCAAAAACACGGAAATGTTCTTATAACTGTAAGGGATAAAGACAAAGAAGAAATGCTTCCACTTGCTAAAAAGCTATATAATAAAGGCTTTGGAATATATGCAACAAAAGGAACAGCTGCATTACTTAGAAATAACGGAATTGAAGCAAAAGTTGTTGAAAAAATATGGGAAGGTGCAGAGAGTATACCAAACTTATTACAAACTCGGAAAAATTAACTTTATAATAAATACTCCAACAAGGGGAAAAGAAGCAAACAGAGACGGATTTAAGATAAGAAGACTCGCAGTAGAATCAAAAGTACCATGCTTCACATCATTAGATACAGCAAATGCTTTATATGATGCAATTGAGGATATAAACACAGAAGAAGAAATTGATGTAGTTGATATAACAAAAGTATAATATATATAAAAGACGCAAAAGGCAAAGCTTTTTGCGTCTTTTTGCATAATTGGCAAGAAAAAAGTTAGTTCAAAGTAGAAGATTTAGTCTGAACAAATCCGTAATTTTCAAGTGAGTTTTGATATTTCCACTTGATACCAGACACATCTGTGTACGACCACTCTTCAGGTGAGCCTGAAGATTGCCAAATCATCCAGTCCTTAACTTCTGAAACGAGTTCAACTTTGGAAGCAGTGGAGTTTGGGAAAACATACAGATATCGTTTTGCGTCAGCAAGTGGGGTATCAGTATCATTCCATTCGCTATAGTATAAAGGAAAGCCTTCGCCAACAAGCTCATTAAGATACTCGATACCGTATTCATCAAGAACATCATTTGGTACAGCTGTTACAAGTAGGAAAAGCTTATTATACTCTTCATAAGGACGAAGAAAATAGCTGATAGGTGTATAATGATTTAGATCGATCCCATCATAAACCAATTCTCCACCAGGAAGAGTAAAAAGTTCTCCTTTCCTGTAGATTTTTAAAACTTGATCTTGGATAACAGCATTTCCAAAATAAGGAACATACCATAAGTTACTATCAAATGCTGTAGTATCCAAATCTTCTGGTAAGTCCAAATTCTCTTGATGAACAAGATATCCATCAATGAGAATTTCGCCGGAACTTCTACTAAGTTCAATAGTGTGCCCATCTAATATAGTAGGATATCCGTCCCAGTCACTATTTAGATAGTAATCTTTTGCTTTGTAATAAATGGCTTCCTTTTTATGATTATCAGTTTCTTCGTTTTGTTTAACAGACTGACTAGAGACTCCTTCCTTAAAACCTGTATTATAGCCTTCTGTAAATGAATAATTAAATGCTTCACTAAGAGATGTGGTACTCTTAACATCATCTTCAGTCAGAAGGTCTTCGCTTTCAGTCTGTTCACCACAAGATGTAAGACATATAAGAAGAAATGTACAAAGGATAATTGATGTTACTTTTTTCATTGTGTTTTTACCAACCTTTCGTTTTTTATTTGATTGCCAATATGCATTTTTAATAAACAATACTTAAAAATCAAGTAAGAGTTTATCTAAAAAAGAATGTTAGATTCAAACATTCTTTGATATTATATAATAATTTACATAAAAAATCAACTGAAATTTGCTGAATATCAAAATGAAGTCGATAGTAAATGAAGATATATAATTTAAGAAAAAATTAATTTCTTATATGTTTTTTCTTAATAAACTTATGTTATAATAATAAACAAGTTAAAAGAAAAAAACGGAGAAATATATGAAAGATAAAAAAATTAAGATATTTAAATTAATAGTATTAATAGCATTTGTACTAATTATGGTATTTTTAACAGTGCAGCTTTTACCAATATTCAAAAGCATATCGACAGAAGAACGGAAGAGCTACATTTAAGGAAAATATAGAAAGCCTTGGGCCTAAAGGAATATTTACGATAGTAGGACTTATGGTAGTTCAAATATTTTTACCAATTTTGCCAGGAGAGCCAGTAGAAGTACTTGCTGGTATGTCATATGGACCAATAGGTGGACTGTTTGTTATATTCTTAGGAGCGTTTTTAAGTAGTGTAGTCATATTTTTTGCAGTTAGAAAATTTGGAAGAGGATTTTTATATAGTTTTATATCAAAAGAAAAAATAGAGAAAATAGAAAATTCAAAGATGTTTTCTGATCCTAAAAAAGTATATACAATTCTTTTTATATTATTTTTCATACCAGGAACGCCTAAAGATTTATTTGTATATGTTGCAGGCTTGCTTCCAATTAAACCTGTAAAATTTTTACTTATTTCTACATTTGCAAGATTTCCATCAATCATATCTTCAACAATTGCAGGAAGTAACTTAGTAGATGGAAATTGGGTAGTTATAGGAGTGACTTACGGGATTACATTTGCATTTGCAGGTATTATACTTTACTTTTTTAATAGAAAAGAAAAATATATATGAAAGCACATACACCATAAACTAAAAAGCATATTGCATAATTTTAAGTTTATGGTGTATAATCTTGATATAAATCAGAAGAAAAGGAGAAAATTTTTATGATGGATAGAAAAGTAAAGGTTGTACAATTTGGTACAGGGAAAATGGCAGTTTATACTATGCGCTATGTTTATGAAAAAGGGGGAGAAATTGTAGGCGCAATTGATATAAATCCTGATGTTATTGGAAAAGATATAGGCGAAATAATGGGCATAGAACCAAAAGGAGTTAAAGTTACATCTTTAGAAAATGCAGAAGAAATGATAAAGAATGTAAAACCTGATATAGCAATAGTTACAACAATGAGCTTATTAAGTGATATAAAAGATGCATTTATGTTATGTGCAAAATTAGGAGTAAATGCAATATCTACATGTGAAGAAGCATTTTACCCATGGAATTCAAACCCAACTCTTACAAAAGAAATAGATGATTTAGCAAAAAAAACAGGGTGTACAATAACTGGAAGTGGATATCAAGATATATATTGGGGACAGCTAATTTCTAGTATAGCTGGTTCTACACAAACTATAAAGAAAATAAAAGGAAGTTCAAGCTATAATGTTGAAGATTACGGAATTGCTTTAGCTAAAGCACATGGAGCAGGTTTAGATTTAGATGCATTCGATAAAGAAATTGCATCAGTAGATAGAATGAGTGATGAGGAAAGACAAAAATTAATTAATTCAGGAGAATATGCACCATCATATATGTGGAATGTAAATGGATGGCTTTGTTCTAAATTAGGATTAACTGTAACATCTCAAACACAAAAATGTATACCTCAAACATATAAAGAAGATATTGTTTCGTCTACACTTGGAACAACAGTAAAAGCTGGAGATGCAACAGGAATGAGTGCAGTTGTTACAACTAATACTAAAGAAGGAGTTGTAATTGAAAGCGAATGTATAGGAAAAGTATATTCAAAAGAAGATTATGATAAAAATGAATGGACAATTGAAGGGGAACCTAATACTAGTATAGTTGTTGCAAGACCAGCAACAGTAGAATTAACATGTGCAAGTATTGTAAATAGAATTCCAGATGTAATTAATTTTGCTCCTGGATATGTAACAACAGAAAAATTTGGTGAGTTGAACTATAGAGTAAAGCCATTAAATGAATATGTAAAATAGTAAATAACATTAATTAACGTCAAAAAATGCGCCATATACCTTAAATATTATAGAAAATTATAATATTTAAGGTTATTTTAATGATAGACTTTTAATTACTCATATGGTAAAATATAATCACTTAATTAAATTAATAAAAATTTGTAGTATGAAAAGTAGTAAGAGAAGGTGATAAAATGAGGAAACCAGCGATTGGAATTCAAAATTATAACGAAGGAGTAACTATTGAAGAAACAATACACGCAGTAAAAAAGGCAGGGTTTAGAGATGTATATGTTCAGTGGTATGATGAAAAAAAGTGGGAGATCAGACAAAAAGAACAAGTAAAACTATGTAAGGAATTAGGACTTAATATATTATTTGCACATATAAGTTATAAAGACATAACAAATCTTTGGAAGGAAGGACAAGAAGGGGATAAAGCATTAAAAAGAATAAAGAAGAATCTTGGAGAAGCCAAGCTACATCATATACCAATGATTGTAATGCATTTAGAACGTGGAGATGAAGAACTCTCAAATAGAGAAGTAGGATTTCAAAGACTTAAATTAATTGAACAATATGCAAGAAGAATGAATTTACTAATTGCATTTGAAAATACAAAAGATACTAAAATTCTAGCAGATGCATATTGGTTTGCCAGAGATTATAACACTGGATTATGTTTTGATTCAGGACATTATCATACATTTAGCAATGAAGAAGATTTTCCATTTTATATTGGTCAAAGTAGGACACTTGCAATAAATTTTCACGATAATGATGGAACAGAAGATTCTCATTTATTACCATTTGATGGAACGATAAAATGGAGACCAATAACAGAAAAACTAAAACTGCTTAAGTATAGAGGACCAGTAACGATGAACCCAGTATATAGAGGAGAATATCTAAATAAACTAACTCTTGACCAATTTTATTTAGAGGCATTTAAAAGAGGCCAAAAAATTGCAGAGATTTTTGGAGACGAAAATTATGATTTGGATGAAAGAAATTAGAGGGTAATATATGGAGATATCTAGTATAATTTCATTATTAAAAGAATATATAATGCTTGCAGTAGTTTTGCTTACATTTTTAGGAGTACTATTTTTTATAGGATATAAAGTAATTTATAGGAAACTAATGAATGGGAAAAAGACTATAAACAAAAAAAGATTAGGTTTATATAGTATAAGTGTAGTTTATATAATTGTTGTTCTAGGTGCTGTATTTTTAAATCGCACAGGATTATATGGTAATACAAACTTACATCTTTTTAGTTCATATAGAGAAGCATATAACAAAATGGAAATATCATTATTTAGAAATATAGTTTTAAATATTTTATTATTTGTTCCATTAGGATTTTTATTACCTATATATTCAAACAAGCTAAAGAAAAGTTATATAGTAATTTCAATTGGTTTTTTAGTAACATTAGCGATTGAAACAATACAGTACCTAACTAGAGTGGGAATATTTGAAATAGACGATATATTTAATAATACAATTGGAACATTAATTGGGTATTTACTGTTTATGATATACAAAAACATAATGAAAAAGCAAAACAGAAAATATATAGCAATTTATGCTTTACCTATATTACTTGTAATTACTTTTTTCGCTTTGATATATATAAAATATGAAATCCAAGAATTAGGAAACTTACCTATTGAGTATAATTACAAAGTTAATATGAAAAATATAAACATAGAAAAACAAACTGAATATTCAAAAGATAGAACAAATCAAGATATTTTCTATAAAAAGACATTAACTGAGGAAGAAACAAGAAGAATAGCAGAAAAAATATTTGAGAATATGGGAACTACTTTAGACAAAAGTCGCATAGACATTTATGAAAATACAGCAGTATATTATTCTAATAGTAAGGAAGAAAGCGGATATAGTGTATGGATAGACTATAAGGGGGGAACATATTCATACACAGATTTCTCAAATTTTTCGTATGATGATAAAAAAGAAATAAAAGTAAAAGCAGGATCAAGCAGAGAAGAAATCGAAAAAGCTCTTGAAAAGATAGGAGTAAAAGTACCAGAAAATGCTACATTTAAGGAAGAAAAAGATGGAAACTATGCATTTTCAATAGATATGGAACTTCAAGGAGAAAAATTAATAGATGGGAATTTAGCCTGTGTATATTATGAAGATAATACTGTAAAAAGGATTACAAATAATATAATAGAATATAAGAAAGTAGCTAGTAAAGAGATAATAAGCGAAGAAGAAGCATATAACAAAATTTTAGAAGGAAAATTTAAGTATGACGAATATAATATAGGTATTAAAATAAAAGATATAAGTTTTGGAGATGCAAAACTTAGCTATTTATTAGACTCAAAAGGATATTATGTTCCGATATATATTTTTAGTGCTAATATGAATGGTAGAAACACTGAAATAAAAATTAGAGCAGTAGAATAAAAAATGTATTGACAAAAATAAAAAAATACTGTATATTAAGTAATTGAATATAAGCCATCGGAGGACAGTTGCGTCGCAACGCAAGAATTGAATTATCAATTTTATGTCGAATAAGATGCCTGAGTGCGCTCGGTTATTTAAAAAAATAATTGGGCTATTTTTTTGACCTAAAAGGAGGAATGCATATGAATAGAATTATTACAATTAGTAGAGAATTTGGAAGCGGAGGAAGAGAAATTGGCAAAAGACTTGCAGAAGAACTAAAAATAGGCTATTATGACCGTGAAATTATAACTGAAATCGCAAGGAAAACAGGTCTTTCAGAAGAATATGTTGCAAACTCTTCTGAAAAAGGAGTGGTACCATATTCTTATAAATTTGCAAGATCTTTTCTTACATACTCTAATTTACAAAGTAATCAGACAGAAATCTTAGTTGCTATGTCAAAAGTATTAAAAGAAATTGCAAAACAAGGAGACTTAGTTATTGTAGGAAGAGGAGCAAATGCTATTCTAGAAGAATATAATCCAATGAATATATTTGTTTATGCAGATATGGAAACAAAGATTAAAAGATGCCATGAAAAATCAAAAGAAAATGAAAATCTTACAGATAAGGAAATAAAAAATCAGATTATACAAATAGATAAGGGTAGGAAAAATTATCATAAAATAATTTCTAATTTAGAATGGGGAGATAAAGAAAACTACAATCTTTGCATAAATACTTCAGAAATTAGTATAAAAGAAATTATCCCTTCACTTGCAGAATACATTAAAAATTGGTTTGAAAATAAAGAAAGGAGTAAATGTTAGATAAATATACTAACATAAGATACAAAATGAAAATAGGATTATCAGAACACTTTACATATAAAAAATTAATAAAATTTACAATACCAACAATAATAATGATGATATTTACATCAATTTATGGAGTAGTAGATGGCATATTTGTTTCTAATGTTGTTGGAACTGAAGCTTTTGCAGCAGTTAATTTAGTAATGCCAGCATTAATGATAATAGGAACTATAGGATTTATGCTTGGGACAGGAGGAAGTGCTTTAGTTTCAAAAACATTGGGGGAAGGCGACAGAGACAGAGCAAATAGGTATTTTTCAATGTTAGTGTACTTACTAATAATAATAGGAACTATATTTGCTGTTATTGGTGTTATAGTAGTTAGACCTGCATCAAAGCTTCTAGGTGCAGATGAAGCTATGCTTGAGTATTGTACAATTTATGGAAGGACATTAATTATATTTTTAGTTCCATTTGTTTTACAAAATTGCTTTCAAAGCTTTTTAATTGTTGCTGAAAAACCAACATTTGGACTTGTAATTTCTATTATTACAGGAGCTACAAATATGATATTAGATTTTTTATTTATTTATGTATTTAAAATGGGTCTATTTGGAGCAGCAATTGCAACAGGAATAAGCCAAACCATTCGGAGGAATAATTCCTCTAGTATATTTTGCTCGTAAAAATAATAGTAAGCTAAAATTAACAAAGGCGAAGTTTGAACTAAAACCAATATTACAAGCTTGTGCTAATGGATCATCTGAAATGTTAACAAATTTATCAATGTCACTTGTTAACATGCTATTTAACATGCAACTTATGAAATATGCAGGAGCAAATGGAGTTGCTTCATATGGGATTATAATGTATGTTGGATTCATATTTGTTGGAACATATCTAGGATATTCAATAGGAACAGCACCAATTATAGGATATAATTATGGAGCAGAAAATTTTGATGAATTAAAAAGTTTACTAAAAAAGAGCTTGAAAATTATTGCAGTAACTTCAATTATAATGACAGGAGCAGCAGAAATACTATCAAGAGTACTTGCAGGAATATTTGTAAGTTATGATCTAGAACTTTTAGAAATGACAGTAAGAGCTATAAGATTATTTTCTTTATCTTATATAATAAGTGGATTTAATATATTCAGCTCATCATTCTTTACAGCATTAAATAATGGAGCAGTTTCAGCGGCTATATCATTTTTAAGAACCTTGGTATTCCAAATAATAATGATATTTTTATTACCTGCAATATTTGGACTTGATGGAATTTGGCTTTCAGTCGTATTTGCGGAAATTTTAGCACTAATTGTAAGTGTAATATTTTTAATTTTAAATAGAAAAAAATACAAATATGCATAATAAATTATTGTTGACAAATACAAACAACCGTTTTATAATTATATTGGTGGTGTTTTCATATGGAAAGACAAATATTGCATATAGATGTTAACAATGCTTTTCTTAGTTGGACAGCAATAGAAAAGCTAAAAAATGGAGAAAAGATAGATATAAGAGAAATACCTAGCATTATTGGAGGAGATGAACAAAGAAGAGCAGGCATAGTACTTGCTAAAAGTATGATTGCAAAAAAATATGGAATAAAAACGGCAGAAACAATATATTCTGCAAAGAAGAAATGTCCAAATCTAAAAGTATATAGACCATCTGAATATAGAGTATATAAAGAATATTCAAATAGATTATATAACATGCTTTTAGAATATACAGATAAGATTGAGAGATTTAGTATAGACGAATGCTTTATGGATATGACAGAATATTTAATGAAAGATACATTAATAAATAAAGCTTATGAAATAAGTAATAGAGTAAAAAAAGAATTAGGATTTACAGTAAATATAGGAGTGGCACATAATAAGCTACTTGCAAAAATGGCATCAGATTTTGAAAAGCCAGATAAAGTTCATACTTTATTCGAAAATGAAATAGAAAGTAAAATGTGGAATCTTCCAGTATCTGAGTTATTTATGATTGGAAAGAAAACAGTACCAAAATTAAATAATATGAAGATATATAAGATAGGAGAACTTGCAAAATCTAGTAAACAAGAGATAACTAGAAAATTTGGCAAACATGGTTTGCAAATGTGGGAATATGCAAATGGAATAGATAATTCAGAGATTATATATATACGTGAAAAACCAAAGAGCATAGGTAATTCTGTGACATTTCCATATGATATAAGAGAAAAAGATAAATTAGAAGAAATATTATTTGCTTTAACTGAGCAAGTAACATATAGACTAAGAAAACAAAATTTGCTTGCAAGTAGTGTAAATGTTCAGCTAAGAAATAAGGAGTTTAAGGATATATCGCATCAAAAGAAACTAGAAAGTGAAATTTCTAATACAAAAGAAATATATAATACAGCAAAACAATTATTAGACGAAATGTTTATGAAAGGAATAGCTATAAGACTTATAGGAATGAGAGTTGATAATCTAGTAGAAAAAGATAAAAAACAGCTTTCTCTTTTTGATAATAAAGATAATGAAAAACAAGATGATTTAGATCGAGCAATAGATAAATTAAAAGATAAGTATGGCTATAACCTTATAACTAGAGCTGGAAAATTAAATGCAGAGGACATAGTAAAGATAAGGGACAAAGATAAAACATAAGAAATAATAGTTTTACAGAATGTATAATAATTCTTTTATATTGATTTTTGAAAGTATTAGTTATATAATTAAAAAAACAAAAAAATCGAGATAAATATACATATTAATACCTAAAATTTCAAATAAAAAGGAAAATAGAGTATGAGTAAAAAGAGTAAGAAAGGTAAAAAAAGCAAGAGAAAAGTAATTGTTAGAAAAACTAAAATATTGCTATTTTTATTGGCTGTAATTGCTATAATTATTTTTATACTTAAAGGTACAAATGTAAAATTTGGATTAACAGCATCAATGAAAGTTATAGATAAATATATGTCATGTCTTAATGAGGAAAAATATGATGAGATGTATGATATGATTTCTGAAAGTAGCAAAAAAGCTATATCAAAAGAAGATTTTATATCTAGAAATGAAGAAATATATGGTCAAATTGAGGCAAGATCTATAACAGTAAGTGATATGAAAGAAGAAGTGCAGGACAATCGGTAAAATTAAAGTTACATATACAAATAAAATGGAGACGATTGCAGGAACATTAACATTTGCAAACACTATAAGACTTGAAGGTGAAGAACGGAAACTACAAAATAATTTGGACTTCAAATGTGATTTTCCCAGGTTTAAGTGATACAGATAAATTAAAAATAAATATAACAGATACAACAAGAGGAAATATATATGATAGAAATGGCAAACTCCTTGCAGGTGAGGGTAAGGTTTATTCTGTTGGATTTGTTCCAGGTAAAATGAATAAAGATAATACAGCTGATATAGAAGCGGTATCAAGATTACTTGGAATATCAGTTGAATCAATAAAAAGTAGTTTAGAAAAAGATTATGTAAAGACAAACACATTTGTAAAAATTGCAAATATATCACAAACAGATAGTAAAACAGAAGAAGAGCTTATGAGAATAGCAGGAATACAAATAAAGACTTCGGCTCGGAAGAATATATCCTTATGGAGAAGACGCAAGTCATTTAGTGGGATATGTAAGAGAAATTACAGAAAAAGAATTAGAGGAAAATGCAGGAAAAGGATATAATCATTCTAGTTTAATTGGAAAAGTAGGACTTGAAAAAGCTTTTGAAGAGAAATTAAGAGGGCTAAATGGATATGAAGTATATATTGTTGACAAGAAAGGCAATAAAAAGAAAACAATAATTACAAGAGGAGTAAAAAATGGTGATGATATAAAGCTTACAATAGACATAGAACTTCAAAAATATGTAAATAAAGAGTTTAAAGATGATGAATCAGCCACAGTTATACTAAATCCTAAAACAGGCGAGGTACTTGCAATGTGTAGTACCCCTCTATACAATTCAAATGACTTTATATTAGGAATGACAGACCAAAAGTGGAATGAGATTACAAATGACAAAAGAGAACCATTATATAATAGGTGTGAGAAAAGTTGGGTTCCAGGTTCTTCATTTAAGCCAATAGTTGGAGCAATTGGACTTGATACAAAAACTATTACTGAGGATGAAGATTTTGGTACAAGTGGTAAGAAGTGGCAAAAAGACTCTTCTTGGGGAACATATAATGTAACAACAGTTAAGACATATAATGGTCCAGCAAACCTAAGAAATGCTCTTATATATTCTGATAATATATATTTTGCTAAACTTTCTTTAAAAATAGGAAAAGATAAATTAAAGAATAATTTAAATAAAATAGGATTTGATCAAGCGATAGATTTTCCAATATCAATGACATCTTCAAAATTTTTAAGTGGGGACAAATTTGAAAGTGAGGTACAGCTTGCAGATACAGGATATGGACAAGGAAAGGTACTTATAAATCCAATACATATGTCTGCAATGTATACAGCATTTGTAAATGAAGGAAATATGATTAAGCCATATATAGAGTATAAAGAAGATGTAAGTCAGCCTGAATTTTATATAAAAAATGCTTTCTCGAAAGAAACTGCAAATGCTATAAAAGAAGATTTAGTACAAGTAATTGAAGACGAAGGTGGAACAGCACATAATGTACAAATGGAAAATGTTAGACTTGCAGGTAAAACTGGAACAGCAGAAATTAAAAATTCTCAAGAGGATACAGAAGGTTTAGAAATTGGATGGTTTTGCACATTTGTAGCAGACGAAAATTCAGAAAAACAAATACTTATTGTTTCTATGGTAGAAGACATTAATCAAAAAAATAAAAGTAACTATGTAACATCTAAAGTAAAATCAATTTTAAAAAAGATGTTATAAGTTAATATTTGTCAAAAAATGTAGATGGAAATTATTTGACAATTTACATAAAGTAATATATAATAAATAAATATATATATTTATTAGTTTGCTTGAGGTTCATTTTATATCAAGCACAAAAAGGGGTTAAATAGACTAGATTAGCATACTTAAATATACTGGTGTTACTATTAACAATTAACATTTAAGGACAATTAAGGAGGAAACAAAATGAGTAGATGGATAAAGTTAGTAGACGCAATGCAGGAAGATGCAGAAATCTACAGGAAATATGTTGAGTATACACCGATTAACAGTGTAGAAGGCATAATCTTGAAGAAGGAATATACCGGTTGGAAAGAGGATCAAGCGGTTGTAGCTGAAGATCTTCTTTGGCATCCGATATTGATTGCTGGAAAGCCTTGTTTGATTAGCAAAGAAACAAACTTTGAATTGGTTTTACAAGGTGAAGCAGGGGCTTTGAACCATAGAGAATGCTTAAGAATGTACAGCACTCTTTACAGTGACGAAGTTTACGAAACAAATGTAAAACCCCTCAATGAGGAGATTTACAAAAAGTTGCCAGAGTTTATTAAGAACGAGGTTGGAAACTGCTGGCTTGATGATACTTATGAAACTTCCAATATTATGGGAGCAAAAAGTACATGGTACAAAAAAGTACATGACTCTTTCCTCCAATATAAAGGGGAAGATGATAAGGTACAAATTAATTACTATGGGTACCGAATGTGTCTTGTTATTGAGTTGCCGGAAAACATATTGGTAAACATAGATAATCCTGTTTGGGATGGCTCTTGCTATGAAAAAGGACTTAAGATATCTGACGAAGAGTGTGAAGTAGAAGATGGGAAAAAGCCTGAAACCCAGGAGGACATGGTAAGAGAAAAAATAATGGAGGAAATGAAAGAGCTCGATATCAAGCAGTTAAAAAATTTATACCAGTATATTTCAATGTTAAGAAAGTAACCCCTAAATCGACTTACAATGCAATGCATAAATAAGTTTAAACACAAAACAAAACACCCATATAGCAAATGTTATATAGGGTGTTTTGTTTGCATAATGTTTCACAATAAACATAATAAGTTGACTTTACGAATCAGCAACATGCATTTGAAAATTTTTGCTTAACAGTATCTATTTTTTGCTGTTCAGCAGTATCTGTTTTATACCAACCTTTTTCTGCCATTAAATTATATATTTTGTTTTGAATGTTTAATGAGGTTTCAAGTGCATCTTGAAATGCAGAGTGAACTTCTGCAGTAGAAGATTCGATAACTCCATGTAAGTATAAATCACAAACACCTTTAATAACTAATAATTCACTTTCCATTAAATCTCTGTCTTCCATAAAAAGCTCCTTTCCATTTAAATTATAATAAACTTAAAAATTTATTATATAATTCTGTATGTGTCTTTTCAAGCTCTGCAACATAAGTAGAAAGTGTTACATCACTTAGTTTGCTTGAAGTTTTTTGACTACATGATTTCATAAATTTCTCATGTCCCAAAGCATCCTCAACGTACAATAATTCTTTACTTGTCATAAATTATCACCACCTAAATATAATTATTTCCAAGAACCCGAATAAATATACGAATATGAGAAATAATATAAGCATTGAAAATTCACTTGACACAATATTAAATATATGATAATCTAGTATTCAATACTAGATATAAAGGAGAATAAAAGTTAATGAAAAAAGAAACATTTTTTGATTATCCGATATTTGACAATATAAAAGATGTCATATATCATTCAGTAGAGAAATATCCAAAAAATGTAGCATTTAGAGTAAAAGAAAAAAACGAACAAGATATAAAATATATAGATATAACATATGAAGAATTTTTAAAAGAAGTAAATAGTTTAGGAACAGGACTATTTTTAGCTCGGATTAAAAGGAAAAAAGATAGCTATACTTTCAAAAAATAGATATGAATGGGCTTTAAGCTATGTGTCTATTCTACTAGGAGGGATGATAGCAGTTCCATTAGATAAAGGATTAACAGATATAGAAATAGAAAGCTCGATTTTAAGAAGTAAAGTAGAAGGAATAATTTATGAAGAAAAATATGAAGCAATCATTGAAAAAATAAGAAAAGAACGGAAAATCAAATATAGATACATATATATGTATGGAAAAACAAGAAGGAAAAGAATATATTAGAGAAGTTATAGAAAATGGAAAAGAATCAATAAATGCAGGAAATAGAGAATATATAGATTATAAAATAGATAATAAAGCACTTGCTACATTAGTATTTACATCAGGAACTACATCAAAATCAAAAGCTGTTATGCTTTCACAATATAATATTGCAAGAAATATATCAGACATGCAACAAGTAGAAGATTTTAGAAGCACAGATGTAAATCTTGCATTTTTACCATATCATCATACATTCGGTTCTACTGGTCAACTTATAATGTTAAGCTCAGGAATAACAACAACATTTCCTGATGGCTTAAAATATATTGCACAGAATCTTAAAGAATATAAGGTTACATTCTTTGTAGGAGTACCAATATTAATAGAAAAAATATATGAAAAAATAGAAGAACAAATTGCAAAAGAAAAGAAAACTACACTTATAAAAATCTCTAAAGTATTTACAAATTTACTTTTAAAATTTGGAATAGATGTTAGAAGAAAAGTATATAAAAAAATAATAGATGGACTTGGAGGATTAAGATTTGTAATAAGCGGTGCTGCAGGACTTGATAAAAGAGTAGAAAAGGGACTTAATGATTTTCGGAATACTTACAGTTCAAGGGTATGGACTAACAGAAACAGCACCTGTACTTTGCGCAGAGAACTATAGATATAGAAAATATGGCTCTATTGGAGTTCCAATGCCAAATGTAGAATTAAAAATTGTTGATAAAAATAAAGATGGAATAGGTGAAATAGCAGTTAAAGCACCTAATGTAATGATGGGATATTATGAGGACGAAGAAGCAACAAGTAATGCTATAAGGGACCGGATGGTTTTATACAGGAGACTATGGATATATTGATAAAAAAGGATTTGTATATATAACAGGAAGAAAGAAAAACACAATAGTCTTAAAAAATGGGAAGAAAATCTTCCCAGAAGAAATAGAAGAAAACATAAATAAAATTGACCTAGTAGAAGATTGCTTTGTATTTGGACTTCCAAAAGAAGATGATTTAGTCTTATCTGTAAAAATAAAATATAATGAAGATATAGCAAAGAAAAAATATCCAGGATTCAATATGGAAGAAATAAAGAAGGCAATATGGGATAAAGTAAAAGAAGCAAATAAATTAGTTCCAAAGTATAAATATATAAAGAACATGATTTTAACAAAGGCAGAATTCGCTAAAACTACGACTAATAAAATTAAAAGATTTGAAGAAATGCAAAAAATGCATTTAAATTAGAATAAATTTACAAAAAAGTCACATAAAACAAGTTGACAATTTAATATAAGGAGAATAAAATATAGTTTACAAATATAAATATTTGTAAGCTATATTTTTAAGTAAAAAAGGATTGATTTTAATTGCTAAAACTAAAAAAGATAACAAAAGAATATAAGGCAGGAAATGAGAAAGTTCAAGCGCTAAAGGGAATAGACATAGAATTTAGAAGAAATGAATTTGTATCAATACTTGGTCAAAGTGGTTGTGGAAAAACAACACTATTAAATATAATTGGTGGATTAGACCATTACACAAGTGGAGATTTAATAATAAATCGGAAAATCGACAAAAGATTACCTAGATCGAGATTGGGACACCTATCGTAATCATTCGATAGGTTTTGTATTTCAAAACTATAACTTAATACCACATCAAAGTGTTCTTTCAAATGTAGAACTTGCTTTAACAATATCTGGAGTATCGATAAAAGAAAGAAAGAGAAGAGCAAAAGAAGCTTTAGAAAAAGTAGGACTTCGGTAATCAATTATATAAAAAACCAAATCAAATGTCAGGTGGACAAATGCAAAGAGTAGCTATAGCAAGAGCACTTGTAGGAAATCCTAATATATTACTTGCAGATGAGCCAACTGGAGCATTAGATTCTGCTACATCCATTCAAATAATGGATTTATTAAAAGAAATTGCAAAAGAAAAATTAGTTATCATGGTAACACATAACCCTGAACTTGCAGATAAATATTCAACTAGAATAATTAAACTTTTAGATGGAAATATCATAAATGATTCAGACCCATATGAAGGAGAAGAAACAAATCATAGAGAACGTAGGAAAAATAAAACTTCGATGTCATTTTTTACAGCTTTATCACTTAGCTTAAACAATTTAATGACAAAAAAAGGAAGGACATTTTTAACTTCATTTGCAGGAAGCATTGGAATAATTGGAATAGCAACAATAATGTCATTATCAAATGGTGTTCAAAATTATGTATCAAAAGTAGAAGAAGATACTCTTTCTTCATATCCAGTTATGCTAGAAAAGACTACGGTTAATATAGGGGATATGTTGGAGAGTATTTCTGGTATGACAAATGATGAGGAAGAAGATATGGAGGAGCGGAATAGTCAAGTCTAGACCACTTGTAAATGACATGCTTTCTATGATGTCTACACAAGCAAGCACAAATAACTTAAAGGCATTTAAGAAATATGTAGAAGCAGATAAAGCAAATTTCTCTAACGTCTCAAACGCAATACAATATAAATATAACATTGATTTAAATATATATAATAATGAAGCAAATAGCACTTCATATGTTAAATCTTCTCCAAATCAAATTATGAATAATATTGGTATGGGCGAGATGCAAAAAATGGAAACAATGTATGGTGGCGCTATGGGATCACATGAGATTTGGGAAGAGATGCTTGATAATCAGGAACTATTAGAATCGCAATATGATATAATTGCTGGGAAATGGCCAAATAAGTTTAATGAAGTTGTTTTGATAGTTGACAGGAATAATAGAATTAGTGATTATACATTATATTCAATAGGTTTATTAGATCCAGACGAATTGACAAAGAAATATAAAGCACTTATGAATGGAGGTAAAGTAGATAATATAGATGAGAAGGTTTATACTTTTAATGAACTTTTGGACTTAAAATTTAAGCTAGTTTTAAACACAGACTATTATATTAAAGATGGTAATATTTGGAAAGATATGCAAGAAGATGAAGGATTTATGAAAGATCTTTTGAATAAGGCTTTAGATATAAATATTACTCGGAATTATTAGACAAAATGAGGAAAGTATTGGCACTTCAATGACAGGTGGAGTTCGGATATAAATCTTCACTTAAGGAATATGTTATAAATAAAGTAAATGAAAGTGATATTGTAAAAGAACAAAAGACTAATAAAAAGATAAATGTGCTTACAGGATTAGAGTTTAGTGACGATACTGAGGAGTTTAACTATAATAATTTACCAGAAGAACAAAAAGCATATATTGCAAACTTAAGTCAAGAACAGATTGCTGAACTTATGAAGAAGTATTCAGAAAACAGTGATGCAAGTTATGAAGGGAATTTAGAAAAATTTGGATCTGTTAATTTAGATGATCCTAGTGGAATATACATTTATCCAAAAGATTTTGAGGCAAAAGAGAAAATAGGGAAAATTATTGAAGATTACAATCAGGTACAAAAAGACTGTGGAATTGAAGAAAATGTTATAACATATTCTGATATTGTTGGAACAATGATGAATTCTGTAACTGCGATAATTGATGTAATAAGTTATGTGTTAATGGCATTTGTTAGTGTTTCATTGATTGTTTCTTCAATAATGATAGGAATAATAACATATATATCAGTACTTGAAAGAATAAAAGAAATAGGGATTTTAAGAAGCATAGGTGCATCTAAAAAAGATATTTCTAGAGTATTTAATGCAGAGACATTGTTAGTAGGACTAACATCAGGATTACTTGGAATAAGTATAACTCTTTTAATTTGTATTCCTGCAAATATAGTAATTAAGGAAGTTACTGGAGTATCTGGAATTGCGTCACTTCCAGTAGTGGGAGGCGTAATACTTGTTATAATTAGTGTACTACTTACTGTTACTGCCGGACTTATTCCATCAAAGATTGCAGCTAAGAAAGATCCAGTTGAAGCATTAAGAACCGAATAAGCTAAGAAAATTTTACGAATTGTATTGACAGAAATAAAAAAAAATAATATAATAAATTGCGTTATAGAGAGTGAGGCTTAATATAACGCAATTCATTTAAATATTTGGGTAGGTGGCCGAGTGGCTAAAGGCGGCAGACTGTAAATCTGTTCTCATTTGAGTACGTTGGTTCGAATCCAACCCTGCCCACCAAGACGAGTTTTTGTCGAACTCTCTATAATGCTTGATACAACTTAAATTCAAGATTATAAGGATTTGACAACACAAAAACTTAAACCGTTTCAAAAGAAACGGTCTTTTTTTGACCAAAAATATTGAAAAAAGGAGGTTTTTGTGGTATTATGTTACATATAATTAAACAAGAAATCAATATGAGTAAAGAATTACTCTCTAAAATCGAATGGGCGTGCCGTTTAAAATTTAAAGGAAAGGAACAGCCACAAATAATAAATGGTTGTCTAAGAATTATTGAACATACCAATTTAGCGTATGTAGAGCCCCATAGAGTAATTATTAAAGATAGCTTGTACCTATTCTTTAATGAACACGATTATTTCTATGTAAATGATTTAAGTACAAAATATCCGTTATCCAAATTACAAGAACATATCAGCGGAAATACATAACATAGAACGGCAAAGCATTTTAGAGTTTTTAAAAAATTATACTATATTGGTTTATTGCGTATGCAACAAGGTTCTCGGGTACCCACAAGCAATCTATGATTGCGTAAGTGGGTGAGGTTCTTATTTGTGTTATTAAAAAGAAATTAAAGAGATAGTAATAATAAATATAAAAACT
>CAOJZU010000005.1 GCA_948466265.1 uncultured Clostridium sp. | reverse complement strand
ATACAATCGAAAGTATGGAAGTAAAAGTAACAGTAAGTAAAATAAATCCAGAATATGAAGTACCAAGTGGATTAACAGCAGAATATGGAGAAACATTAGCAGATGTAGAATTACCAACAGTAGAAAATGGAACATTTACATGGGTAGAAGGAACAGAAACATCAGTAGGAAATGCAGGAGAAAATACATTCCATGTAAAATTCACACCAAAAGATACAGTAAACTACAATACAATCGAAAGTATAGAAGTAAAAGTAACAGTTTCTCAAGCAGATACAGATATACCAGAAGAATCAAAATTACCTGAGAAACCAACTAACCCAGATGATCCAGAGAATCAGGATTATGCTGACTATGAAGCAACATATGGAGATTTATTAAGCAAATATGCAAGCACTGGAGATGCTGATAAAAAATTACCAGCAGGTTGGACATTTGACGCTATAACAGATGATAATAAAGACGTATTAACAGTAGGTAGTGCAACTAAAGATGGCAAAACACCTGCAATATATGAATTTGCAGTAACATATAAAGGTGACGAAAATCATAAAGATGTAAAAGACACAGTAAAAATAAAAGTTGTAAAAGCAGATAATGCACCAGTATTACCAACAGATGCATATGAAGCAACATATGGAGACTTATTAAGCACAATAACATTACCAAATGGATGGGCATTTGATCCTATATTTGAAGGTGAAGAGGGAGCAGAAGTAGAAGTGCAAGATCCTACAGTAGGAAATGCAGGAACAAACACATTTAATGTAACATATACACCAGAGGATCCAGATAATTATAATACAGCAAGTGGAACAGTAACAGTAAATGTTGCAAGAAAAGATGTATCAGATAAACCTTTAGAAGAATTAGTAGATATTTCAATTGAAATGGACGAAGAGTTAGTATATAATGGAACAACTAGGGAACCAGTTATAACACCAAAAACAGATGTAACAGTTAGTAAAGAGATTACTTACTCTAAATATGATAAAGAAGCAGGTTCATATAAGCAGATTGCAGAAATACCATCAGATGTTGGAGACTATAGGGCGATAATAAAAATAGAAGGATCAGAAAACTATACAGGAAGTATTGGAGAAGAAACAGTATACTATAGTATAACTCAAAGACCAATTACAATTAAACCAACATCACAAAGTGGAGACAATGCAACAGCAACATATGGAGACGAAAATATTGAAGTAAAACAAGGAGAATATACTTATACAACAGCTACAACTGAAAATGCTTTTGGATTATTAGAAGAACTAGGACACAAATTAGAAGGTGTAATACTTATAACACCTACACTTACAGAAGCAAGAAGTAAAGGATTATATGATATAGAAGTTGATCCTGAAAATGTAAAAATTGTAGTTAAGACAGAAGGAACAGATGCTATAGTTAAAGATGTAACAGCTAACTATATTATAAATTATGAAAAACTTGAAGATGGATTTGAAATAAAACCAAAATCAATTGAAGCACCTAACTTCGATTGGAGTAATGCGCTAACATGGCCAGATGGACGTACATTTACTTATACTGGAAATAACCAAGGAGTAAGTATTAATCCACCATCACCATTAGTACTTAACCAAGATATAGAAGCAATTATTACTTACAAAAAAGGAGACAAACTAGGATCAGCAGTTACAGTTGATGAAACAAAAGATGTAGGAACATATTGGGTAACAGTAAAAATTATAGGAAAAGGTAATTACACAGGAGAAGTTAACTTAAATAATGGGGAAGCTATAAGTTTTGAAATAATAAAAGCTCCAGCTGAACTATTACCTAACCAAATTCCTACACTAACAGTAGAATATGGACAAACATTAGCAGATGTTAAAATGATTAAAGGTACAGGTGCGGAAGCAGTATTTGAAAATAGACCTTGGACATTATGGGATGAAGACGGAAACGCACTTGGAATATTTGATTACAATGATGGAACTGATATTAAAGGTGATGTTGGAACAGTTGAAAATCCAGCAAAAGTTATTCTAAAATATACATCAGCAAATGCCAACTATAGCCCAGTAACATGTGAAGTAACATTAGTAGTAACACAAGCTACACCAAATGTTAAAGTACCAACAGGAATAGTAGCAACATATGGAGACTTACTAAGTAGTGTAAATTTAGGAGAAGGCTGGACATTTGATGATATAACAGATGAAAACAAAGATACATTAACAGTAGGAGATGCAACATTAGATGGAGAAGAAGGTACAGCATTTGATATAACATATACACCAACAGATCCAAACTATAAAGCAGTTACTGGAAAAACTGTTATAATAAAGGTTAACAAGAAAGCTCAAACTGAACCTGAAATATCATTAGTAAATGCAATAGATGATGTAATTACTGATAATTCAATCTTGATGATAGACAAAGAAACTAAAGTTAAAGTTTCAAATGCAGGAGAAGCAGGAGAAGGAATAAACTACAATGTAACTGCAGGAACAGCTGTAACAGTAAGTAATACTGGAGCAATTACACCAGTTTCTATAGGAACTGCTAAAATTACAGTAACATTCCCAGGAAATAATAACTATTTACCAGCAGAAAAAGAGATAGAAATAACAGTAACTAAAGCAAATCTTGTAGAAGGAAACTTCAAAATTGATGGAGAAAATACAAATATATATTCAGGATCAGCATATGCAGTAAACATTATACCAGCTGATGGAATTGTTTGTGAAAATAATAATGTAGCTGTGACACCAATTATAAAATATAATGGAAATACAGAAGTACCAGTAAATGCAGGAACATATACAGTAACAATAGATGTTCCAGAGAGTGAAAACTATGAAGCTAAATCAGATTTACTTGTAGGAACAATGACTATAGAAAAAGCACAAATTAGTAGCTTAGAAAGAGCAGAACATTTCTTAAATATTTCATTAAATACTGATAATGAATATGAATGGACAGGTAGCGAAATTGCTTTAGTAGATAGTATAATACCAAAATTTGATACAGATAAAGAAGATATAACTTTAGAAAATAGTATTAAATACTATTTAGGTGGAACACAAGTTACTGGAGTGCCTAGTGAACTTGGAATATATACAGCTTACTTACAAATAAATAGTAAGAATATAGAGACTATAGGAAATAGAGGAATTGAACTTGGAAGCTATAAAATAAAAGATACAACAGCACCAACATTTACATTAAATACAACAAAAGCTTCAATTTCAGAAAATAGCGAAGAAGAATTCCCATTTGATATACATGCAGCAGGAACAGATAACCATGATGGAAATGTTACAGCTACATGGACAGGAGAAATAGAGAAAAATGCAAATGGAAGCTATAAACTTGGAACTTATGAAATAACATTTACATTAAAAGATAGTTCAGGAAATATGACAACTAAAATAGTAGAAGTAACAGTTATCGAAGCTCCTCCAAGAATCTATTATAAAGATACTACACAGGATACTGGAAATAGATGGGATCTATTAGATGAAACTGTACAAAACAAATTCTTGAACAATCCTTATGCAGGTTCATTACCTATAGAATGGAATAGAGGTTCTGGTACAATTTATAAGACAAATGACAATGGAAAGACATGGGTAGTTTCAGAATATGGATCTAATTTACCAGCTAAAACTACAGTAAACGTTGGAAAAGGCGGATATTACAAAGTTGTAGTTATAGAGCCAGGACTAGAACCAGTTGAGGCAATGTTTAAAATAAGTGATCAGAATCCAGTATATAAATTTAGTGATAATAAAGGGCGTAATGAATTAATAGCTTTATATGGTATTGGAGATGTAGTAACATTTACTATAGAAAATCCTGAAACAGTAAAACTCCTTAGAATAATTCCAGAAAATGATCCAGACTTTAAAGAAGTTAACTTATCATCATTCGGAACAGGAGCTTACACTTACCAGTTTACAGGACCAAATAATTTGAATGAATATGCAGCTTATCAGATATATATAACAACAGTTCATGGAAAAACCATATATGTAGGAGAAGTATTCTACTGTGACTTAGCAGCTCTTAGAAATCAATAGTATAAAAACTAAAAGAAGGTATGCCAAAATTTCTTGGCATATCTTCTTTTCATGAGTTTATTAAAAATTATTGACAAAATTTGAAAGTATTTATATAATAAAGTAGTATAAAAGCAAAACTAGCATAGAATAGGGGGAATAATATAAATGAAAGACAAAAAAATGCTATTTATAGGGATAATAGCAATAGTTATAATAATAGCAATAGTAGTAACCGTAATCTTAAATAAAAATAAGAATAAAGAAAATGATATAAATAATGAAATAGATACAAATGTAGACCAAAGTCTGATTTTTGAAGAAGAGTTAGACCCAGAAGAAATAGAAGCAATAAATAATCAAAGAGCACAAGAAATTCGGAGGTTAAGAAAATAACCTAAAATTTTACAGATTATGTTTACAAATCTTAACAAAAGTGGTATAATTAATATATCGGGAAAATACAAAAGGTAAGGAGATAAATCATGAAAATAATTAAAAATTTGAAGATTATATTTATAGTTTTTTGTATATCAATGTGGATAACGTCTAGCGCCGTATTTGCAGGTGTTGGAGCATCACAAGGTAGTATAACTGTTCGGCAAGAATGTAGCTGTAACAGTTACTTTTAGTAGCAAAGTAAAAGGTGCACAATTTGAATTAAATTATGATAATAGTAAATTTGATTTCGTGTCAGTTTCAGCTGGTAACTATAGAACAGGAACAAAATTATTTATATATTATAGTGATACAAATACATCAGATAAACAAAGCATAACGTTTACATTTAAAGCTAAGGCAACAGGTTCAGGTTCATTTAATGTAAGTGATTATGTTCTTTCTGATGGAGCTACAATTACAGGAGGAATGAGTACAACTGTAAAAGTAACACAAGCTACAAATGGAACTACAACAAATAAAAAACCAACAACAAATACTCAGACTCCAGAAACACCTACAGAGCCAGAAGTATTTTCAAAAGCAGAACTTGATAATTTAAAAATACAACTTGCAGAAAAAATAGAAACAGATTATACAACTGATAGTTGGAAAGCTTTGCAAGATGCAATTGCAAAAGCAGAAAATGCAAAAACTTCTGCTGAATATAATGAAGTTAGACATTTACTAACAATAGATACATTAGTTATAGCAGATTTTGAAAAAGAAGAATTAGTAAATATGCTAATCCAGCTTATGGGAAAAAGTGAAAAAGATTATTCAGAGGATAGCTGGAAAGAATTACATGATGCTATAGCAGAAGCTCAAAATGCAAAATTAAAAAGTGAATATGATAAGGTAAAAGACAAATTAACAATAGAAACATTAAAGAAAAAAGAGGGGTTCAAAGAAATGCTTGAAAATTTTACTCAGGGGCTAGAAAAAGGAGAGCCTCTATACATAGCTTTCGTTGGACTAGTCCTAGTTTTGTTATTAGTAATTTTGATTTTATCAATTTCAATATGTATAGGTAAACATAGAAGAAAACAAGAAATGAAAGCTAGAAGATTAAAGTAAGGTGGTGGAGATATGTCTAGAGCTAAAAGGGTTATAAAGAAAAAAATACCTATAATTAGAATATTATTATTAATTACCCTAGTGATAGGAATAATAGTTGGTATTTTAAATTTTAATCCATATATGAGGCAAGAGATTGCAAGCCTTATTAGTGGAAAAGTAGAGTCATATGATATAAATGACTGTGTTAAAGCTGCTTATACAGAAAATGGTAATAGATATATTCCTATCTATTATAATAGTTATAAAGAGCAAATAACAGCAGAGGATATAATAAGTAAATTTGCTGAAAGAGGAGTAGAAGTAGAAAGTATATCTTCTACAACTATTGGAACAGGAACAGTAATTAAGACTAAATCTACAGTATATGGAACTACATATAACTCTACATATACAGTAATAATATATGGAGATGTTAATGGAGATGGAAAAGTAAATGTACTTGATATAAATAGAATTGTTGAGTATTATTTGAATAAAGGGGAAGGTTCAAGTAATTTGACAGGAGCTTATGCAAAAGCCGCAAATGTAGAAGAAATTGCAAAAAATAAGATTAATGTACTTGATATAAATAGAATAGTAGGTTTCATGTTTTATGAAAATGCTGTAGTTGAAGTTTTGCCTTATGCAGATTCAAACCCAGCTATAGATAAAATATCACCTACAATTGAATTAAATGGAGATTCAACTGTAAGAGTTATAATTGGTGAAAAATATAATGAATTAGGTGTAACAGTTAAAGATAATTTAGACCCTCATGTAAAAGTTACAGCAAATCCTGATCCAAATGAGATAGATACAAGTTATGAACATACTGTAATTATTACATATACTGCAGAGGATGCTGCTGGAAACAAGTCGACAATTACAAGAACTGTTAAAATAGAACCAAAATCAGAAGTTATAATAGCACTAGATCATCCAGAAAAAGAATATATAGCATTATCACTTGGAGAAGATTATGATCCAAGCCTGTTAGGTGCTCATGCTGAGAATGAAAGAGATGGAGAAACTTTAAATGTTATACCGTCTTGGGATAAAGAATTTGATAAAGATGTACCAGGTATTTATACAATAACATATACAGCTTCAAATGAGCAAGAAACAAAATCGATAACTCAAATCATAGAAGTTATAGATCCAATAATAGATATGACAATAAATATACCTGCTAATAAAATATATAATGGAGAAGATATTTTTGAGGATAGCGAAATTAATTTAAATGGTATTACAGTAACTCTTATAAAAGAATATAGTGGTCCAACATCTGCAATGTCAATTGAAAAACTTAAGGAAGAATATAATAATCAATTTAAAATAAAAGTTACACCATTTGCAGGAACAAAAGTAGAATATGATGAAAACAATACAGGAATGAAAGATCTAGAGTTATCAATAACTTGGACAAATCCTGCTACAAATGTAGAGGGACAGCCATATAAGAAATCTTTGGGAACAGCTAATGTAATTGGTAAAATTAGAGAAATATTATTAGAAGGTAGTCAAGAGCAAGCAGGAGATATTTATACTGAAATAGAAATTGCTAAATTTAAAACTCCTATATCTCAAGAAAATTTCACAGCTAATAGCTTAAATGCTAGAATTTCACCAGCTGGAAGTGAAAATACAAGAGGTTATAGGATAACAGTTGATCAAGATGGAATAGCTACTCTTTACTTCTGGGCAGCAAATGAAAGAACATATACAATTGAACTTTATGCAGAAAGTGATAAAGTAGAAGGTGGAGAAGTAAAATATACACTTAACCCTATAACATTGAAAAAAGGTTCAGCTCCAAATAATATTGAACTTACAAGAACACATGATAAAGAGTTCTTGAAAGACAGTGGAGAAGCTGGTACATATAGATTTGCATTTACACGTATTTATAAAAAACCTGGAACAGATGAAGTAATAATAAATGATCCTATTGATGTTTCTGGAAAAGTATCATTTAAATATACTTCAATGGCAATAGATACATCAGACTATTTAACAGCTACTGTGTCACAGACTTCTGATCCATCAGCTCCAAATATTGTATTAACACCAAAAACATCAAATATTACATCTGATGTAACAGAAATTGTAAAAGTATATGTAGAAGGTATGGATGAACCTTATAACTTAAATATTAAAGTAAGTCCTAAATCAGAATATACTTTAAAATTTGATATAACCAATGCAGGACCAAGAGCAGAAGGTGCTCAAACTGGTGCTGGTGCATATAGTGGTCCTTCTAAAAATATTACATTATATTATAAAGCACCAGATATTTTAGGAAATGGTGAAGGCGCTGTAAGAAATGTTGATGGAAAACTTTATACATTATATGGTGTAAAATTTATTGACCAATATGGAGATGAAGGAAAAGATATTACAAGTGGTATGCTAGAAGCTGGAGGAATAGATGGAACCCAAATTAGTTTCAACGATAATGGAGCAGATGTTATAAAAGCTATAGGATTTAAAAAGGATAATACAAAAGCTCAATTTGGAGAAAGCGTAAGATATATAGGAATTGCAATTGAAGGAATTACTGGAAAAGAAGACGAAATGTTAAAGGCAAATGGAAATGAAGTAAAAGTAATGCAAAATCAAGAGCAAGTGGCTTTACTAAAAGTTACAGATATTGAGAAAAAAGATATAGTATCTTTAGGATTTACAATAGATGATAATATTAAAAAGACTATTGATTATCGTTATAGCATAGATGAAAAAACAAGTGATAGAAAACCAAACATTGTAGCTCAAATTAAATCAGGAATAGGAGAAAAAGACTTAAATGTAAGTGATTTAAATTATGAGGTAACGTATAAAGGAATAGGTACTGAATCAACAGTTGGAAGAGTTATTGCAGGAGAGCTTTCAGATATAGGACTTGGAAGAATAAATGTAAGATTTAGAGCAACTGAATTAGGCACATACACAATTAAAGTAAGCTTGAAAACAAATCCTAGTGCTTTTGTTTCATGGGATATACTAATTAAAGAAGATCCAAGAATTAATAAAGTAATGTTTAGAGCTGATATGACTGATACTGCAAAGGATAACTTTGGTAAAATCTCTGACGAAGTTTCATTAAGTCGTGAGATTGTTTACTTGCATGAGTATAAAAATATACCAGGTATAGGAAATGTAACTAAACCTATTGAAGATACAGATAAGCCAGCTAGAAATACAGTTACAATTACAGCAAATACAGAAGGATTAAAAATCACACCTATGCAAGGAAAATATGTTATACCAGATGGTGCTACAGATAAGATAACAGATTTAAATATAGGATATACTGGAGGATATGTAGGAATCACAGGAACTTTTAATATGAGAATTGAACAAAATATACTTGGATATGGAGAATACATAGCAAACTTAGAAAATATTGGAGTTTCAATTGTAAGTGAAATAAAGATAACAAAGGTTGGCATGTCTAGTGTAAATGCTGAAAGTCCAACGAAAATATATTATGGATCTCATGATAATCTTCCTGGAACATGGAATGACAACAGTAAAACGTATTCAATATTTAACATTTGGTATGAGGATGAAAATAATGTAAAACATCCAATAAAAGCAAGTGATATTTCTCATACAATGTCTACATCTAATGTACTAATTACAGGAAACAATGCATTAATTGTTGGACCAAGACATAAATCTGATGTTGCGGTTGTGCCATTAGAAGCTGTTGGGCCAGAGGATTACAGTCTTGCTGATGTAGGAGCTTTTGTAGAGTATGTTGGTGTTACTTTGAATCCAGCGGGTGTAGGAGAGCCTACTTCACTTAAGTTATACTTGAATGGCAAATTAATGAGTGGCTCAGTTAATGTTGTGGCTGGAGATTCTTCAAAAGATTATACAATATCTAGGGATGAAGTAACAACATTTAAAGTTGGAGATTCAGTAGAGGATATGGAAAACAAGTCAAATGTTGATGATATACAAGGTGATAAATTAACAAATATAAGTAATCCAAATATAAGTATGCCAGAAGAGATTATTAAACCTGAAGAAGGTAACTCAGATGGTAGTGCAGAAGTAGTTACAAAACCAGAAGATAATACAGATTCTACATCTCAACCAGATGATAAAATATCTGGAGATGAAGAAAAGCCAGAAGATAATACTAATAAACCTTCTGGAACAGATTTAGATAAATCAAATGAGTCAGAAGATAATTCAGAAAATGATTTGTTAGAAGATGAAACCTAAAATTATAAAACGAAGTACCCCCTAAGCTATGTAGCTTAGGGGGTACTTTTTTGGTTCCTATAAAGACTTGTAAGTATAAACACCGCCTTTATATATGAAGCTTAAATCATTTACAAGTAATCTATCGATAGGAGCGGTCTCTTTACACGGGGTAATGCAAAATATACCTTTTGCTTTTTTAAAAAACAATTTCATGGTAGCTACTAGACAAGTAGTATCTTCCATTGCAATGCTTAATGCATATTGATTAGGCTGAAGACTACTTGCTATATAGGTTATAGTACCCATATATTTATACTCGGCCATTTTACCACAAGAAGTGCCTATCCGAATTTCTTTGTAATACTCAGAAAAAACGAGCTTACTTCTTACTGTAACTGTTATAAAACTGTTATTAGATTGAACTTGATATTGAATGTTCGGTTGATCTTTAATCTTTAGCTTCATTGTTTTAACCAATCCTTTCTATATGTTGTATTTACATTACAGGTACATATATATTTTAACACATATTATGTAAAATGTAAATATAATACTAAATTGCAAATTTTTGATTTTTATGATAAAATATATACCCAAAAGCACAAATAAAAAAGGGGAGGAATAAAAAATGTGGTTTGTTTTTGCACTTGTGACCCTAATTGCATGGGGAGCAGCAGATTTATTTTATAAAAAAGGAGCAGACGAAGAAGATAAATATAGCCATTTAAAAACATCGATGATGGTAGGACTTGTTATGGGAATACATGCAATATTTATGCTAGTATTTACTGATATGAATTATGATTTTAGAAATATACTTATATATTTCCCAGTTTCATTTATGTATATATTATCAATGACAATAGGATATTTTGGCCTTAGGTATTTGGAAGTGTCAATAGCTTCACCTGTACAAAATTCGTCAGGTGCAATTACCTGTATTTTATGTTTTATATTCCTAAGTCAAGAATTAGATATGATTAGTACATTTGGAATTGTACTTGTAACTGTTCGGAATTTTTGTTTTAGGCTTATTGGAAAAGTCAAAACAAGAAAGATATGAAGAAATACAGGGTAAAAAATATAAAATAGGACTTATAGCTTTTATGATGCCTATTTTATACTGTATAATAGATAGCCTTCGGAACTTTTTTTGATGCTTACTATTTAGATAGTTTAGAGATAACACCACTTATAAATGTGACAGAAGAAACTTTAGAAAATGTTGCAAACACATCGTATGAGCTAACATTTTTAATTTGTGCAGTATTGATTTTCATATTTATTAAGTTTATAAAAAGAGAAAAAATAGGTTCAAAAAAGCAAGGAGAAAGAATAGGTGCAGCAATATTTGAAACTCTTGGGCAATTTACATATGTATATGCCTTAAGTGGAAACGGTATATTAGCTGCAGGAATGATTTCTGCTTATAGCATAGTATCAGTTATACTATCTAGAATATTTTTAAAGGAGAAACTAAATATAAAGCAATATGCTGTTATAATTATAGTTATGATAGGTATTGTACTGCTTGGGATAAATGATGTATAAAATCTTTTGATTCACAGACTTCCAATTTTCACCATAAAATATATAAATTGACTAGAATGGAGAAATAGTTATGAAAATTGGATTGTCACTTGCAGGTGGTGGAGTAAAGGGAGCAGCACATATAGGAGTGCTTAAGGCCTTTGAAGAAAAGGGGATAAAAATAGATTACATAGGAGGAACTTCTTCTGGGAGTATAGTTAGTACTCTTTATGCTGTCCGGATATAAACCAGACGAAATATATGAGATTTTTAAGAAATATTGCAAAGAAATAAATTATATAAGTATTTCTAATATATTAAAATTAATATGTGGATTAATTTTTAGAAAAAGGATTTTAATACAAGGCTTAAATAATGGTAATAAAATAGAGAAACTTATGAGAAATTTATGTGATAAAAAAGGAATACATAATATAGGTCAAATAAAAATGCCTATAATGATACCTAGTGTTGATTTGCATAATGGCAGGGTATACATGTTTTCTTCAGTAAAGACAAGAGGAATGTATAATGATAAAATCAAATATGTAAATGATGCAGATATAGGAACTGTTGTAAGGGCAAGTTGTAGCTATCCACGGAGTATTTAGCCCATGTAAATATAAAGGTACAGAGTTAATAGATGGAGGAATAAGAGAAAATGTTCCATGGAAAGAAGTAGAACTTATGGGTGCAGACAAAGTTATAAGTGTAGTGTTTGAAGAAGAGATAAAAGAAGACGACTACATAAATATAATAGAAGTTATAATGTCTGCAATAGGAATACTTTCACACGAGTTATCAAATTATGAGCTAGCTGGAGCAGATGAACTAATAAAAATTAGAACTAAGCATATGTCTTTGTTGGATGGTAGCCAAATAGATTATTTATATAATTTAGGATATGAAAAAGGGGTGAAAGAATTACAAAAATAGTAGCATTATATTGTCATAATATAGTGCTTATGATAAAATGATGTCATAATAAAAAACGAAAGAGAATGAAATATGAATGAGAAAAAACTTGCAAAAATCAGAAAAAGTAATATGAAATTATATCCAATTTACAAAATGATAGGTTTAGATTGGATATTTTATTATGGAGTTAGAGTATTATTTCTATCAGGAGTAAAAAATATAGAGCCTGCAGATATAATATTATCTTCAACATTTTATGCATTTTGTTATATGCTATTTCAAGTACCGAATACTATAGTAATTGAAAAAATAGGCAAGAGAAATGCTATTGTATTAGGACAGTTATTAAATTTAATTTCTATGACTATTATACTATTTTGTCCTAACTTTATATGGCTTTTAGTATCTCAAGGAATATGCGCTATGGGCTTTGGCATAAAAGGAATTGCAGAGTCTAATTTCTTAAATAGTTCCTTACCAGAATCAAAAAGAAAATCAGAGATTTTTTCTAAAATTGATAGTAGAGGGTATTCAAAGTTTTGCTTTATAGGAGCAGCTTCTGTCTTAGTTTCGGGATTTTTATTTGCTATAAATCCATATATACCAATATACTTATGTTTAACAGCAAATTTATTTGCACTTATTGTATCTATGAATTTTATTGATATAGAAAAAGAAATGACTAAAGGTGAAAAGAAGGACATAAAAGAAGAAGTTAAAGCAATTGTATATGACTTAAAAGAAGGATTTAAATTTATATTTAAGTCAAAACGTTTATCTACATTATTAATTATGCTTGGAATACTATGGGGAATTATAGATACATATGCAACATATCAAGAGACATTGTTAAAAGAACTTGAAATACCTTCATACTATATTGGCTTTTTCTTAGCAGGATTTCAAATGTTAGTTGGAGTTTTTTCTACGAAGTCGATAGAGTTTAATAATAAACATAAAAATCATTCTTTAACAATTGTAGGATTACTAATAACCATGGGTAGTGTACTACTTGGGATAGTGACTATATTAAAAATTCCATTTGAAATACAGTTGATGTTCATAACAGCTGTATTTATTGCAAGAGCATATGCTAAAGGTATGTTTCAAGTGCTTAAAAAGAGATATATGAATAATTTTGCTGATAGCAAAATCTTACCTAAAATATATTCAATAAATGGAATTATGGCTATGATTGGAAAAATGATAATAGGAATGATTGCATCAGCTATTTTAAAAAGAACAGATATAACATTTGCATTATTAATATTGGGAGGTATATGTACAGTAATTGTAATTATTCTGTGGGTATATAGTAAATCAAGATTAGGACTAAAACCAGAAGAATATGAAGAAAAGGATATTAAGTATTATGCAAATGTTTAAAAGGAGGAGAATATGCCATCTTGGATTACTCATTTAGTAACAGCAGATAAAGTATTGAAAAATATAGAAGTTAAAGATAAGAATAGTTTTTTATTTGGAAATGTTATGCCAGATATATTAAACAACTATATTGTAAAAAATACTAATATACATAAGGAATATGAAGAAACTCATTTTGCAGAAGATGCTTTAATAAATGGTATTAAATGTAAATTTCCAGGACCTAATAAGTTTTTAGAAGAATATAAAGATAAAATGACAAATCCTGTGATATTAGGCTTTTATTCACATCTACTTGCAGATTATTATTGGAATAATATTTCATATGGTAAATATTTTAAAGGAAGTAGGGAAGAAGTAGAAGTAAAATTTATAAATGGAGAGACTAAAGTATATGAATATGATGACGCTGTGGCAATAAAGCAACAAGATTTTAGTGTGTTTACACGGATATTTAAAACTTAAGTATAATATAGAAAGAGTGATCTATACAGATGAATTGTTTGATTATTGTAAAGAGATAAAAGAAATACCATTAACTAAAACTGACATAGAAAATAGCATAAAAGAAATAGATAACTATATAGAAAATGATATGGTGACTGTTGCAGGTAAAACAATGCATTTGAAAGATATTGATATGGAATATAACTTATTTACACAAGAGAAACTAGAAGAGTATTTTGATGAAAGTATTAAGTTTATAGTAGAAAAGATAAATTAAGATAAAGGAAAAACAGCAAAATAGATGGTGAAATCTGATTTGTTGTTTTTTCTTTTTATTATGTAGAAGAATATTTTGCAAAATTATCATGAAAGCATTTACAAACATTTGTACTCTATGATATAATCTTAATATATTTTGCAAAATAAAAGGAAGGTATGTAAATAATGAAAAATGAAATAGAGATTGTTAATTTAATAGATGAACAGGAATATTTAGAAGAAGTGTCAGAATGGATATGGAAAGAATGGGGTAAAGAACGTGGAGCTAAATTAGAAGATGCGATTTATAGGTCAAAACATTCTATTGGTAAAGATAGCATACCACAGATGTATATTGCAAAATGCAAAAATGAAGTTGTAGGAGTAGTATCTATATGGTTAAACGATTTAAAAGCTAGGCAAGATTTATACCCATGGATGGCGGCTTTATATGTAAAAGAAGAATTTAGAAATATGGGTATAGGAAAAATGCTACAACATAAATGTATAGAAGAAACTAGGAAAATGAACTACAAAAATTTATATTTAATTACAGACCATGATGATTATTATGAAAAAACAGGATGGATATTTTTAGAGAATGCACCATTAGGAGATGGAAGATATACGAAAATTTATAAATATGAATTAAAATGACAGGAGAGAAATATGTTTAAAATTCATTCAGATTACAAGCCAACAGGCGACCAACCAAAAGCAATAGATTATCTTAGTAAAGGAATAAACGAGCGGTAAGAAATTCCAAACATTACTTGGAGTAACGCGGTTCTCGGAAAGACCTTTACAATGGCAAATGTTATAGAAAAAGTGCAAAAGCCAACATTAGTACTAGCACACAATAAAACACTAGCTGGACAACTTTACTCTGAGTTTAAAGAGTTTTTTCCTGAAAATGCAGTGGAATATTTCGTGTCTTATTACGACTATTATCAACCAGAAAGCTATGTTGCGTCAACAGATACATATATTGAAAAAGATGCATCTATTAATGACGAGATAGACAAATTAAGACACTCAGCAACAGCAGCACTTTTTGAAAGACAAGATGTAATAATTGTTGCATCAGTATCATGTATATATGGACTTCGGAGACCCAATAGATTATGAAAATATGATAGTATCAATAAGACCACGGAATGGAAAAGTCTCGTGAAGAAATTGCAAAAAAACTTGTGAATATGCAATATACAAGAAATGAAATGGATTTCAAAAGGGGTACATTTAGAGCAAAAGGAGATATATTAGAAGTATACCCATCAGACCAAAACGAAAAAGCAATAAGAGTAGAATTTTTTGGAGACGAGATAGAAAAAATAACTGAAATAAACCCATTAACAGGAAAGCCTATAGGACTAAGACAACATGTTATGATATTTCCAAATTCTCACTATGTAACAGAAAAGGCTAAAATGGAAAGGGCACTTTTGACAATAGAAGAAGAACTCATAGATAGAATTAAGTATTTCAAGGATAATAACAAACTTATAGAAGCGCAAAGAATAGAAGAAAGAACAAATTTTGATATGGAAATGCTTAAAGAAACTGGATTTTGTCAAGGAATAGAAAATTACTCAAGACATATTAGTCGGAAGAGAGCCAGGTAGCAGCCCATTTACACTTTTAGATTATCTTCCAAGAGATTTTTTACTATTTATTGACGAATCACATGCAACAGTTCCGCAGGTTAGAGCGATGTATAATGGAGATAGGGCAAGAAAAGAAAGTCTTGTAAATTATGGATTTAGACTTCCTTCAGCGTTAGACAATAGACCATTAAAATTTGCTGAATTTGAAAATAAAATAAATCAATGTGTATTTGTTAGTGCAACTCCAGCAGAATATGAAGAAGAACATTCTAAGGAAAATGTTGTAGAGCAGATAATAAGACCTACTGGGCTTTTAGATCCAAAAATCACAGTCAAACCAGTTACAAATCAAGTAGACGATTTGATAGAAGAAATAAGAAAAAGGGTAGAAAAAAACGAAAGAGTATTAGTTACGACTTTAACAAAGAAAATGGCAGAAGATTTAACAGCCTATCTTGCAAATTTGGATATAAAAGTTAGGTACATGCATTCAGATATAAAAGCACTAGAGAGAATGGAGATAATAAGAGATTTAAGAATTGGTAAGTTTGATGTGCTTGTTCGGAATAAATCTTTTAAGAGAAGGGCTAGATATACCAGAAGTTTCTCTAGTTGCAATATTAGATGCAGATAAGGAAGGTTTTCTTCGCTCTGAAAGGTCATTAATTCAAACAATAGGACGTGCAGCAAGAAATACAGATGGGGAAGTTATAATGTATGCTGATGAATTAACTAAAAGTATGGAAAAAGCAATTACAGAGACAAATAGAAGAAGAAAGATACAGGAAGAATATAATGATAAAAATGGTATTATTCCACAAACGATTAAGAAGAGTGTAAGAGATACAATAAAGGCAACAATTGTAGAAGATATCCAAAGTGAATATGATATTAAAGAAGATGACGATATTAAAGATGTAATTGAAAAACTAACAACTGAGATGTTAGGCTATGCTGAAAGTTTAGAATTTGAAAAAGCAGCAGAATTAAGAGATAAGATAAAAGAATTAGAAAATATAATGTGAAATAGAAAAGAGAGCAAACTCCTGAAGGAATTGCTCTCTTTTCTTGATAAACTTGCTTGCCCTAAGTGGAAAGTATCTAACTCGGAAGTTCTTTGATGTAATCGACCACATCCTGATACAGAAATAGATCAATCACCATTTCGGCGATTTCAGGTGTGCATTTTTCCGAGAAAAACTCCCATGTTATTCCTGCATTATGTCTCAAAAGACCACATCTGCCGGCAAAATTTAAGGCTAAACCAGATTGAATATTGCCGTTTTCATAATAAGAAACAAATACCCTTACTATTTTGGTGCCGTTCCGGTTTATCTTAAAAAGACCGTCTGCGAACGTTACTTTGATACTTTTTTCTACTTCTACCACGTTTGTATCTTCCCGCATTAAAACATCCATAGCTTATCCTCCTATTTTTTGATTGCATTTGCAGGTTACGTCAACTATTATATCATGAAATAATTAAATTATCAAGATTTACATTTTTTTAAATATATGATACAATATTTAACGGAGGAAAAACGTATGGGATTTTTTGACAAATTAAAATCAGGCTTAAGTAAGACAAAAACATCATTTGATGATAAAATAAATGGAGTGTTTAGTGCTTTTAGGAAAGTAGATGAAGAGCTTCTAGAAGAACTTGAAGAAGCACTTATAATGTCAGACATAGGAATGGATACATCTTTAGAAATAATATCAAGATTAAGAAATAGAATAAAAAGAGAAAACATAAAAGATGCAGAAGAAGTAAAAAATGTGTTAAGAGAAGAAATGCAAAATATATTAGAAGTATGTGATAATAGTATAAAGCTTGAAAGCATACCATCAGTAATATTAGTCATTGGAGTAAATCGGAGTTCGGAAAAACAACTTCAATTGGTAAAATTGCAAATAGATTAAAAAAAGATGGGAAAAAAGTTATGCTTGCAGCAGCAGATACATTTAGGGCAGCAGCAGTAGAACAATTAGAGATATGGGCAAAACGTGTAGGCTGTGATATAGTAAAAAAGGAAGAAGGGGCAGATCCTGCATCTGTTGTATATGAAGCAATAAAAAAAGCAAAAGAAGAAAATATAGATGTTCTTATATGTGATACTGCAGGAAGACTTCATAATAAAAAATATTTGATGGACGAATTAGAGAAAATACAAAGAGTTATAGAAAAGGAATTACCAGAGAGCAGTAAAGAATCATTACTTGTAATAGACCGGAACTACTGGTCAAAATGCGATAGAACAAGTAAAAGCATTTAAAGAAGTTAGTAATATTACAGGACTTGTTCTTACTAAACTTGATGGAACAGCAAAAGGTGGAGTAGTAATAGGTATTGTACATGAAAATAAAATACCAGTAAAATTTATAGGAGTTGGAGAGCAAATAGATGATATGGAAGTCTTTAATTCTGAAGATTTTGTAAAAGCAATAATCTAAATTTTAATAGTTAGGAGGAGAAAGTTTTGAGTGAAAACATAGAAAACAAAGAAGCTGAAGAGAAGAAAGCAGAAGTAAAGGTAGAAGAAAATGCTCCAAATAAAAAGAAAATGAAGAAAAGAACACTTATTGTAATTTTTGCTATTTTGCTATTTTTACTTGGTTCATTGATGGCGTACAGGGCAGAATATTTAGAGACAGTAGAAATTGGAGAAGGATACGAAGAGGTATTTAATCAAAATGTTAGATATAAGATTTCTATTGGAGCTATTAATTTCATATTTATATATTTTCTAGTATGTATAACGAATAGAATGATTAAAAGGGGACTAAAAAAATTTTTTGATGAAGATAAAAAAGAAATGCCAAAACTCCCAAACAAATCACTTGCTTTAATGATTGGTCTTGTTACAAGCATTGTGGTATCAAATTTATTTCTATATAAAGTGATATTATTTACAAACGCAGCATGGTTTGGACAAACAGATCCTGTATATGGTGTGGATTTAGGATTCTATATGTTCCAAGCACCATTAATTCGGACAATTACTTTATTATGGATTAACAATTACAATTATGCTAACAATATACATAGTTGCATATTATATTATAATTTTTAATGTATATTTTGATGGAATAGATGGAGCAACGCTTAGAAGTAATACTTTTATAAAACAATTATTATTTAACTTTATGCTAGCTAGCATATTTATTGCAGGAATATTATTCTTTAATATGCAAAATATAGAGACTGGGCCATTTTTGACATTGGATGATAAAATGAAGACAGTTATAATTGGAAGTCGGAGCTACTGATGGAATTAAAATATGGGGATACAGAATACTTGGAATAATAATTGTACTTTCAGTTTATTTAGCAATAAGAGCATTTAAGAAAAATAATACAAAGAAAGTAATAAAATCGCTTGCAGTTGTTCCAATGTATTTGGTAGCATTATTTGTAGTATTAGTTGGATATAATGTATTTTTTATAAGAGGAAGCGAACTTGACAAACAAAAATCGTATATATCAGATAATATAGCATTTACAAAGAATGCTTATGATATAAATATAAATGAAAAGACAATAGATAGTACAGGGACAATAACAGAGAAAGAAGCAAACGAAAATGAAGAGGTAATAAATAATATTCCTATTGTCACAGAAAATGTTGTAATAAATAATTTATTACAAACACAAACTAATACTGGATATTATACATATAGTAAAGCAAAGGCTTCTTTATATAATGATAAGCTTTCATATATTGCTGGAAGAGAACTTGATAACCAAAATGAGGCTGATGAGTATACTCATGGATTTGGAGTAGTTATCGGAAGTGCTAGTGAAACAGACGAGACAGGAAATATAAAATATATATCAAGAGATTTTGAAAATGATAAAATAAAAGAACCTAGAATATATTATGGAACAAAGAATTCAAAAATAAAAACTGTTCAAAAAGAACAAAAAGAATTTGATTATCCAAAAAGTGCTAATAATAATGTAACATATACATATTCAGGTGAGCGGACGGAATTTCCTTAAATTTGTTAGATAGATTATGTGTTGGAATAAAAACAGGTAATTTAGGGTTAGTAGTAAAAAGTTCAGATACTAAAATATTACTAAATACTAATGTAATAAAAAGAGCAGAGAAAATTATTCCATACTTAATGTATGATGAAGAACCATATTTAGTAATATCTGACGAAGGAGATCTTTTTTGGGTGATAGATGCATACACTGCTTCTAATGACTATCCTTATTCTCAAAAGACAAAACTTGTTTACAAAAATGATACAAGAGAGATAAATTATATAAGAAATTCAGTAAAAGTAATTGTAAATGCATTTAGTGGAGAAACTTCATTCTATATAACTGATAAAACAGACCCAATTGCAATGGTGTATAATAATATGTACAGTACATTGTTTAAAGATATGTCTGAAATACCTAATGGAATATCAAAATCTTTTACATATTCAGAGTTTCTGTATAAGATACAATCAGAAATGCTAAATATATATCATGATATATCAGCTGACGTGCTATATAGAGGTAATGATATATGGGAAATAGCATCATATTCTAGTTTACCTACAAAAACTGCAAAGGCAGAAATGAAACCTGTATATACTCTTGTAAAAGAAATAGATACAGATGAAAGTAAATTAGGACTTGTAATTAGCTATAACCAATTTGGAAAAGAGAGTTTAAATGCATATCTTATCCGGAACAGTAGAAGAACGGAAAGAATAAACTTTCGCTATATAAATTTTCAGGAGATGGAGCTGTACTTCGGACCAATGCAATTAGATAATCTAATAGAGCAAGATGAAACAATATCTGCTGAAATATCTGCACTAAATGTTACAGGCACAAAGATTTCAAAGGAAATGATAATTGTTCCTATTGATAAGACACTTCTATATGTAGTTCCAATATATCAAACTTCACTTAATGAAACTAATAGTGTACCAGTTTTAAAGAAAGTGGTTGTTGCATCAGGAAATAAAGTTGCAATTGGAGATAATTTGAGTAAAGCAATTAAAAATCTACTATCTCCAAATGGAGCAGTAAGTATTGAAGTCGAAGATACTAGTACAATAGAGGGATTAGTTGAAGCGGTAATAAAGGCTAATAATAATTTAAAAGAGTCAAATGATGCAAATGATTGGTCTCAGATAGGAAGAGATATCGAAGCTTTACAAGCATTGATAACTCAACTTGAAAAGGCAAAAGAAGATGAAAATGGAAATAATGAATCAACAGATAATACTACAATTAATGAAAATAGTTCAGTAGATAGTAATAATGTTGTACGATAATAAAATAAAACACGAGCCGCCAAAAAACACTGGCGGCTCTGGTTGTCGACTTAATATTTCCTTTTTTAATTTTTTTCCATAAAAGTTCTACCGATTAAATACTCCTCCATAAATGTTTCGAAGCATTTTTTAGCATCCAACACTTCTGGGGAAAGAGTGCCTTCCATTCGTGCTTTTTCAAACTCAGCGCAACTGCTTTTAGCATTATCAATACCACCATTATTCTTAACTAAATCAAGAAAAGGATTTAAGCCATCCATAATCTTGAAAAAATCAAGAACCATGTTAGAAAGATTATTAACTTCGTTAGCATTAATAGAAGCAAGTTTGCCTGTTTCAATAGTTTTATTTACATCTTCTATAAAATTATTGCGGTTTTCAGCATCAGAGAATGTAATTTGTATAACAATGGAATTTTGATAATTAAAGGAATTAATTTGTTTTCCATTATATATGTTAATCAAGTAATCAACATATATCCGGATTTGACTTCCTGCACCCGGTGGAATAGTAACTGCTGTAACATCAATCAAATTTGTGCCATTAATTGTACCATAGTTTGTACAAAAACTCATAGATAAATTCCTCCTTTTTTAGCTTTTGCTAATATAATTAATATTAACATAAAAACAAAAGAAGGTCAATATTATATATATAATTTTATTGTAACAAGTCTATTTATGTAAGAATGTTTTTTCTACATAAAGTTTGCTTGCAAAAGATTGGGCAACACTCTTTAAAAGAGATTGCTCAAATGACATATCTGGAACTGTATATTCAACTCCTTCAAAAGTATAAAGTATAGCTTTTTCAAGTGCTTCACAAAACTGATCATAAGCTGAATTAAATTTTGCAGTTTTTATTGCAAGCATAATAAGCTCATTTATATCACTTATACTATAAATTTGCTTTAAAATACATATAACAAATAATGTTGCTATATGAAGTCTATTATATTTTTTCTTTCTAGGAGGCTTGATTAATCCTTGTTTTACGTAATTATTAATCATAGTTTTAGTTATTATAGTGTCATCTTTATTTCCAATATATTCTTTTAAATATTTTTCAAGTATTGTAACTAATTGATCCAAATATAAATCTAGATTAGGAAGTTCATTCCATCTAGGTATATGAAAACTTGAAACTGTGTTATGCATATTTTTACTCCATTTCTTAGATAAATTTATTACTTGAAATCAAATTATAACATATATTTACATAAAAATCAAATGTAAAAAAATACTTGCAAATTTTTCATTAAATGATATAATTTAATCTGAATAATCATATGAAAAAATGGACTTATAAACATATTAGAAAGGAAGCTAAAATATATGGGAAATATTGTAGTTTTAGATGAACTTACTATAAATAAGATAGCAGCAGGAGAAGTTATAGAAAGACCATCATCAGTTATAAAAGAAATGGTGGAAAATTCTATAGATGCAGGGGCAAAAAATATAAGTGTAGAAATAAAAAACGGACGGAATATCGTATATAAGAGTAACAGATGATGGAAAAGGAATTGAAAAAGAAGATTTAGAGCTTTCATTTGAAAGACATGCAACTTCTAAAATAAGAACAGCAGATGATCTAAATGAAGTAAAGTCTATGGGGTTTAGAGGAGAGGCTTTAGCCAGTATTGCTGCTGTTTCAAAGGTTGAAATGATATCTAAAACAGAAAATGGGGATACTGGATATAAAATTATTGTAGAAGGAGGAGATATTAAAGAAGTAACAGAAGTTGGAGCAAGAACAGGGACTTCTATAACAGTAAATGAACTTTTCTTTAATACACCAGTAAGATATAAATTTCTAAAAAAAGATTATACAGAAGCTCGGATATATAGAAGATATTATTACAAGACTTGCTTTAGTACATCCTGAAATATCATTTAAATTTATAAATTCAGGAAAGACGGTCATCCAAACAAATCGGTGATGGTGATATTAAAAATGTTATATATAGTATATATGGAAAGACTGTTGCCTCTGCTTGTTTAAATATAAATTATGAATTTGAAGGAATAAAAATAGCAGGCGTTGTAGGAAAACCAGAAATAGCAAGGTCAAATAGGTCAAATCAAATCTTTTTTGTGAATAAAAGATATGTAAAAGATAGAATACTATCAGGTGGAGCAGAGAAAGCATTTAAGGGAATGATACCAATAGGAAAATTTGGATTCTTAATTTTAGATATAGAAATGGATCCAAGTAAAGTAGATGTGAATGTTCATCCTGCTAAACTTGAGGTTAGATTTGAGGAAGAACAAAAGGTATTTAAAGCAGTATATTGTGGCATACAAGATACGCTTTTAAAAGCAGAACTAATTGCGAACTCAGGTTCACAATTAGCAATAAAAAATGAAAGTATAGAAGGAGGAAAAATGGGAGAAGAACAAGAGACAAATTCTGGCTTAGCAGGCTTATTTAGAAAAATTGCAAAAAATGCTGATGAGGGAGAAAATTTAATTGAAAGTATTTACAATAGTAAAAATGGAGAAAATGAAAACCAAGTAGAAAGCAAGGATTTACAAGAAAACTTAGATGTACCTGAAAAAGTAAAAGAAGATAATTTTAGTGAAAATTTTCAAACAAATTCAAATGAAACTATAATAGATCCAATTAATAAAGAAGAGGCTATAAAAAATACAATAAATGAATTTATGCAAATGGGAAAAAACCTCACTGCTGAGCAAATAAGAGAAAAAATATCAAAAATTGCACAGGCTTCTAGGCAAAGTGAAACAAATCAATTACAAGATGAAAGTAAAATTGAAAGTGTAAATACAGTGGATGAAATAGAAAAAAGCTCTTATGAGGAAGAGATTCCAGAATGGAGAAGAATGCTAAATCAAAAAATAGCTGAAAAGAAAGGTAATAATGATTATCAAAGTAATTATACTGAAGCATCAAATGAACCAGTTAAAAAAGATTTGTTTGATGAAACCTTTTCAAATTTTACACTTGTACCACCTAAAACAGAAAATATATTAAATAATATGGCTTTAGAAAATAATGAAGATTATGAAACAAAAATTATAAATACTGAAGAAATACAACAGGCAGCACAAAATATAGAAATACCAAATGAGGAAAGAACAAATTCTAACGAAAGTCAAATTGATATAGAAGGACAGAAACCAGGAGACATACTTTTAAATATATTACGTGAGCAAAGCAAAAGTAATGTAACACCAACTATTCCTGCTGGTCAATTTAATGATATGTATGCACAAATTTTTGGAAATAAAGCAAAACCTTCTGTAGATGAACAAAAAGAAGAAATTAATGCAAATGATATAGTTAATAGCAATATAAATTTATTTGAAGAAGATGAAGAAGCTAAAAGCAAATTACCATATAGATTTATTGGAATTGCATTTAGGACATATATTATATTAGAAATTAAAGACGAACTATATATTTTAGACCAACATGCAGCACATGAAAGAATAATGTATGAAAAAGTAAAACAAAATTATTATTCAGATGAAGATAAAGATTCACAACTTATGCTACTTCCAGATGTAATAACTTTAACACATAAAGAAATGGATATAGCAAGGGAAAACATGGACAAGTTTGAAAAAGCAGGATTTGTGTTAGAGGAGTTTGGAGAAAATACTATAAAGCTTACTGGAGTACCTAATATTTGCTTAGACTTAGATACAAAAGAATTATTCTTAGAAACTCTAGATGAAATAAATACTGTAGCAAGAACTGCAAAACAAGAAATAGAAGAAAGATTTATTGCGACAATTGCTTGTAAAGCAGCTGTAAAGGCTAATATGGTACTAACACAAGAAGAAGTAGAAAGCTTACTTGATGAATTACTTAAACTTCCAAATCCATTTACTTGTCCACATGGAAGACCAACAGCTATAAAACTTAGTAAAATGGATATTGAAAAGAAATTTGCTAGAAGAAAATAAGAAAATTAGACGTTAGCAAAATCAAAGATTTTGGCGTCCATATGTGCATTTTACTTTGCAAATATGCACAGGCATAGGTAAATTAACCTTATTAAATAGATTTAGGAGGAAGAATAAATGCCAGTAGTTACAATAACAAGGGTAATTGCATTTATAATATTTGCTATATCTTGTGTGACAATATACCACAATACAAATTCATATGAGAAAAGTAAAAGAGTTATTTATATAGTAATTCGGAACAATTATAATGTATCTACTTACATCAATAATTTGTAAAATGGGAGAAGCAGGATTAAATTCAAAAAATGAGGAAGCATTAAATGATGTCACATCAGTTATGAAATGGATATTTACACCAATTAACTCGATGGTAGTTCTTGGGATACTTGGAAATGTATTTGGAAAAGTAAAAGACAAAGTTATAGATACAAGTAAAGCAGGAAAACGTATAATAATTCTTTTGGTGATTTTTATAATAATGCTTATTTTTGAGACAAATTATATAGGTGGATTTATACAAAGTCTCTTAGGGTAGATAAAAACAGGAAGAAGGAAATATGATAAAAGATAAAGTTATAGTTATTGCAGGACCAACAGCGTCAGGTAAGACGCTACTTTCTATTGAACTTGCAAAAAAAGTAGATGGAGAAATTATATCTGCAGATTCTATGCAAATATATAAATATATGGATATTGGAAGTGCAAAACCAAATAAAGAAGAAATGCAAGGAATACCTCATCATATGCTAGATTTTGTAGAGCCAAGTGAAAGATATAGTGTTGCGAGATATAAAAAAGAAGCTATAGAAGCAATAAAAACAGTTATTGCAAAAGGAAAAACGCCAATTGTGGTTCGGAGGAACACGGGCTTTATATTAATTCGCTTGTAAATCGGTATTGACTATAAAGAAACAAGTGTAGATAACAAATATAGAAAATATTTAGAAAATAGAGTAAATGAAGAAGGGCTAGATGTTTTATATGAAGAAGCTTTAAAAATAGACAAAGAAGCTATGCAAAATATTTCAAGAAATGATAACAAAAGAATTATTAGAGTGCTTGAAATATATAGAGAAACGGGAAAAACAAAAACTGAACAAGAAATTGAGTCAAAGAAAAATGGAATAGAGTTTGATTATAAGTTGTTTATAACAAATATGGATAGGGAAGTGCTATATGATAAGATAAATAAAAGAGTAGATTTGATGATAGAGCAAGGCTTAATAGAAGAAGTAAAAAGCATTTTAAGTAGATATAAAGAAATGCCAACATGTATGCAAGCTCTTGGATATAAGGAAACAAAAGAATATTTAGATGGATTAATTACTAAGCATGAAATGATAGAAAAAATTAAAATGGGGACAAGAAGATATGCTAAAAGACAATTAACATGGTTTAGAAAAAATGAAAATCGGAGTTTGGATTGACATGCAAGATGAAATAGAAAAAAACATAGAGAAGATTTTAAAAACATATTATACATAAGAAAGGAATGAAAATACAAAATATGAGTGAAAACAGTAAAAGTAATAATTTAAACAAGAAAATACCAATATTGTTAACACTTATATTTGTAGTAATACTGCTCCTTTCTTTTTTGTATGGTTTAATTCAGCTTATAATAAAACCTACTAATGTTTTTGCTGTAGAAAATGGAAAAATATATCAGGAAGAGACAACATATCGGCTATATTGTAAGAGAAGAAAGTGTATTATCTGGTGAAAATTATAAAAATGGATTAGTGGAAATAAAAGCAGAAGGAGAGAAGGTATCAAAAGGAGAAAATGTATTTAGATATTATAGTGATAATGAAGATAGTCTAAAAGAAGAAATAGCTAAGCTAGATGAAGAAATTCGGTGAGGCACTTTCTGGGCAGAAAGGTACATATCCTGCAGATATTCAGCTTCTTGATAAACAATTAGAAACATTACTTATAAAATCCCTTTCAAGTAATAACATAAAAGAATTAGCAGAGTATAAGGATGATATTTCTGAAATATTAATTAAAAAGGCAAAGATTGCAGGAGAACTTAGTCCAGCTGGTTCTCATATTAATAAATTAATTGAACAGAGAAGAAGATATGAAGAACAATTAAACAATGGCCAAGAATATATAAATGCAAACATAAGTGGGGTTATATCTTATAGAGTAGATCGGTTTTGAAGAAGAACTATCACCTAATAATTTTTCGAAGTTTAATAAAGAGCTTTTAGAAAGTTATAATCTAAAAACAGGTCAAACGATAGGTAGAAGTACGAATTCTCGGAAAGATTGTAAATAATTTTAAATGTTATATTGTTGTGTTCTTAAATTCAGAAGAGGCGCATAATAGTGTAGTACGGGCAAACAGTTACTTTAAGGCTTTCCGATACAAGAGAGATAGATGCTGATATTGAGCAAATAGTTCAGCAAGAGGACCGGAGATGTTATGATAATATTTAAGACAAATAAAGCAGTAGAAGATTTAATTGCATATAGAAAAATATCAATAGATGTAATTTGGTGGAGCACTGAAGGTTTAAAAATTGTAAATTCGGCTATAATAGATGAAGGGGCAGAAACATCAGTCTTAAGAAATAGAGCTGGATATAAAGACAAAATTCTAATAAAAGTCTTAAAACAAAACAAAAACTATTCAATAATAAGAAATTGTACAACTGAAGAATTAGAAGAACTTGGATATGACACAGAAGAGATATATAGTATGAAAAAGATAAGCCTCTATGATGAGATAATTGTTAATCCAAAAGAGTAATATTACAGAATTATTACAAAAAAATTAAAAAAACATTACAATCGTGAAAAACTATTGACAAATTACTCCAAAAATAAGATACTATTAATAGAAAATTACAAAGGAAAAAATAGGAGGTTATATTAGAATGGCTGGGAGCAATTTAATGAATAAATTTTGGAATTTCATTGGCGTAGAACAAGAGGAAGAGGAAGAAGAATTAGAAAACTATGACTATGAACAGGAAGAAGATGATGAAGAAGAAGGAAGAAGATTATTTGGTAGAAATAAAGGTAAAGTCGTAGATATGCCACAAGGAAATCAAGTAAAAATGGTTATATCTCAACCATCTACTTTTGAACAATCAGAAGAGATTTGTCAATATTTAGTTGAAAGAAAATCTTGCATAGTTAATCTTGAGTATGTAAATAAAGATATAGCAAGAAGAATAGTAGATTTCATAAGCGGTAGTGTTTGTGCATTAAATGGACATATACAAAAAGTATCTAATTCAATATTTTTAGTTGCGCCAGCAAACTATGATATAGCTAATGAAATGGGTAGAGACGAAGTCAAATCAAAACTTTCAGTATCATGGCTTAAATAATTATAGATTATAAAAAGGCGAAATAATATATTAAATTTCGCTTTTCTTGTACATAATTACTTTGAAGGGAGAAAATTGATATGATTACACCATTAGATATTGAAAATAAAAAGTTTTCAAAAAGAGCGTTAAATCGGATATAGCACAGAGGAAGTAGATGATTTTTTAGATGAACTAACAATAGATTATGAAAAAATATATAAAGAAGCTACAGAAGCTAAGAAAACAATAGAAAATCTGAATTCAGAAGTTGAAAAATACAGACAAATGGAATCAACATTGCAAAGTACTTTACTTATGGCACAAAATGCAGCAGAAGAAATAAAAAATTCAGCTAGAGCAGAGGCAGACAAAGTGTTGAGTAATGCACAAAGTGCAGCACAATCTCAAATTTCAAATATTGATGCATCAATACTTGCAAAACAAAAAGAATTACAGGATTTAAAAGATCAAATAGCAAGTTATAAAGCTAAAATGGAATCATTACTTGTTTCACAATTAGAATTATTAAAAAATAGTTAAAAAACTCTCGGGTTGTCCCGAGAGTTTTTTAACTATCTAACTTCATACTTAGAGAAGCTTTTTGCTTTTCTTTATCTATTTTGATAACCTTTACCTTAACAATATCTCCAACAGAAACTATTTCAGATGGATGCCTTATAAATTTGTTACTCATTTCTGAAATATGAATTAGTCCGGTCATGTTTTACACCGATATCTACAAATGCACCGAAATCTATTACATTTCTTATAGTTCCGTTTAAAATCATACCTTCTACTAAATCTTCAAATTTCAATACATCAGACCTAAGTATAGGTTTAGGCATTTCTTCTCTTGGATCACGACCAGGTTTTATAAGCTCTGATATTATATCTTGCAAAGTAATATCACCAATTTCTAATTCTTTTGCAGTTTTTTCTATATCAATATTTTTTAATTTTTCCTTTAACTTTTGCAATTTTTCTTTATCTTTTAAATCTTCTTTATCAAAACCAACACTTTTTAATAATTTTTCTGTTTGCTCATAGTTATCTGGATGGACAGCTGTTATATCCAAAGCGTTGTCACCGGTCTAGTATTCTTAAGAAACCAGAACATTGTTCGAAAGTTGATTTTCCGAAGTTTAGGAACTTTTAGAAACTCTTTCCTATTTGTGAATTTACCATTTTCGTCTCTATATTTTACGATGTTCTTTGCAATTCCTGAATTAATTCCTGACACATAAGATAGAAGAGAAGGCGTTGAAGTATTAATATCAACACCCACTTTATTTACCGCATCTTCTACAACACCTGTTAGACTTTCACCTAATACTTTTTGATTAACATCATGTTGGTACTGTCCAACTCCAATTGCTTTAGGATCTATTTTTACAAGTTCACAAAGAGGGTCTTGAAGACGTCTTGCAATTGATATTGCACCTCTAATGGATACATTAATATCAGGATATTCTTCGGTTGCAAGTTTTGAAGCAGAATAAACTGAAGCACCAGCTTCACTTACTATTGCATAATTAACCTCTCTATCAGCTGATTTTATCATATCAGAAACAAACATTTCAGATTCTCTAGATGCAGTACCATTTCCAATTGCAATCATATCTACTTTATCTTTTTTAATTAGATTTAGAAGCTTTTCTTTTGCACCTTCTACATCATTTTGTGGTGCAGTAGGGTAGACAGTTTCAGTATCTAATACTTTTCCAGTTTCATCAATTACAGCAATTTTGCAACCTGTTCTATATGCAGGGTCAAAGCCCATAACAGTTTTGCCGTTTTATTGGGGCACCAAGTAGAAGTTGCTTTGCATTTTTACCAAATACTTTTATTGCCTGAGTTTCTGCTTTTTCTGTTAAATCAGAACGTATTTCTCTTTCAACAGAAGGTTCTATTAATCTTTTGAAAGAGTCAAGTATAGTTTCTTTTAGCATTTCTACAAATTGGTTTTTTCCCTTTATAATGTCATTTTCCATATACTCTATAATTTTATCTTCTGGCTTTTCAAGTTTAACTTTTAAAGCTTCTTCCTTTTCACCTCTGTTAATTGCAAGTATCCTATGACTTGGAATTTGGCTAATTTTTTCTCTATAATCATAATACATTTCATAATTAGTTTTTTCATCTTCATTTGAAGCTTTTGATACTATAAAACCTTCTCTATAATATAATTTTTTTATGTGCTTTCTGTAATCTGCATTATCTGATATATTTTCTGCAATAATGTCTAAAGCTCCTGAAATTGCTTCTTCTACTGAGTGTACTTCTTTTTCAGGGTTAACATATTCAAGAGAAATTTTTTCTATATCCATAGTTTCATTTTGAAGATAGATAATTATACTTAAAGGCTCTAGCCCTTTTGATTTAGCAATTGTAGCTCTTGTTTTCTTTTTTTGTTTATATGGTCTATAAATATCTTCAACTTCTGCTAAAGTAATAGCAGTTTCTACCTTTTTTGAGATTTCGTCTGTAAGCTTTCCTTGTTCTTCAATAGATTTAATAACTTCTTCTTTTCTTTTTTCAAGATTTCTTAAGTAGCTCAGTCTATCATTTAAATTTCTTAAAATTTCATCACTTAAATTCCCGAGTAGCTTCTTTTCTATATCTTGCAATAAAGGGAATAGTATTTCCTTCATCAATTAATTTTACAGTATTTTCTACTTGAAATTTTTTTATTTGCAATTCACTTGCAATTATTTCGATAATCTTTTCCATCTGTTTTTTCCTTTACTAATATATTTTTAAATATATTATCACAACATAAATTTTTGTTCAAGAGTTTATAGAGTTATTTGCAAGGCAAATAACTGGGAGCGTAAAAACTTCTGGAACATCCTAATGTTTTCTTAATTTTAGCAAAAGGCCCGAATTTTGTCGAATGCTTTTTCTTGACAATTTCGAATCAGCATTATATAAAATATATAGTACATTATTTTCAAATGTACTATTCAAAAAAATTTAAATCAATACAACTTAGGGAAGTCCTAAAACTATCTTTGGAAAATCTCCAAAAAAAACATCAAACAAAAAATAATAAGGTTATATCTTGATAAAACCAGTAAGTTAAGATATAATAGGAAAGGAAAAAATATGAAAGAAAAACTAAAAGTAACAAACGATGTAATTTTCCAAATGATATTTGGAAAAACAAGAAATGAAAGAATAACAAAAAATTTTTAGAAAGAATACTAGGCATAGAAATTGGAAGCCTAGGCTTAGACACAAGCAAAAGATTAATAGGAGAAGAAAAAGATGACAAAATAGGAAGAATAGACATAAAAGCAAAATTAAATGATGGAACAAAAGTAGCCATAGAGATGCAGGTTGAAAATTTAGACTATATGCCAGAAAGACTATTATATTATTGGGCAAAAACTTATACAGCGGATTTGAAAAAAGGTGGGGACTATGAAACCCTAGATAAAACAATAGCAATTCTCATATTAGTAGATAATTTGAAAAGACTTAAAAAACTAGAAGAAGGACACACAAAATGGGAAATAAGGGAAACTAAGCATAAAGATGTTCAATTGACGGATAGATTGGAAATACATATAATAGAGTTAAACAAATTACAAAGTGAGAAAGATATAAAGAAAATAGATTGGTTTAATTTTATAAAGGGGGAAAGTATAGATATGAATAAAGATGTGGATAAAGAATTAAAAGAAGCAATAGAAGAATTAGAGAGAATAACGGCAGATCCAGAGACAAGAGAACTATACTACCAAAGAGAAAAAGACCTAAGAGATAAAATATCACTTGCAAACCAAGAAAGAAAAAAAGGAATCGAACAAGGAATTGAAAAAAACAAGAAAAAAATCGTGTTAAGTATGTACAAAAAGCATATTGAAATAGAGACAATATGTGAAATAATAGAATTAAGCAAAGAAGAAGTAGAAAAAATAATAAAAGAAAACTAATTCCTGAATTTGAGGTCGCAATCTGTATCTCAAATTTGTTGGCATTGTAATTTTAAAACAAAAGGTGTATAATATATAACATCAAGCAAAAGGAGTAAAATGACAGTGAGTACAACTTTAAGCGAAATTTTAAGCCTAGAAAAAATAGAAAAAATAAACCCAATAACAATATTGGGTTTATCTGACGTATCTAAAGCATGTATAATTTCTGATTTAAGAGAAAAAAGTAAAAGGACTATACTTATTATTACATACAACGAGCTTCAAGCACAAAACCTAAATAAAAGCCTTAAGAAGCTAAATAAAAAAACGGCATATATACCAAAAAAGGATATAGTTACATATAGCTATGATGCACAAAGCATGGATATATTACATGCTAGAATTGAAGGTATTATTAAAATATATAATAATGAAGCTGAAATTGTAGTTATAAGTACTGAAACTTTAATGCAGCCAATCCTGAATCAAAAGGTTATGCAAAATAGTATTTTAAAATTAATGGTTGCAAATGAATATAATTTAGAAGAAATAAAGGAAAAGTTGGTTACTTTAGGATATGAAAGATGTGACTTGGTGGAAGGAAAAGGAACATTTAGTTTAAGAGGAGACATTTTAGATATTGCTATTTCAAATAAAAAAGGAATTAGAATAGAATTTTTTGGAGAAGAAATTGATCAGATAAGATACTTTGATATACAGTCTCAAAGGTCAACTGAAAATATTAATCAAATAAAAATTTTTCCTATATCAGAAGAAGTAGAAAAAGAACCAAAGGGGAATATTTTAGAATATTTTCCAGAAGATACTATAATAGCATTTGATGAAATAAATAAAATAAAGTTAAGAGCAGAGAATATTTTAAATGACAATAAACTTATGATTTCAGATTTAATAGATAGAGAAAAGAATATTCCATACATCTTAGAAAATATGATAGACTTAAGATATCTTTTAAAATTTGCTTCAACATTCAAAATTATATATTTAGATTCACAAGATATAACAAAAGAAAAAGAAAATGTTATATCTTTAAGTCATGAAGAAGTAAAAAAAATAGAAGATAATTTTCAAAATATGTTTGGAGTTAAGGAGAGCGAAGAAAAATTATATAAGCCGAAAACTAAACGTTTATCAGAATTTAGAGAAGCTGAAAAAATTACATTTAGTGATTTAAAAATAGGAGATTATGTAGTTCATAAAACAAATGGTATTGGGCAGTATATAGGCGTAAATACAATAAAGGCAGATGGAATTACAAAAGATTATATAAAAATAAAATATACAGGGCAGGATGTGCTATATGTTCCAACAGATTCACTAGACAATATAAGAAAATATATTGGTGGTGGAGAAAAGGCTCCTAAAATAAATAAACTTGGAAGCAAAGAGTGGGAAAACACAAAAAATAAGGTAAAATCAAACTTAAGAGAAGTCGCAAGAAATTTAATAGAATTATATGCAAAAAGACAGAAAGTAATAGGATTTGCTTTTGAAAAAGATACTCCTTGGCAAAAAGATTTTGAAGATAGTTTTCCATATGAAGAAACAGAAGACCAGATAAGATGTATTGAAGAAGTAAAAAGAGATATGGAAAGCCAAAAACCAATGGATAGACTTTTGTGTGGTGATGTAGGATATCGGTAAGACGGAAGTTGCAATACGTGCAGCATTTAAAGCATGTATGAATGGAAAGCAAGTATGCTACCTTGCACCTACAACCATCCTTGCAAATCAGCAGTATGAAACATTTAAAACTAGAATGGATAAGTTTCGGAGTAAATGTAGAACTTCTAAATAGATTTAAAACTAAAAAAGAGCAGTCAGAAATTATAAGAAAATTAAAGCTTGGAGAAATAGACGCCGTCATTGGTACACATAGATTACTTAGTAAAGATGTAGAATTTAAAGACTTAGGTTTTTTAATAATTGATGAAGAGCATAGATTTGGAGTAAAAGATAAAGAAAAAATAAAAGAAATGAAAACAAATGTAGATGTTTTAACAATGACAGCAACTCCAATACCAAGAACCCTTCATATGTCTATTGTGGGAGTTAGGGACATGTCAGTTATATATGAACCACCTATGGACAGAAAACCTGTTAGAACTTATGTATTAGAATATGATATGGAAGTTGTAAGAGAAGCTATAACAAAAGAACTTGAAAGAAAAGGTCAAGTATTCTATTTATATAATAAAGTAGAAGGAATAGAAAAAAAGAAAGAAGAAGTAGAAAAGCTTATACCTGAGGCAAGAGTCCGGATATGCTCATGGGAGAATGAGTGGAGAAGAACTTGAAAGTATCATGCTAGACTTTATAGAAAAAAGAATAGATGTGATAGTATGCACTACAATACTTGAATCTGGTATAGACATACCAAATGCAAATACAATAATCATAGAAAATGCAGATAGATTGGGCCTTGCTCAGCTTTATCAAATAAGAGGAAGAGTTCGGAAGGAGCAGTCAAGAAGGATTTGCTTATATAACATATAGAAGAGATAGACTTTTATCAGAAATTGCTGATAAAAGATTAAAAGCAATAAAAGATTTTACAGAATTCGGCTCAGGATTTAAAATTGCACTTAGAGATTTAGAGATAAGAGGTGCAGGAAGTATTATTGGAGAATTCCAGCATGGACATATGGAACAAGTTGGATATGATATGTATTGTAAGCTTTTAGACGAAGTTATGAAGGAATTACAAGGAACAAAGCCTGTATATAATGAAGATTTGGAAGATGTACAAATTGATATAAATGTTTCAAGCTATATTTCAGATAACTATATTGAAAACAGTGATTTAAAGATAAGAATATATCAAGATATTGCACTTTGCAGAAATGAAGAAGAGATAATAGATGTAACAGATGAGATTATTGATAGGTTTGGAAGTATGCCAAAAGAGGTAGAAAATTTATTAGAAATTGCAAGAATAAAAAATATGTGCAGACAAAAAGGAATAGTTAAAATAATTCAAAGAGGGATAAATATTGTATTTTATTTATCTATTTCAGATTTTGATATAGAAATTGTAGAAAAACTAACTAAGAAATATAAACAAAAAATAAAATTTTCAAGTTCAGCTTTGCCATATATTACATACAAGATAGATGAAAATAAGCTAATAATAAAAGAGATAAAGGAATTTTTAAAAGAGATGTAAAGGGGAAATAAAAATGCAAGTAATTACTAGCAAAGATAATGAAGCCATCAAGAATATAAGAAAGCTTAAAGAAAAAAAGTATAGAGATTTATCAAATGAATATATAGTTGAGGGTATGAAATTAATAAAGGAAGCAATAGAAGAAAATGTTAAAATAAAACAAATTATAGTGTGTGAAGATTGTTTAAAAGAAGATGGATGTGCTGAACAAAAATTTTTATACCAAATTGCAAAATATGATTGTATATATGTTTCAAGTAAAATATTTGGGCTTTTAACAGATGTAGTAAATCCACAAGGAATGCTTGCAGTTATTGAAAAGAGAAGCGGAGAGGAAGAAATAAAATATACAGAAGATATAATACTTGTTTTAGATGGAATTCAAGACCCAGGAAATCTTGGAACTATATTAAGAACAGTAGATAGTAGCGGTTTAAGCCAAATAGTTTTATCTAAGACAAGCGTAGATGCATATAATCCAAAGGTTGTGCGTTCTACGATGGGAGCAATATTTAGAGTAAAAATAATTGAAGCTGAAAATTTAGTAACTACTTTAAAAAATATAAAAAAACATAAATATAAGATAGTTGCAACATCACTTAGTGGAACAGAAAATATTTATGAAATGGACTATACAAAAAAAGTTATTGTTATAGGTAATGAATCTAAAGGTGTTACAAAAGACATATTAGATATTTCAGATGAAAAAGTAAAAATCCCAATGCTTGGTAAAACTGAAAGCTTAAATGCAGGTGTTGCAACAGGAATAATGCTATATGAATATGTAAGAAGAAAAATAAGTGAAAAATAAATTAACAAAAATGTTGAAAAATTTTGTTTTTTATTATAGAGTATAGATATATAATATTTGAAGATAGGAGAAAAACTAAGTCAATATATTTAGATAAATGAATTATGATAAGAAGAAAAAGAATAATTAGAAAAAGCAAAAATAAATATATAGAATATAAAAGTAACAAATCAGCAATTGCTTGGGTAATTTGCATATTTATTTTTGTGCTTGCTTTATCTTTTATATATATTAGTTATATTAAAGATTTAGTTTACCAAAATGTTTATCAAAATATAACAGAGCTTAGTGAACAAACAGCAACACAATTAAACCTTGCAATTACTGACCAAAAAAACGTTGTGCATATAATGGCAGAATACATAAATAAAGGTCATTTTACTAAAGAAGAAGAAATTTTTGAAAGCTTTAGAGAAGAATTAGGAAATTACCATTTTACAAGATTAGTTATATTAGATAAAAAAGGAAATGGGAAAACAAGTGATGGATTTACAGTAGAAAATTATGAAAATATTGATGAGTTTTTTAAGGAAACTTGCACACACTTATCAGAAAATAGGCCAAGTACAGTTGATAATTCTCAAGTAAATATTTATTCACATGTATTTAAGCTAAATGGTAAAGATAGAGTTTTAATGGCAAATATTAATACATCGGAATATAAAGAAATTTTACTTAGAAGGCTATTTGGGAAAGGTGGTACATATTTAGTTAATAATAAAGGGATAGTACTTATAGATTCTTTTGGAAATATTAAGGATAATTCAGCAAATTTATATAATTATTTTAAGACAAAATATAATATAATAGACAAAGAAAATATTGAAAAGCTAGAAGCTATGGAAGAAGGAATAAAAAACAATAATGAAGGAACTTTTGACATTACATTTGATGGAGAAATTCATTTTATTCATTATGAAAAACTTGGCATAAATGATTGGTATGTAGTAACAACAGCTTCAGATAATACTATTGCGTATGAACTTATAAGACTTACAATAATATCTATAGTACTTTGCTTAGTTATAATTTGCTTTATAGTATGTATTTCTATATATATTGCAGTATCTACTCAGAAGAAAAACAGAAAAATATATAGAGTGGCATATATTGATTCTGTAACACTACTTGGAAATGATACATATTTTAAGGGAAATGGTACAATTTATTTAGAAGGAAAAACATCTAAGAATAAGTATATTATAACAGTTGATATTGATAAATTTAAGGCATTAAATAGAGTTCATGGATATGCATTTTGCAATGAAATATTAAGAAAACTTGGACAAAAAGTAAGAGATATTTTGCCAGAAGATAATATCACTTGCAGAATTTCAAATGATGTATTTGCAAGTATATTTAGCTATGATGATGATATAAATGAATTATTAAATAGATTGTTTGAAGAAGCATCTGTATTAGAAGTAAATAATATAGTATTACATGTTAATTTATCAATTGGTGCATATAACATTTTACCAGATGAAACAGATGTAAATAAAATATTAGATAAAGCATATCTTGCACGTAGCCAAATAAAAGGTCTATATCATAGTAATTATTACTTGTTTGATGAAACATTAGAAAATAAATTAATTGAAGAACAAAACTTAGAGTCTAGTATGGAAAATGGAATAAAGAATGATGAATTTATAGTAGTTTATCAGCCTAAAGTATTTACGAGTAATGAAAAAGTATCAGGAGCAGAAGCTTTAGTTAGATGGAATAAAGAAGGAGAGATTATTCCACCTCGGAAAATTTATCCCATTATTCGAAAAAAACAAGTTTATAGTAAAACTTGATATATATATATTTGAAAGAGTGTGCAAAGATTTAGCTGAGTGGAAAGAAAAATTTAAGTCTGTTCCAATTGTTGCAGTGAATGTTTCAAAAGAACACTTTGTAGATGAAGATTTTATTGATGAATATGTACAAATTTGCAAAAAATATAATATAGAAACAGATAAGATTGACCTTGAAATTACAGAGAGTGCAACTGTTGATTCAAATGTTGATATATTGAAAGTATTAAATAGAATAAAAGCAAAAGGCTTTAAAGTTTCTATTGACGATTTTGGTACAGGAAACTCTTCACTTAGTATGATACAAAGTATGCCAATTGACGTTATTAAAATAGATAAGATATTTGTTGATAAAGCTGATTTAAGTAGTGATAATAATATTGTAAATTATATAATGTTTATTGCAAAACGTTTAAAAGTAAAAACAATAGTCGAGGGAGTTGAAACTAAGGAACAAGCTGATTTTATCAAAAAAATTGGTGGAGATATAATACAAGGATATTATTATTCAAAACCATTATTTAAAGAAGATTTTGAAAAATATTTTAATGAACACATGTAAAATGTGCAAAGTAGAGAGGAAGCAAAAATGCAATATGAAGATATAGAAAAAAGTATTGGTTATACATTTAAAGATAAGAGTTTGTTAAAAAAAGCTCTCACTCATACATCATATGCTCATATGCATAATGTAGAAAGCAATGAAAAGTTAGAATATCTAGGAGATAGTATATTAGAATTTATAAGTAGCAAATACTTATATAATAATTATAGAAAGTTAAATGAAGGAGAAATGACTAAAGTGAGAGCAACTGTTGTATGTGAAGAAAGTTTGCATGAAGTAGCAGTTAGGTTAAACATTGGAAAGTTTTTAATTACAAGCAAAGGAGAGGGCTTTGGAAATGTAAAAAACAAAGCTATTCTTGCAGATAGTATAGAATCAATAATTGCAGCAATATATTTAGATAGTAATTTAGAAAATGCAGAAAAATTTATAATAGAAAATTTAAAGAATTCTATAGAAATTGCAAGTAAACATGTTGGAACAAAAGATTATAAAACAGTTTTACAAGAAAAATTGCAAATACATGGAAATGTTAAGATAGAGTATGTTATAATTTCCGAAAAAGGGCCTGACCATGATAAACATTTTGTATCCGAAGTCACATGTGATGGAAAGGTCTTAGCAAGCGGAGATCGGAAAGTCTAAAAAAATGGCTGAAATGGAAGCGGCTAGAAAAGCATTAGAAAATATGAAATCTTAAATGGAGGAAAATAGGTTTATGAAACTTATAAATGAAGTATTTATTGGTAGTCTTACAGGAAAAACTGAATTAGAACAAAGAAATATGCTAGAGAAATTTAGAGAAGATGATAGAAAAAGCAAGCTAAAAGTAGGTATAATACCAAGTGAAGTAAGTAAAGAGTTTTTAAAAATGTTAAAAGAATATAATGTGAGTGCAGTGGAACTAGAGGTGCAGTCTACTAATAGTTACATATTAAAAAAATGTGGGTATAACTATACAATCAAGGATATAAAAAAAGCATCTAAAATGATAAAATGGAATGGATTTAAGGTATCTTTCCAGGTGGGAATTGGCTTACCAGAAAGTAATAAAATAGATGAGCTAAATACTGCAAAAGATTTGGCAAAATTAAGACCAAATTTAGTTAGAATTTATCCAATGGTAGTGGTTACAGGAACAGGACTTGCGAAAGAATTTGAAGAAGGAAGATATGAGCCACTTACATTAAATCAAGCAATAGAAAGATGTAAAGAAGAAGTATATGGCTTTAACAGAAAAAAAGTAAAAAATATAAACATAGTAAAAGAAAATGAATTAAATAATTCTGAAGAAACTGAGATTATAGCACGGACCTTATCATGAAGAATTTGCACAACTTGTAGCAGATAGTATATGGTATGATGGCATAGTAGACAAAATCAAGAAATTTAATGTAAAAGTTAAAAAAGTAAAAATTGAAGTTAATCCAAAAGACTTACCAAATATTTTGGGACATGAAGAAGAAAATGCAAAAAAATTACAAGAATTTTATGATGTAGAAATTAAACCTGAAGGAAATCCAGATGTAAAGCTTGGAAAATCTAAAATTACTGTACTTGAAGTATATAGTAATTAAAATATTATTTAATAGAGAATAGAAAGCATATATTTGTAAAATAATACAAATATATGCTTTTTTTGTTTGTAGGAGAAAATATGAAAAAAATTATAAAAGATTATACTTTGATACTTATAGGTTGTACGCTCATGGCACTTGGAATTGTACTATTTTTACTTCCAAATCAATTATCGTCTGGTGGCTTTAGTGGAATAACAACAGTCTTATATTACTTATTTAATTTAAAAATAGGAACAACTACACTTCTTATGAATTTACCATTGTTTATTATTGCCTTTCTCAGATTAGGAAAAAATTTTTTTGCAAAAGCAGTTTTTGGAACAATATCATTTTCAATATTATTAAATATATTTGAAAGTTTATTGCAAAATATAGAAGTTCTAACCACAGATAAATTACTTGCAAGTATTTATGGAGGGCTTGTAGTGCGGAGTGCGGTACAGCAATAATTCTAAAAATAGAAGCATCTACTGGAGGAACAGAGCTTCTTGGAAGAATAATATCAAGAAAGTTTCCAACGTTTAAGACAGGAAATCTAATGACAGTATTTGATATAATAATTGTTGGAATTAACATGATATCATTAAAACAGATAGAAATAGGACTATATTCAGCAATTTCAATATATATTATAAATAAAATAATAGAATCAATAGCTGAAGGAATTAACTTCACAAAAATGATTTTTATAGTTTCTGACAAATATGAAGAAATTTCGAAAGAAATTAGTGATAAGTTAGGTAGAGGAAGTACTGCAATAAATGCAACTGGAATGTATAAAGAAGTTTCAAGAAAAATACTATGGTGCGTTGCATCAAAAGGGGAAATTGCAAAGATTAGAGAAATTGCAAATAAAATAGATAATAAATCATTTATGTCTATATTTAATGCTCGTGAAGTATATGGAATGGGCTTCAAAAAAATAAATTAAAAAAGTATTGACAAACAAAAGTTTTTAATATAAAATACAAACAAGAATTCGCAAGAACGGAGGTTTTGAGAAATGATTAGTACTTTATGTATAAAAAATGTGGGTATAATTGATGAAATAACGCTAAATTTAAATGAAGGACTAAACATATTAACAGGAGAAACAGGGGCACGGGAAAACACTTATAATTGATGCACTTGAAATAATTTCGCGGTGGAAGATTTTCTAAAGAAATGATTAGAAAAGGTCAAGATTTTTCATATGTTGAGGCTTCAATATATCTAGAAGAAAGTGAAGAAAATATAGTAGTCTCAAGAGAAATTTTTTTAAGTCGGTAGAAACACTTGCAAAATTAATGGAAGACTTGCATCAGTCAGTGAACTTAAAAACTTCATGAAAGATATTATAGACATACATGGACAGCATGAAAATCAAACATTATTAGATGAAAGCACACATATAAAGTTCTTAGATAATTTTGCAGAAATGGAGCTTGAAGGAACAAAACAAAAATATATTGATACATATAAAAAATATAATTATCTAAGAGAAGAAATTTCTAAAAATTTTGGAGATGATAAGGAAAATCAAAGAGAACTAGATTTACTTAAGTATCAAAATAAAGAAATAGAAGAAGTAGGACTAAAATTAAGTGAAGAAGAAGAATTAGATATAAAAAGACAAAAGATGTTAAACTCAGAAAAAATAGCAACAAATTTAGAAGAAGCAAATATGCAAATAGGAAATGTTACAATTGATTCTATAAATACAGCTATAAAAGCATTAGAAAAAATAGAAGGAATTGATAGAAAATATGAGACATCTTTAAACTCACTTAGAAGTGTATATTATGATATTCAAGAATTATCGAGAGATATTGCATCTTATCAAGATGATGTGTTTTTTGACGAAGAAGAAAGAGAAAAGATAGAAAAAAGATTAGATATGATATATAAATTAAAAAGGAAATATGGAAATAGCGTAGAAGAAATACTGAAATATAATGATGAAGTTATAGATAGAATAAAAAAGATAGAAAGTTCAGAAGAATATGTAAATAGCTTAAAAAAGGAATTAAATGGGGTAATAAAAAAACTAGAGGATATCGGAGGTAAAATGCATAAGACAAGAAAATGTTATGCAAAAATACTTGAAGAGAAGATAAATTCAGAACTAAAAGATTTAGAAATGAAAAATGCAAAGTTTTCTGTAAAGTTAGAATATAATGAAAATAATGAATTTGGGCCAAATGGACTAGACAAAGTAGAGTTTATGATTTGTACAAATGTAGGAGAAGACGATAAGCCATTATCTAAGATAGCATCTGGGGGAGAACTATCTAGGATAATGCTTGGAATAAAAAATGTACTTGCAGATAGTGATAAAGTATCTACTATGGTATTTGACGAAATAGATACAGGAATAAGTGGTATGGCAGCAAATAGTGTAAGTGAGAAACTTAAATCGATATCAAAAAATCACCAGGTTCTATGTGTAACACATTTAGCAAATATTGCAGCAAAAGGAGATTATAATTACTATATTTGCAAAGAAGTAGAAAATGATAGAACACTTACAAGTGTAAAAAGACTTAGTGAAGAAGAAACAATATATGAAATTGCAAGAATTGCAAGCGGACATGCAGACGAAATTGCAATTGAACATGCAAAAAATCTTAGAAGAATTGCATAAACTTGAAATTTCTAAAATATATGCTATAATAGATTACATAAAAAATAATAGAAAAGGAGAAACATATGGAAAAGCGGTATTATAGAATATGGCATATTAACTTGGTAGTAAGGTATGTGAAGGGGAAATATAGGCTTTTTTTAGAATCAGGAGGTGGTAGAAAAATGAATATAACTATTACCGAAAAGAAAATGCAAGTATTCCTTGATAATGCAAAAAAGGAAGATTATAAAGAACTAAAATATTGTAGGCTGATTACTGAACGTAAATATGATGAAGGATACAGTAAGGCCAAGCTTGCAATTATACCAAGCTATGTAGGTATACATTGGGTGCCAGTTGCTTATAAAACAGGTAATACAATTAATGCAATAAAGTTCTATAGCCCAAGGTAAATCTCCTACCTCGAGCATCCAAATTCTAGGATGGCTCGGGGTCTATTTTTTATTCGTTTTTTTTTGACAAATATATTGAAAAAAAATGATAGTTGTGATATAAAGGTATTTGACAGATTATAAAGTTTGTAGAAAGAATAATTTATGAAAAATATTAAAGACTATAACATAGAAGAATTAAAAAAGGAACTTGCACGGAATAGGTGAAAAACCATATAGGGCAGAGCAAATATTTAAATGGTTATATAAAGAGAAAGTTAAAAGTTTTGACGATATGACAAATCTTTCTTTAGAATTAAGAGAAAAACTAAAAAAAGAATACTCTATATGTAATTTTAATATATTAGAAAAGCAAGTTTCAAAAGATGGCACAGTAAAGTACTTATTTGATATACTAGATGGAAATGGTGTAGAGAGTGTTCTTATGGAATATAAACATGGGAAAACTATATGTGTATCATCTCAGGTAGGTTGTAAGATGGGTTGTAAATTTTGTGCATCAACTGGTATAGAATTTATAAGAAATCTATCTTCACGGAGAAATAGTAGAACAAATCTTAGCAGTCGAAGACGACTTGAATATAAGGATATCAAATATAGTCTTTATGGGAATTGGAGAGCCTTTTGATAATTTTGATAACGTAATGAATGCAATAGGAATTATTAATAACCCAAAAGGTTTAGAAATAGGAGCAAGACATATTAGTATATCAACTTGTGGTGTTGTTCCAAAGATATATGAAATAGCAGATAGAGATTTACAGTGTACGCTTTCAATATCACTTCATCAAGCAAATGACAAAAAAAGAAGTGCTCTAATGCCAATAAATAACGCATATAACATAGAAGAATTAATGAAAGCTTGTAGATATTATATAGAAAAAACAAATAAGAGAATTTCATTTGAGTATGCTTTAGCAAAAGATAATAATGATAACAAAAAGGATGCAGAAGAACTTGCACGGATTACTTAAAGGAATGTTATGTCATGTCAACTTAATACCAATAAACAAAATAGAAAATCGGTAAATTCGTAAAAAGTACAAATGAAAATATAATTAAATTTAGGGATTATCTAAATAGTAAAGGAATTACTGCAACAATAAGAAGAGAACTCGGAAGCGATATTGATGCAGCATGCGGACAGCTAAGAAGAAAAAGAGGTGAAAAGAGTTAAAATATGAAAGTTATAGCAAGTACAGATAAAGGACAAATAAGAGAACAAAATGAAGATTACTATTATGTATCAGATGGATTTAATAATTATGAAATATACATGTTAGCTGATCGGAATGGGACGGATATAAAGGTGGAGAAATTGCAAGTAAATTAGCAATAGAAGCAGTAAGGGAATACATTGAAGGAAATTTTGATGAACAAATGACAAAAAAAGAGGATATATTAGAACTAATAAGGTGTGCAGTAGATTACGCAAATGATGTAGTATTTAGTAAATCGAAAAGTGCAGAAGAACTTGCAGGAATGGGTACTACTTTGGAAGTTTGTTTAATATATAATAATAGAGCATATATAGGACATATTGGTGATAGTAGAATATATAGAATACGTGGAAAGTTTATGAGAAAGCTTACAACAGACCATAGCTATGTAGAAACTTTAGTAAAGGGCGGAAATATTACCAAAGAAGAAGCAAAACATCACCCAAAGAAGAATATGCTTATGAAAGCACTACGGATGTGGCGAGATAGTTGAACCAGATGTAATGGTTAAGAATTTTCAAGATGGAGATATAATAGTTATGACATCTGATGGATTAACTAATATGGTAGATGAAACAAAGATTTATGATGTTATAACAAATGATTTTGAAAGTTCTGACAAAATATTAATTAATAGTGCAAATGAGGCTGGCGGTGTAGATAACATAACGGTTGTTATTATAAAAAACTAGGGGAGTGAAAAGATATGAACTTAGAAGGAAGAATGTTAGGAAATAGATACGAAATACTAGAAAGAGTTGGAAACCGGAGGAATGGCAACAGTATATAAAGCAAAATGTCATGTTTTGAATAGATATGTTGCAGTAAAGGTATTAAAAGACGAATTTACAACAGATGAAGAGTTTGTAAAAAGATTTAATACAGAAGCTCAGGCTGTTGCAAGCTTAACTCATCCAAATATTGTATCTGTATATGATGTAGGACATGAAGGAGACTTGTACTATATTGTAATGGAACTAATCCAAGGAAAGACTTTAAAAGAAATAATTTTGGCAGATGGTGCTTTAAATTGGAAATGGAGTATAAATATTGCAATACAAATTGCATCAGCACTTGAAACAGCACATAAAAATAATATAATTCATAGGGATATAAAACCACATAATATAATAATTACAGAAGACCGGAATTGCAAAAGTCACAGACTTTGGAATTGCAAAATCTGTATCAAATTCAACTATCACTGCATTTGGTACAACTTTAGGGTCTGTACATTATTTTTCTCCAGAACATGCAAGAGGAGGATTTACAGATGCAAAATCTGACTTATATTCATTAGGTGTAGTTTTATATGAAATGGTAACAGGAAAAGTTCCATTTGACGCTGATACTCCAGTATCAGTTGCACTAAAACATATGCAAGAAACTCCAAAAGAACCTATAAATATAAATCCAGCAGTACCACTTGCTGTAAATAAAATAATTATTAAAGCAATGAAAAAAGATCCTAGCTTTAGATATGCGTCAGCAACTGAAATGTTAAAAGATTTAACACTAGCACTAAAAAATCCTGATGGAGATTTTGTATCAGTTGCAATTGGTGATGGAGATTTTCCAACACAGGTAATCCCAACACTTAACAATAAAAATATTGAAGAAAAGATAAAAGATAAAGATAAGAAAAATAGGAAAAAACAAAACTTCTTTAAAAAGCATAAAGCTTTTACAATTATATTTATACTAATTATACTATTTGTTTTAAGCTTGGGTGGAACTTCTTTAGTATTTAATTTAACAAGAAATAAAGACATTCAAATTCCAAACTTGGTAGGATTAACTGAAGAACAAGTAAAAGAAACAATTAAACGGAACGAAGTTATCGTATACTATCAAAGAAGAGAAGTATGATGTTGAAATAGATGCAGGTTTAATAATTTCACAAAATCCAGAATATAAATCAAACTATATGATAAAAGAGAATACTAATATTGAAGTAATATTAAGTCTAGGACAAAAAATAGTTAAAGTACCTAAAGTTGTAGGTATGGAAGAAGCAAAGGCAAGAGAAGCGCTAGAAAAAGAAGATTTAGAGGTTGTAATTGTAGAGGAATTTGATAAAAAAGTTGAAGCAGGATTTGTAATAAAACAAGATGTAGAAGAGGGAAAAGAAATTCCAGCAGGGCAGGCTGTTACTATAACAGTAAGTAAAGGAATAGAAGAAGTATCTGTTCCAAATGTTGTTGGAAAGCCACAAGCAGATGCAGTAAAAGAATTAACTGATGCTGGATTTACAATTACTGCGACACTTACAGAACAAGACACTACAAAAGAAGATGGAACAGTTATAAAACAAAGCTTAGATGCGGGTTCTACCGTAGAAAAAGGTGCAAATATAACAATAACTGTAAATCAAATCCAACAATTAGTAAATGGAACAGCAACTATAAATCTAAAATCTATATTAAACTATGTAGGACGGAGCAGGAAATGATACAAATCAAATAGGAACAACTACACCAAAGAGTGTAAAGGTAAAATTGGTTGTTAATGATGATACAATATATAGTGAAAATCATAAGGAAAATGAAACAAATGTAAAAGCAAGTTTTTCTGGTGTTGGAACTGTGACAGTAAAACTATATGTAGATGATATATTAAAGGGACAAAGACAAGTAAACTTAAGCAAAGAACAAACAGTTACTTTTGAGTAGGATAAAAGTGAAATAGAAAATGTAACAAATATGCACATTTGTTACATTTTTTGTGCAAATAATTGACAAACATAGAAAAAGTGTGTATAATAAATAGTACGGTAAAACTTAAAAGAAAGTAGGTGTAGCTATGCTTGCTAAATATTGGAAAAAAATTGGGTTATTAATAGTAATAATAGCATGTTTATTTAATATAGTTGCAAAATTAGCTTATAAAATACCGTATATAACACAGTTAGAACAATCAGCACAATACATTGCTGATAAAGAACAAAAAGAAAATAAATAATGTTTAAAATATACTAAATAGATAAGCTATTTAAGAAAGAGGTGAAATACATAATGAAAGAAGGATTACATCCAGAATTTACAGAATCAAATATAACATGTGCATGTGGAAATGTTATAACAACAAAATCAACTAAAAAGGCAATGAGTGTTGATATTTGTTCAAAATGCCATCCTTTTTGGACAGGAAGCTTAAAACAAAATACAACAGGTGGTAGAGCAGACAAATTCAAGAAAAAATATGGAATTGAGTAAAAAAGTATTTAATGTAATGAATAAGACACACTTTTTAATAAGGTGTGTCTTATTCATCGTTTAAATCATTTATATAGACATTATCAAACAATTTATCATCAAAAAAATCAGAAAGCTTCATGTTTAAAGCCTCACAGATATATTCAATAATTTCTAATCTAAGACATTTTCTTTTTCCAGATAAAAATTTAGAAAGGGTAGAGCGTGATATCCCAGCAAGAGTACTGAGTTTTGACACATTGATATTTCTTTCTTTTATTAAATTAAGAATTCTATTTTTTACAGCATCAGATAGTTCCATAATAATACCTCGATTTTTAATATATTGTAAGTTAATACAATTGTATAGAAAAATTAAGATATAATTGTTGACAAATGCCAACAAACAATATATAATAATATCATTAATTTGGAGATGCAATTATTATGCCTCTAAATGTTAAATTATATGAATAGAAAGGAAGAAAGAAATGAAACAAACAGTAAAAATTTTATCAATTATAATAATTGTAGCATTAGCACTTCTATGTGGAACAAAAGTAAAAGCAGCAGTTAAACCAGAATTGTGGCTAATTAATTTGCCACAGACTCTATTTACTACAGAAGAAACTAAAGTAGAAGGGTCAGATGATAAGTTAACAAATATAAATGTTACAGTTACACTTACTCGGAGACTTGATAGATACCATACTATCAGATAAGCCAGGAGACAATGAGAATACTGCAAATATAGGAACATTTTATTTCAAATTGCATTGCGATTCAGCTGCAAGTTTTCAAATTAAAAATGGGGCAGATGTAAATGCAGTTAAAAATAGTTTTACTATAAGCACAGATCCTTCAAAGTTTACAAATAAATGGGGAGACGGTTGGATGACATTTTTAAGAATTCAATATAGCAATGATGGAAGTACATGGACATTATTAGCAGGTGATGGAAATGGTACAAAGACAATAGGAGAGGCTATAAAAGAAAAATTAACATCAGATGATGAAACTCTAGAATATGGTAAAAACTATAGATTTGTTATGAAGGATAGCGAAAGAGTATTTGGATGGAGCTATCTAGAGGACGGAGTTCAAAAATATGAGTTTGCTAAAATTACAAATACACTTAATTTTCCAGTATCAGGGGCTACACTTGATGGAGAAGTATATTATCCGACATTAAAAGAAGCAGTAGAAGGTGCAGCTAGTGATACAGGAATTTCAAAAATTACAGTAAATGGAAAAGAAACAGTTAATGAAGATATAGAGCTTCCAGAAAATGTTATATTAGAAGTAGGTCCTAAAGGTTCTATAACTGTAAAACCAGGAAAAACAATAAAAGATAGTACAGGAGCTAAGGTTGAAGGTATAGGAATTATATATCAAAAACATTCTTCAAGTTCGAGTTCAAATACAAATACAAACACAGATAATCAAGGAACTGTAAAAGACCCTGATAAAACAAATACTGAAAATAACTTAAATACAAATAATGAAGAATTAGATAATTCACCCGAAACAGGAGATCAAATATACTTAAGTTTACTTAGTCTTACAATAATTATAATCTTGAATATAGGATATGTAGTTTATATGATGAGAAAATAGGCTACTAAGATAAATAAAAAAATCCCCTTTAGGGGATTTTTTTATTTATCTTAGGTTATTTTGAAGATTTTTCTTTAATTACTTCTGCAGCAGCTCCAAGTCCTGATAAAGCACCTGTTGCTTCAAATGGAACAAATACTTTATTTGCTTTTCCGTCTGCGATTTCTTTTAGAGCTTCTAAAGATTTAATTTGAACTAGTTTATCATCTGGAGCTGCTTTCTTTATTGCTCCATAAACCATTTCAATTTCTTTAGCTTTCGCTTCAGCAACTTTCTTTATAGCATCAGCTTCACCTTCTGCACGTCTAATCTTAGATTCTCTATCTGCATCAGCAGCAAGAATAGCAGCTTCTTTCTCACCTTCAGCAATTGTAATTGCTGATTGTCTTTCACCTTCAGCTTGAAGAATAGCAGCTCTTTTATTTCTTTCAGCATTCATCTGTTTTTCCATTGCGTCACGTATATCAGCAGGTGGAGTAATATCTTTAATTTCAACTCTATCTACTTTACATCCCCATTGGTCTGTTGCTTCATCAAGGATAAGTCTTAATTGATCATTGATAGCATCTCTTGAACTAAATGTCTGGTCTAAGTCCATTTTACCAACAATATCACGAATGGTTGTGATAGCCAAATATTCAATACCTTTTCTTAAAGATTGAATTTCATAAACTGCTTTTGCAGGATCTGTAATTTTATAGAAAACTACAGTATCTATTGTTATTGTAACATTATCTTTTGTAATAACTCCTTGAGGTGGAATGTCCATTGTTTGTTGTTTTAAACTTACAACAGAACGTACATGATCAAAAAATGGAACAATAATTGTAAGACCAGCATCAGCTATCTTATGATATTTTCCTAATCTTTCAATAATGTAAACCTCAGCTTGCTTAACGATTTTAATTGATTTAAATGCAATTATAAGTACTATTATTAGTAATACGATTAAAAACCACATAAAAAGTCCTCCTTAAATTTTTAATATATATAAATGTTAATAACTAAAATTTAGATATGATAGCTTTTACACCATCTATTGCTTCTACTTTTACAATATCTCCTTCTTGTAATAAAACATCATTGCTTGTTTTTGCTGTCCAGGTTTCAGTGCCAACTTTAATTTGTCCAAGTTTAGTTACAGGGTCCATTGATTTAATAACTTTTGCTTTTTGACCGATTATTGAATAAGCATTAGTTATGACTTTTTCGTCTTTTTTTATAACGAATTTTTCTACAAAAGGTCTAGTTAAAAGTAATAAGACCGCAGAAAGAACTAAAAATATAGCCATTTGAACAAATAAATTATGTATAAATAAACTAAGAAGACAAACAATTAAAGCAGCTATTCCAAGCCAGAAAATCATAAATCCGAACGGTTATAATTTCTGCTATAAAGAATATACCAGCTGCAATTAACCACATATACCACATAATAATTCTCCTTTCTACCTAAAGAATTACAATATACATTATACTACATTTTTTATAAAAAATCAACAAAATATGGATTTTCTGTAATTAAATTAAAAAAGTAGTCATATACTTATGTGTATTATAAATTCGTTTTTTTATGAATTTTTTGTAAATACTATTGACTTTTTTTAAAAAAGGGTATAAATTATATTAGCAGTCTAAAATAATGAGTGCTAATATAAAGGAGGTAAAATTTATGATAAAACCACTATGTGATAAAGTTTTAATAAAAATGTGTGAAAGTGAAGACACAACAAAATCAGGAATTATTTTATCAGCTAACTCAAAAGAAAAGCCACAAATAGCAGAAGTAATTGCAGTACGGACCAGGTGGAAAAGTAGACGGAGAAACAGTTGAAATGTATATAAATGAAAAAGATAAAGTAATAGTTAGCAAATACTCAGGAACAGAAATAAAATACGAAGGAGAAGATTACATAATTGTAAAGCAGAGCGATATTTTAGCAAAAATAGTTTAATAAAAAAATTAAAATTAAGTTCGAAAAAGAAACAAGCAGTACTAGAAAATGGAGGCAAAAGAGTGAAGACGTATAGTTGTATATTCACATTCTAGTAAGTTTTGTCTTAAAATTGATGACATAATGCAAAGTTTACTTTTTGAACACAAGGAGGTAAATAATGGCAAAAACAATACTATATGGCGAAGATGCCAGAAAAAAATTATTAGAAGGTGTTAATAAATTAGCAGACACAGTAAAAGTAACTTTAGGACCAAAGGGAAGAAATGTAGTTTTAGATAAGAGCTTTGGAGCTCCGCTTATAACAAATGATGGCGTAACAATAGCAAAAGATATAGAATTAGAGGATCCATATGAAAACATGGGTGCAAGACTTGTAAAAGAAGTTTCTACAAAAACAAATGATGTTGCAGGAGACGGAACAACAACAGCAACAGTACTTGCTCAAAAGATGATAAAAGAAGGGGTAAAAAATGTTGCAGCAGGTGGAGACCCAATGGCTATTAAAAGAGGAATAGACAAAGCAGTAGATGTAGCAGTTTCTTCTTTAAAAAATATTAGTTCACCTGTAAATGGTAAAGAAGATATTGCAAGAGTTGCAAGTATATCAGCAAATAATTTAGAAGTTGGAACATTAATTGCAGATGCAATGGAAAAAGTTTCTAAAGATGGAGTAATAACACTAGAAGAGAGCAAGACATCAGAAACAAAAGTAGAAGTAGTAGAGGGAATGCAATTTGATAAAGGATATGTATCACCATATATGGTAACAGATACAGAAAAAATGGAGACAATATTTGATAATCCATATATATTAATAACAGACAAGAAAATAAGCAATATTCAAGAAATATTACCACTACTCGAAAATCTAATGCAATTATCAGGAAAATTAGTGATTGTTGCAGATGATATAGAAAATGAAGCACTATCAACTCTTGTTTTAAATAAACTAAGAGGGGTACTAAATGTAGTTGCGGTAAAAGCACCAGGATATGGAGATAGAAGAAAAGAAATGCTAGAAGATATGGCGATTTTAACAGGTGGAGAAGTGATTACATCAGATTTAGGATTAGAACTTAAAGATGTGACAATAGAACAATTAGGAAGAGCAAGACAAGTAAAAGTTCAAAAAGAGAATACAGTAATTGTTGATGGAGCAGGAGATAAAGAGGCACTATCAGAAAGAATCTCTCAGATTAAGAGACAAATAGGTGATACATCAAGTGAATTTGATAAGGAAAAATTACAAGAAAGACTTGCTAAACTTGCAGGAGGAGTTGCAGTAATAGAAGTTGGAGCAGCAACTGAAATTGAAATGAAAGAGAAAAAACTTAGAATAGAAGATGCATTAGCTGCAACAAAAGCTGCTGTAGAAGAAGGAATACTTGCAGGTGGTGGAACTGCATATATCAATATAATTCCAAAAGTAGAATCTGCTGTAAAAGAATTAAAAGAAGATGAAAAACTTGGTGGAAATATAGTTCTAAAAGCATTAGAAGAACCAGTTAGACAAATAGTAATAAATGCAGGTTTAGAACCAGCAGTGGTAGTAGAAAAAATAAAATCAAGTGCAGATGGATTTGGATTTGATGCTTCAAAAGAAGAATATGTTGACATGAAGAAGGTAGGAATAGTAGATCCAACTAAAGTGACAAGAAGCGCACTTCAAAATGCAGCAAGCATTGCTTCAATGGTACTTACAACAGAAAGTATAGTAACAGATAAAAAAGAAGAAAGCTGCGGATGTGGTTCACATGAAGCTGGAATGAGTGCAGGAATGGAAGGAATGTATTAGGATGTAAAAAATGGGCGGTGTCATAAAAACGACACCGCCTTTAAAATCATAAAAAAGAAATACTAAAAGAAATTAACAGACTATCATTTTTCCAGTACCAAGGCTATACCTTAAATCTGTAACAACCCCTCCAGAAGTAACTTTATACTTACTAGTTACTTTGCCGAGTGAAGTCTTGTCATCCAGATTTGTATAGTTTACGTTTGCAACATTGCTAAGATTTACAGTTACATCACCATATTTTGTTGTAACATCTAACGAAATATTCTGCTCCGCAAATATATTGATGTCAATTGTATCTGCATTAATAGAAGCATTTATAAAGTCTGCGTATACGAGAGCATTGCCGGAAATAGATAATACATTAATATCTTTTACAAAAATGCCACTATCGATAGAGATATTCTTATTGCTTTTGATAAAGATAGTATCGAGAGCTTTATAAATTGGAATAAAAATATCTAATACTAAGTTGTTTTTGTGAATTCCTCCAGTTGCTTTCAAATTGACAAGCAGTGTGCCATCGTCTTGAATATCTGAGTCAAAGTCTACTGAACCATCAATATCAATTGTCCCATGCAGATGAACTAGAATATCTTTTGCTTCAGTAATGGTAACATTAACATCAGCAGATGCTTCTTCGACTTTTATAGAGCTTACGTTGTCTACGATTTTGCTTACCTTTTCATTGTACCTTAAAATATTTGGTGTCCGTTTCAGTTCATATCCATCACTCATGATTTTAAAAACTCCCTTCTTTTTTGTTTGATTTATAATGCTTTTTGTAGTAAAAACTACAGATATAGGAGATTTAGAACATAGATCTTGACCCATATCATAAAACAAATTATACTATAAATTTACATAAATTTCAAGATGAATATACATAAAAAAACACCTTGTTTAAGGGATGCAAAGTTATTTGGTTTTATCAGAAATAATAGTTGCAATTTGATAAATTAATTCTTTATCTTCTAAAGAACAGTCTTTTAATATAGAACTAAGCTCACTATTTAGATATGAACTAGAATTGCTTGATGCACCATTTAAAATATAACTTTCAGATGTATCAAGTAAAGTACAAAGTTGATTTAAACGTTTTAAATTTATATGAGTTTTACCATTTTCAATTCTGCTTACATATGCAACAGAAAAGTCCATATATTCAGCAAACTGTTCTTGGGTATATCCTTTTTTTATTCTAGCTTTTCTTATTCTTTCTCCAATTAATTTATAATCTAATGCCATATATTTTCTCCTTTATATACATATTAGTGTTAGTTAACCTATGACGTTAAAAATATATTAACATTAAAATATAAAGTTAAAAAGAAACTAGGAAGTCAAGTTTAATAATAAAATTAACTATGAAGTAAAAAACAGGAAAAATTTTCAAGATCATAACTATTGCAAAATAAGTGCAAAACATGTATAATATAATTATATGTGGGGATGTATTTGGTTTCGACATTAACAAAGAAATATAAATAGCGAGTGGTGGGCTTCGCTTGGCCACCTAAAAAAAGCGAAAAATTAAAGTAAACGCTGATAATAGAGAATTAGCATTAGCTGCTTAAAGTAGCGGCTTCGTCCTACTAAAAAGGCCTACGATTTTTAGTTAGGGCGTCAAATTTCGTAGGAAACAAAGCTACTGATGTTTCTAAGTAGTGGGTATTTTGAAACTACTAAAAGTTTAAAGTTTGTTTATTAACTTGAACTTTTGGGAATTTTATTTAATAAACTGCACTCGGAGAAATTTATATGGAAGTGTTATTGGACAGGAGTTCGACTCTCCTCATCTCCACCACAACGTCGCAATCGGCCATTATGGTCTATTGCTTTTTTTGTAAAAAAGCAATCAGGACCATTAGGCCGTTGCTCTTTATTTCGAAAAAAATTGTCACTTCGCTTAATTTTTTTCGATAGTATAGTTATTACTTTGACATTTACATAAAATTGTGATAATATCTAAGCAGTAACTAATGTTATTGCAGTTTTAGATGACTAGTATCTAAAACTGTAGTTGTGTAATGGATTCTAATTAATAGGAGGGTCCAAGCATGAAAAGAGTGAAGAGCAAAGACTTAGAGGTCTTAATCGCAAACTATTATTATATGTTTCTCGATCCTGACCGTGAGCCAATAAACGATATCTTGGAGAGAAAAGGTAAGATACAAATTGATATAGATTCTGTTTATATCAATGTGCGTAACATTAATGGCAAGGACTTTGATGCGGAAAAACAAAGGATTGATGAATTCATGCGGTGGATTGAACAGACAACTTGCGGAAATCTTAAAGTGACTTATTATGATCGTTTTGAGATCCATATTGCAAATTCATATGAAGTTGCTGAAGTGAACTAAATAAAAAAGGGTATAGGTAACTAGTCTGCCTATACTTTTTTGTTATTAAATATTTTTTCAATGTTTGAAAAAAATCAGCAAAGCTTTAATTTTTTCTTGCATATTTTAAATATGTGTGTTAATATATATAAGTAATGTAGGGGTATAGTGTCAATGGTTAGCACGATGGTCTCCAAAACCACAAGTCTGGGTTCGAGTCCTAGTACCCCTGCCATTTTTTTATATAGGAAGTAATATATGAAATATATAAATTATAATAAATTGGAGCAAATTAATTTAAATAAAGATAATTTTTATGTTTTAATTGATTTTGATAGAACAATAACAAAAGGGAATAGCTTTAGCTCATGGAAAGTACTATACTATTCTAATTTATTAGGAGATAATTTTAGATATCAATATGATAAAATACATGATGAAACGGCTATAAACAATAGTAAATCATATGAAGAAAGATTTACAAGATATATGGAATTGTTAGAAGAATGTAAATTGAATGAAGAAATACTAAGAAAATCAGTAGAGAAAACAGATTTACAGCTTAGAGATGGAGCTAAAGAATTTTTCGATAAAATGTATAAAATCGGAGTACCAGTAATAATTATATCTTCCGGTATAAAAAATGTTGTACAAGAATATCTTAAATTTAACAATTGTTTTCATAATAATATACATATATATTCAAACTTTTTTGATATGAGTGAAAATAGAAGACATATATATAATGTTACCCCATATAATAAAAATCAAATTTCATTTTCAGACGATTTGAAGAAGTCAATAAATAAAAGAAAATACATTTTACTTTTACGGGGATATTGTAGAAGATGTAGAAATGTGTTCAAAAAAAAAGATAAGAGATACTATAACAATAGGTTTTTTAGATAGAGATGTAGAAAAAAATTTAGATATATATAAAGAAAATTTTGATATAGTTTTAACGGATAATGAAAGTTTTAATAAAATTTTTGATATAATAACAATAGAAAACTAAAAAAACATGAGCAACAATAATAAAATTGCTCATGTTTTTTTATACAAATCTATTTAAATTACCATTTGTGTAATCAGGGCCTTCAAAGCGTTTTCCAGACTTTACAGTCCTAATTACATTATTTATTTCGGGAATAGTTTCTTCTAATATATCAATACGAGCATAATCAATATTTAAATTATCATATTCGATTGAAAGAGTTTTTGAATTATAAATATTAGAAAGCGTCTGCAAACTATTTGGTATAACCTTAAATAAAAGCCCCATTCTATCTCTTAAATAATAATCCTTACGTTCTTTACATTTACTATCACATGTGGGATAACAACCGGTTAGATTGTCCTAGTAAGCAATATTTTATAGTCATAACTTTAAGTTTTCCATATACGATTAATTCTTTATTTGAAGAACAAGAAGAGATGTTTTGTATATCTTTTTTACTTAGCTCAGGAGATAAAGTAACTGTACTAAGACCTGCGCTTGAAAGCTCATCTAAGCTATAATTATTAAAGACATTTAAGGTATAATTTCCAATAAAGTCAAAACCTTTATATTTTTCACTATCTCTAATAAATCCTAATTCACCAATGCTTGAAAAAACAAAACCTTTAATATCATATTTAGATATAAAAGATGTAATATAGGCATCAAGTAAATTCATATAGTTTAGATTGATAACAGCAGGTAAGTATATATATGTATTAAACTTAGAAGTTATATCTTTTATAACGTCTTTATTTTTATTATCACGAAAACAGCGAAGTGGGACATACACTCTATCCACATCTTCCATTTTAGTATAATCAAAGCATGGATTTAGTTGTGATAAAAGTATAGATACTTTCGGCTTTGAATGTGGCATATCCTTAAAGCATTTCTCTTTTATTTTGACTTTGCTTCTTTCAAATCTTTGAATTATTAGTTTTTCTACTTTTTCTAAAGTGTCTCTTCTTAAAGCATTTATTTGACTTAGTTTTGAAATATATAAACCTTCGTCTAAATCTATGTCTATTTTTTCAAATTCAAATGGAGTATCATTTGTTTTCGAAAATTGTGATATTATTTTTTGAGCTGTAATTGGTTGATTTATTGCATCTTCTGGAATTATTTTAGATTCATATTTAACCGAAATACCTTTATAGTTATCATAGTCTTTGCATGGATAAACAATAACCGAAATAGGATTATTTCTTTTTATAATTATCTTACATTTTAGTTTGATTTTTTTAAATTCTTTTCCAGAATATGTGATTTTAGCACTTTCAGAAAGCCTTTTGTTAGATATTTTATATATCTTATCACCAGGTCTAATATTTCCTTTCATTCTGCCAATTGTTATAAGTTCGTTATTGCAGGCAAAAGGTATATTTTTTCCTTGAAACATAAGCTCAGAAACTTTATATTTAGTAGGCTCATTTTCAAATGTTATAGAATCTCCGAATAGCAATCATTTCGTTTAAATTTAAAGCAATATGCCCCTTAGAGCTATTGTAATTTGAAACATTACCAATATATATTCCCATATTGTTTTGTTTTTCTTTATATACTAAGTTACGATTTGCCTCTACATTTAAATGACCAGATGAAAAGTTTCCTCTATTAAAAACCTGACGGAGTTCATCTATGTCTTTTTGATCAATCTCAAATTTTGCATTAGAATAGTACATATCTATATACTTTCTATATATTCTTGTGACAATTGCAACGTATTCAGGCGATTTTAGCCTTCCTTCTATTTTGAAAGATGAGACACCGAGCTTCAATTAAATGAGGTATAAACTCTAATCCACATAAGTCTCGAGTGCTTAAAAGATAACCATTATTTATAATTTTATCATCTTCAAGCAATTCATAAGGCAAACGACAAGCCTGAGCACATTTACCGTCTGTTTGCAGAACGACCACCAATCATACTAGAAAGTAAGCATTGACCAGAATAACTTATACATAGTGCACCATGTATAAAAGTTTCTATTTCCATATTCGTATTTCTGCAAATAAATTCAATTTCTCTAATTGATAATTCACGAGATAAAACAACTCTTTTAAAACCTAAATTTTCTAAAATTTTTACTCCATTTAGGTTATTTGTTGTCATTTGGGTACTTGCATGAATATCAAGGTCTGGAAAATGTTTTATAAGAGTTTTTGCAAGACCTATATCTTGCACAATTATTGCATCAATACCATATTCGTATGCTTTTTCAGCAATAGAGATTGCGTCAGAAAATTCTTCATTTTTAATTAATATGTTAAGAGCTAAATGTACTTTAACATTACGAATATGAGCATAATCTATTGCTTTTTTTAATTCTTCCAATGTAAAATTAGCTGCACCGAGAACGAGCACTAAATGAAGAATAACCAAGATATATTGCATCTGCACCATTTTGTATAGCTGCTTTTACACAATTAAAATCTCCAGCTGGTGATAATAGTTCTACTTTTTTCTTCAATTTTTATTATAACCTCGCTTTGTTTAATATTTTATATAGAAATTTTAAATAGTTTACACAAATATTGTATCACAAATCACAAAAAAATCATAGTATAATGTAGAAACTTTTAAAATACAAAGTGATTTAATTATAGAAAGGAAGGAATAACTATGCCAGAAGAACAAAGAAATTATGGAGAGTCAAGAAATTGTGGCTGTGGATGCAACAATGGTGGACTTGGAAACTTATTTGGTGGTTGTGGTTGCGGCGGAAATAGCGAAATATTATTTTTCTTGATAATATTCTTACTATTATTTACAAACTTTGGATGTTGCAATAACTAGTACTTAAAAAAGAGTCCTTCAAATTGAAGGTCTCTTTTTTTAAGTTAGATAATCAAGAGTATCTATTACAAAAACTCTTTTAGTCTAGTTACAGAACTTTCTTGAATTTGTACAAATTCATTTAATGTATTTTTAATGTTAGAGTCTATATTAGGATTATTATTTAAAAGCTTACGTCCTTCAATAATACCCATAACAGTACCTTGTATTAACATTTCAGAAAGTTTAGAATTACTTTTATCGTTCATAGTATTCATTTGAACTCCCATCCAAGTCATTACATCGTTTTTAATATTAGAAGAGGAAGGAACTTCACCATAATTATTATATATGTCAGTAACTTTATTTAAAATATCTTCATATTGATTATACTGAGTGCTGAGTTCTCTCTTAAATTCTTCATTTTCAGCTTTTTCAGAAACATAAGAAATAGCTTTTATTCCCATTTTTGCACCTGTATGAAGTTCTTTTAAAACTTTTAAATTTTCATTATTATCCATTTTTGTACCTCCATTTAATATTTAGAATATCCAAAATATAAAAAAATATTTAAAACTTGGAAATCTAAACTAAAAATATTTTTGGTAGGACTTTATTTTCAAGCTCAGACTTAAAAGCTTGATAAAATTATGTAAATATGATATACTTATTTCGTAACTTAAAAGATTTTGCAAACATTAGGAGGTAGCAATATGATTAAGACAATTGAACTTCCAGACGAGCTTATCGCTGGAACAGCTGAAGAAAGCGCCTATCGGTATGGCAGACCGGGTGTAAGTAAGACTACACTTGAAGGTATTGATGAAATACAATATCTTTATGTCTCACCTTGGACATCCATAAAAAATCATGGGCACGATGGTCAATGGGAAGTGTGGTTAGATCTTTTCAGAAAGATCGCTTATGTATGCCTTATTGGCGAAGAGCATGAACTTGAAAACAACAGAGAAGAAAGAATGATTCTCATGGCGATTAAAGGTCACGGCGAGTATTCATATGATGACTTTGGAAAATTTTTCTACTATTTGGGTTTTTCAGTGCACCATGGTTCTCTGGTAGTCAACAAGTAACGGCTCCTAATAGAAGGAAACCGAGAATTCGGACCAAAAGTGGCACAGTATTTAGTGATACTGTGTCATTTTGCTGTAAAACACAAAAAAATTGTAGAAAAAAAGTATATTTTGTGATATCATGTAACCAATATATTTGGAGGAATCTATGGGCGAAGTAAAATGGACTAATGAGCAATTACTTTCAATTAAGGAAAAGGGAAAAAACATACTTGTTGCAGCAGCAGCAGGAAGTGGAAAAACAGCAGTATTAGTTGAAAGAATTGTAAATAAAATAGTAAATGATAAAATTGATATAGATAAAATCTTGGTTGTAACATTTACAAAAGCTGCTGCATCAGAAATGAAATCAAGAATATTAGATACACTATATAAAAAAATAGAAGAGAATCCTCAAGATAAACACCTTGTAAGACAAGTTAATCTTCTCTCAAAAGCAAGTATTTGTACAATAGATGCGTTCTGTCTAGACGTCGTCAAAAATAACTTTTTCGAAATAGGTATTTCTCCAAATCTTAAAATTGCTGAAAATACAGAAATACAAATACTAAAACAAGAAACCCTAGAAGAACTATTTGAAACAAAGTATGAAGAGGAAAATGAAGAATTTTTAAAACTAGTGAATATGTACACAAGCTATAAAGGTGATGAAACACTTAAACAAGTAATACTTGATATATATGATTTTATACAAAGTATGCCTTATCCAAAAGCTTGGCTTGAAGAAAAAACAGAGATGTTTGATATGGAAAATATGAGCTTTGAAAAAACTCCATGGGGAGAAATTTTATTTAGAAAAGCAAAAGAAGAACTTCAAGATGGAATACTTAGACTTGAAGAAGAAATAGAGAGAATAAAGTATGAAGAAGATATAGAAAAATTTAAAGTGGTTTTATCAGAAGATGTAAGAAAAATTAAAAATGTATATGATAAAAAAACTTGGGACGAGATGTTTGAAGAGATAAATAATCTTAAGTTCGATATATTTCCAAGAGATAAAAAAGTACCAGAAGAGATAAAAGATAAAATAAAAGAAACCCGAAGAATAGTTAAAACTCAAATAGGAAAAATCAAAGAGAAAATATTAATGTATCCATCAGAGCAGGCAAATGAAGATATAGAAATTATGTATAATGTATTAGTAGCTATAAAAAATTTAACCCTAGAATTTACAAATAAATTTACTAAAGTAAAACAAGACAAAAATATAATGGATTTTAGTGATATAGAGCATTTTGCACTTGAAATATTTAAGTTGAAAGAAAGTAATGTATGTGAAAAGTACAAAGAAAAATATGAAGAAATATTAATAGATGAATATCAAGATAGTAACTTGGTACAAGAAAGCATTTTAAATGCAATTTCAAGAGATAATAATATATTTATGGTTGGAGATGTAAAGCAAAGTATATATAAATTTAGAGGTGCAAAACCTGAACTATTTTTAGAAAAATATGAAGGATATAAAATAAAGGAAGAATTAAAAGAAAAAGACAATCTAAAAATTAAGTTATTTAAGAATTTTAGAAGCAGAGAAAATGTTTTAAATCTTACAAATATAATATTTGATAGTATAATGACAAAAGCTTTGGGAGATATAGATTATACAAAAGATGAATACCTAAATCTAGGTGCAGATTATATAAAAAAAGAAGATATAAAAGCAGAATTAGACATTATAGATTTAAAAGAAGAAGAGGTAAATATATATAGAGACGAAAATACAGTAGAAGATGTAGAAGAAGATGAAAAAATAGAAGATATAGTACTTGAGGCAAAATTTGTAGCTAAAAGAATAAAAGAATTAATAGATAATCGGCTTTATAGTATCTAATAAAGATAAAACTGAGAGAAAAATTACATATAAGGATATAGTAGTGTTACTTAGGTCTACAAAAACTTTAGCACCAATATATGAACAGGAAATTGCAAGATTAAATATTCCTATATTTTCTGATACTTCTTCTCGGATATTTAGATTCGGCTGAAATACAAGTAATGATGAGTCTATTAAAAATTATAGATAATCCAATAAACGATATAGCAATAGTTACAGTTTTGAGGTCAATGATAGGTGGATTTGATGATAATGAATTAATAGAAATAAGAATGGGGAGTACAGATAAAAGTTTTTATGAATCAATGATTATATATAAAGATAAAAAAGATGCCAAGCATGATTTAAAACTTAAGATAGAAAGTTTTTTAGAAAAGATAGAAGCATTTAGAAAAAGTAAAGACTATATGCCACTTCGGTGAACTTATATGGAAAATTTATCTAGATACAGGATATTACAGTTATGTTAATTTAATGCCAAACGGAAATTTAAGAACACAAAACCTTAAAATGTTGTTTGAAAAAGCAAAACAATATGAAAAGACAACCTTTAAAGGTTTATATAATTTTATAAGTTTTATTGACAAGCTAAAATTAAGTAGTGGAGATATGTCAGTGGCAAAGCTTATTGGAGAAAATGAAAATGTTGTTAGAATTATGAGTATTCATAAAAGTAAAGGACTAGAATTTCCAGTAGTATTTCTATCAGGAACTGCTAAAAGGTTTAATATGCAAGATATAAATAAAAATGATATATTACTTCATGGAGATTTAGGTTTTGGGCCAAAGTATGTAAATTATGAAGAAGGAGAAAGTTATACAACTCTTGCAAGGGAAGCAGTAAAGGTAAAGTCAAAACTTGAGCTTGTTTCAGAAGAAATGAGAGTACTTTATGTTGCACTAACTAGAGCTAAAGAGAAACTTATTATTACTGGAGTAGAAAAAGATTATGCAAAAGAAATTGCTAAAAAAGAGGAAGTTTTGAATTCATATTCAGGGACAGATGGAGAAAATAGTATTAACAAAAATATATTACAAAAAGCTTTAAGTTATCTGGACTGGATAGAACTTGTGTATTTAAAACGTAAAATAGAATTAAGTGAAATACTAGAAGTAAATACATATAAAGGTCAGGAATTTTTAAAGGAGAACTCTAATGAAGAAAAAAAGGAAGATAGAAATATAGACGATAAAGTGAAAAATGTAAATGAAAAAGACCTTTATAAAATAAAAAATAAGCTTGAGTGGAAATATGAATATAATGAGTTAAAAAATGTACTTACAAAAACTTCTGTTACAGGAATAAAGAATATGAACCTAGATTTAGAGGATAATGAAGTTGAAAATTATAATATTCCAGAATTTATGAAGAATGATTCTGAAATAACAGGAGCAGAAAAAGGAAGCCTAATGCATTTGATGTTTAAAAAGCTTGATGAAAAGATAGACTATGATAAGGAAAAAATAATAAAACTTGCAGAAGATTTAGAAAAGCGTAAAATAATTAATGAAAAGCAAAAAGAAACTATTGACATAGGAAAAGTATTAGAATTTACTAAAAGTAATATTTGGGCAGAATTAAAAACTGCAAGGGAAATAGAAAGAGAAAAACCTTTTTATATAAATATTAGTGTAAAAGAAATTTATGGAGAAGATACAGACGAAAATATTCTTGTTCAAGGAATTATAGATTTATACTATATAACAGATAAAGGAGAGGTTATCTTAGTAGATTATAAAACAGATAGAGTAAAGGAAGAAAAAGAGCTTCTGGTAAAATATAAGGAGCAATTAGAAATATATAGGAAGGCGTTAGAAAAGGCTTTAGGTAAAAAGGTAGGAAGGGTATATATTTATTCTAGCTATTTGGGTAAAGAAATAAAAATTTAAAAACCAAAAAACGACAATGGATTAAATTCCTTTGCCGTTTTTGATTTGGTAGGATACTATCTCCTTGCTTACGGATTAGTGCAAGAAACCTTGTTTATAGTTACTTATGCCTAACTAATTGCAGTGTAAATCTTTTTCTCCAGGTCCTGTCCTGAACTTGAATCGAGATAGCAACGTATAAGCTGGTGACTAAAATCCAATTTAGAACCGAAGATCTGACGCCTTAAAGTTTCTAACTCTTTAAGTTCTTTACAAGACAAAGGGGTTTTATGTTGCATAGTGCTCTTTTTAGAGCTTTTGACAGACTTGTTCATTGGAAGTATCTCCTTTCTGTCTAAGTGCTTACAATAGTTTCCTTACCTAATTTCTTATTCCTAAATAACTCTAGAATAATTATTACAAATAGGTATGCATAGATTATAGCAAATTTTATGTAAATTGTCAAATTGTAGTAAAAGCTTAAATCTACTTGACAAGCAAGATATACAGCTAATTTGTGTCGGAAAATATCGTATTATTTGTTACGAAATATTAGTTATATGCAATAAAATAACTATAAAAATGTCTTGAGAAATTACTAAAAATTTGATATACTTTAAAACATGATAGTAGAAGTTATAATAAGCAGTAATGCTAAAGATTTAAATAGAATATTTGATTATAATGTGCCAGTAAAGTTTGAAAGTAGCATTTCTATAGGAAAAAAAGTACTAGTTCCTTTTGGAACAATGAAAAGGGCACAAGAAGGTTTTGTAATAGGAATTAAAGAGACATCTGAATACAAGATGAAAGATATATTAAATGTAGAGACTTTGGGTAGTTTAGATGAGGAGAAAATAGAACTTGCAAAACTTATGGCGAATAAATACTTTTGTAACATATCAGATTGTATAAAACTAATGCTTCCTCCAGGTACAATTTCAAAGAATTTAGAAAACAGAGTAAAAGATAAAGAAATGAAGTTTGTTTATCTAAAAAGAGACGAAGAAGATGTTAGAGAAGAAATTGAAAAGAAGATTTTAAAATCAGAAAAGCAAATTAGAACTTTAGAATTTTTAATGAGAAATGATGAGGTATTATTATCAGAACTTGTAGTTTTTGCAGATACAAGTAGTACAGTTGTAAAAACGTTAGAGAAAAATGGCTATGTGGAAATTATAAAGAAAGAGGTAAATAGGAATCCATTTAAAAATAAAAATTTATCTAAAACAGAAAACTTGAATCTTACAAAAGAGCAACAAAAGGCTATGAATAAAGTCGAGGCTGCTATTAATGATAAATTTTTTAAAGAATTTTTGTTATATGGAGTTACAGGTTCTCGGGAAAACAGAAGTATATCTTCAGTTAATTGGCAAAGTTTTAGAAAAAGGTAAAACAGCAATTGTACTTGTACCTGAAATTTCTCTTACACCGCAGATGGTAGATAGGTTTATTGCTAGATTCGGAGAAGATAAAATAGCATTACTTCATAGTAAGTTGTCAGTTGGAGAAAGATATGACGAGTGGAAAAGAGCAGATAAGGGAGAAGCCAAAATTGTAATTGGTGCAAGGTCAGCAATTTTTGCACCTCTGAAAGATTTAGGAATTATAATTATAGATGAAGAACATGATACATCATATAAATCAGATATGACACCTAAATATAATGCAAAAGAAATAGGGGCATATCTTGCAAAGAAAAATTCTATCCCATTAGTACTTGGGAGTGCTACCCCTGATATTGGAACATACTATAAATTAGAAAAGCAAGACCGGAATACTTACTTTAAACAAAAGAGCTAATGCATCAGAATTACCTTATGTAGAAGTAATAGATATGAAAAAAGAACTTAGTATTCGGAAATAAGTCAGTTTTAAGTAATAGATTATATGAAATGATAGAAAATAATATAAAAAATAAAAAGCAGACAATATTATTTTTAAATAGAAGAGGATATTCTACTTTTGTAATGTGTAGGCATTGTGGATATACTGTAAATTGTCCTAAATGCAATATAACACTTACATATCATATGAAACAAGATAAATTAAAATGCCATTATTGTGGATTCGAAAGAAATAATGTTAGTGAATGTCCTGAATGTAAAAGTAAGAATATTAGATATTTTGGAACAGGAACACAAAAAATTGAAGAGCAGATTAATAATAGTTTTCCAAATGCTACAACAATTAGAATGGATATAGATACAGTAAGTAAAAAGAATTCTTATGATAATATACTAAATAAATTTAAAGATGAAAATATTGATATACTTATTGGCACACAAATGGTTGTTAAGGGACATCATTTCCCAAATGTAACTCTAGTTCGGTGTTATTGCAGCAGATATTAATATGTACATGTCAGATTTTAGAAGTAATGAAAGAACTTTTGATATTTTAACCCAAGTGGCACGGACGTGCTGGAAGAGAAGGGGACAAAGGAAATGTAATTATACAAACATATAACCCAGAAAGCTTCCCAGTTGAATGTGCAAAAGAGCAAGATTATATGAAATTTTACAATCAGGAAATAAAATTAAGGAAAGCCTTGAAATATCCACCATTTTGCGATATAATTAAAATTGAAGTTAGTGATTTCGATAATAATATTGCTATGGAAGTTATAAATGCAGTTTATGATAATTTACTAATATCTACTGAAAAAGATATGCAAGTTTTTTCTCCTATGCCATCTCCAATTAGTAAAATTAAAAATAGGTATAGATGGAGAATTATTATTAAATGTAATCTTGGGAATAATATAATAAGCAAAATAAGATTAAGCATAAATAGCATAAAGACTACGACCAATACAAGAATTTCAGTTGATGTTAATCCTAATAATATGAACTAAAATTATCTTATAATAGTTCACAAAAGAAGCAAGTATCAGTAGGCGCACGAAGTAAATATTCCCTGAAGTGTACGAGTGTACACCCTCAGGAAATTTGCCTGAGTAGCAACGACCTGAGACGAAGCTTATTTTGCGAACGGAGGAGGAAAAGATGGGACTAAGAAATGTACGTACAGAAGGAGACGAGATTTTAAAAAAGAAATCAAAGGAAGTAGAAGTAATAGATGATAAAATAAAAGAACTAATTAAAGATATGATTGATACAATGCATGAATTTGATGGCGTTGGACTTGCTGCTGTACAGGTTGGGATTTTGAAAAAAATAATTGTAATTGATCTTTATGACGAAAAGCCAATAATTAAATTAATAAATCCAGTTATAACAAAAACTAAAGGGACACAAGAAGTAGAAGAGGGCTGTCTTAGCTTTCCTAATATGTATGTAAAAACTAAAAGACCCGCAGAGGTTACAGTAGAAGCTTTAGATGAAAATGGAAAAAATATAAAAATAACAGGAACTCGGACTTTTAGCACAAGCAATTTCACATGAGATGGACCATTTAAATGGGGTGGTCTTAACAGATATCATGATACCAGGAACAATACAATATGTGGAACCCGAAAGTATACAAGAGAGAAAAAAGAATAAGAAGAAATAAAATTTGTAGATAAGAGGGTAAATATGACAGAAATTGAAAAAAGTATTATAAATCAAGTAAGAGATGGAAATTCTTTTAAAACAATAGCAGATAATCTTGGCATGGAATATAAAAAAGTTTTGAAAATAAGAAAAAAACTTGAGTCAGATGGTGAACTTACTAAGAAAGATTTTCAAGAAGGCAAATATAAAAAAAGACTAAAATTTTTACAAGAAGATGAAAAAGTACAAAGAATATTACAATATAGAAGAGATGGAATGTTAGTTACTGAAATTTCTAAAATGCCAGATGTTAAAATATCTCAGGCAAGCGTTAGTATAATTATACAAGAATGCATACAATTTGGACTAATTACTAAAGAAGAAATGCAAACAAAATCTAATGGAGAAGAAGCAAAATCGGAAATAGAAGAAAATGTAAGAAAAAAAACAGAAGAAGAAAATAAGAGAAGAAGAGTAAGAGAAGAAATAGCAAGATTAGAAAGAGAAAAAGAAGCAAGAGCAAGAGAAAAGGCTAAAAAAGAAGCAAGAGCAAAGACAAAAGAAGAAGGTGAACTAGAAGAAGCAAGGAAGAAAAGAGAAAAAGATAGAAGAAATCTTCAAATAATGCAATCAAAAATAAAAAATGATGTAAATTTAAACATATCTCTAACTGCAGAAAAAATAGATAGAATTAAAGAATATATTGATGCAAGTTATGAATTTTATGACAAAGAAAGAATGCCCATATCAGAACTAAATTTTATAGAACAAGCTATTAAAAAAATGCCAATTAGTCAAGAAGAATTAATAAGATTTGCAAAAGCTTGTACAAAATCACAAGATAGTTTTAGAGCATTTTGTATGCTGAAAGAAATAAATAAATTAGATATGAAAATAGAATCAGAAGAGAGGATTAGTGAATTAGAACAAATTTTAAGAAATGCTTATAAAGTTGAAAGAGCAATTCAGATGATAAAAATAGGGAATACTGAAACAGGAGCAATTATAGAAGCCACAGGTTTCTCAGCTGATAGAGTTAATATTTTAAAGATAAAACTTTCTAAAAAGCCTGTTAGTTTTTTAGATTTTGAAACTAGGGAAAGAGTAGTGAAAGCATATATTGAGCAGAAAAGTTTAGATAGATTTTATGAAAAAAGAGGGACAACGGATTTTGAAAAAGCTGATATAGAAAATCAAGCACTATATAGAAAAATTAGTCCTGCAAAAAGAGATGAGATGCAAGAAATAAGACAAGACAGTAAAGCAAGAATTACTGCATTATGTGCTAAGTTTGGACTTAAAAAAGAAACTACTGCAAGAGTAATAGGAGAAAGTACATGTGATCAAGTAGAAGAGTATTTAGAAAAGGCATTAAAGGGGGAACTGATTAAAGAAGATGAATTACAAGGTATTAAAATATTAGAAGACCCATTTAAAGAATATGAAGAAAAAAGTAAATAGGAGTAAAATAATGTTAAATATTTTATTTATGGGAACACCTGATTTTGCAGAGACTTCTTTAGAAAAACTATATAATGAAGGTTTTAGCATAGTAGGAGTTGTAACAAACCCAGACAAACACAAAAATAGAGGAATGAAGCTTTCGGAGTCAGAAGTAAAGAGGTTTGCAAAGGAAAAGAATTTAAAAATATTTCAACCAGAAAAGGTTAAAGGAAATACAGAGTTTATAGAAGCTATAAAGGAAATAAATCCAGATTTAATATGTGTTGTAGCATATGGAAGGATTTTACCAAAGGAAATACTAAATATTCCAAAATTTGGGTGTGTAAATTTACATGCATCACTTCTTCCAAAGTATAGGGGCGCAGCACCTATACAATGGACAGTATTAAATGGAGATAGAGTTACAGGAAACTCAACAATATATATGAATGAGAGAATGGATGAAGGCGATATTATATTCCAAGAAAAAACAGAAGTTGGTGAAAATGAAACAACAGGAGAACTTTGGGATAGATTGAAAGTTTCCGGAGCAGAGTTACTTGTAAAAACTGTAAAAGAGATAGAAAAAGGAACTGCACCAAGGAAACCACAAGGAAAAGATTTTACAGTTGCCCCAATGTTAAATAAGGAAATTGCAAAAATTGATTTTGCAGAATCTGCTATAAATATAAAAAATAAAGTACGTGGGCTAAATCCAATAATGGGTGCATATGCAACTTTAAATAATAAAAAAATTAAATTCTGGAAGGTTGAGATAATAGAAGATAATCATGAAAATTGGGTTCCACGGAGAAGTTATCTTAGCAAATGATAAAGAAGGAATGCAAATAAAAGCAAATGAACGGAGCTATAAAAGTTTTAGAAATCCAAGGAGAAAATGGCAAGAGAATGAATATATGTGATTTCCTAAGGGGAAACAATATTGAAAAAGGATCTAAATTTTGTTAATATTCTTCAATAAATAACGCCTTTGCAATATAGGGCGTTATTTCATTTATATCATACCAACCAGATGCTTTATATGTATTTTCTAAGCCATTTGGGTTAGAAACATATACCTTACCTTCTCCATCAGTTGCAAGTAAAACCATATAATGAGAAACACTAGTCCAGCGGTTAAGCGTAGGTTTATTCCATAAGCAGATAAGAATAGGTCTATTTGTTTCTAAATGTTGCTCAATATAATTATTGGATAAATGGCTACTGTCAAAATAGAAGTTTGTATTTTGTATTCCAAAAGAATCAGATAATTCACAAGAAAACTTTTCTGCGTTCAAATATGGATAATATATTTTCCTTAAATCTTCAGGAGTTTTTGTCTTACCATATCCACTTAAAATTATAGCTAAAGCAGTTATTGAACATCCATCAGTCTCCATAGTACCTTCCCAATATTTATTATCTTTCCATGGTGTATCTCCATTTTGTTTATATTCTTTATATGTTTTATTACGACCTTTTGTATTTGCTGTAAATGTCGTAAAATATCCATTTTTTTCATTTGCTTCATTTCTACCGAATACCAGAATATGCAGGGTTATTTTTTAAGGCTATATCTTCATATTCTGAAACAATAGGTTCAGGAGCTACTAAATTATCAATATATCCGTATAGTATCGTTTACTACAAAAAATCTATATTTAACAAAAAAATAGATACTTATAATAAATGCTAAAAGAAATATAAAGAAAAAGAGTTTTTTAAAATTTAATCTTGTTTTTTTTCGTTTCATAAGTGCCCTCCAAAATAGAAATATATCATGAATTAATTATACATAATGAAATAATAAAATACTTTAAGAAACAGTTAAGTATGTATTAAGATTTTATTAAAATAAGAGTTACAATAAAAAATTTACATAATTTTACAAAAAGACTTGATAATCTACAAAAAGCGTGGTAAAATAAATAATGTGTTTACATAACCAAAGAGGTTTTTAAAAAATTAACAAAAGAAATTAAAAAAATTACGAAAGTTTTATAAAAATCTGAATAAAATGTTAAGAGAGGTTATGTAGATGAAAAAGAATAATAAAATCTTATTTATATTATTTTTTGCGGTCATACTAATTTTGCTAATTGGATTTTTAAAAACGAATCCACAAAAGGTACTATTAGTACGGTAAACTAATTGGATTTGAAATAGATGATATAATTACAACTGAAGAAAATAATGAATTAGTACCAACATCAAATATGAAGATAGGAACTATTACATTTATAAAACCAGAAACGAATGAGTTTGTGGCACTTGGACATTCAACATTAAAAGAAAAAAATAAAAAATCTATGGTTGTTGGATCATGCTACGAAGCAATACTTACAGGAATTGAAAAAGGAAGTGCAGGAGAAACAGGAAGTATTGTAGCTATGTCAGATAAAAGTAATCAAATAGGATATATTTATTATGATAGCAATTATGGAATATTTGGAAAAGTAAATGGAATAGAAGAAGAATTTGAAGAAGTAGATACAGCTTGTTGGTATAATGTAAGAAAAGGAAGAGCAAATATTATAATGTCTTTAGGTGAAGAAGAAAATAAGAGCTATGAAGTAGAGATAACAGACATTAATTACATAGATAGTAATAAAAATATAAAAGTCAAAATAACAGATAAAGAATTACTTGAAAAGGCAGGTGGAATTGTTCAAGGAATGAGTGGAACTCCACTTATGCAAAATCGGTAAATTAGTTGGTGCAATAAATTATGTAAGTCACCAAGATCCAAGTACTGCATATGCAATTTTTGTAGACAAGTTAGTTTAAAAAGTTAAAATTTGGTAATTAAAATAAACTAGGATAAAAGTTTTAAAATTGAATATAATAATTTAGTATAAAATCCTTGGGAAAGGAATTAGGAAAAATGAAAGTTATAGATACAATTGCTTTAATCTTAGTTATAATAGGGGCTATAGTTTGGGGATTAATAGGAATATTTAATTTTAACTTAGTTGATGCAATATTTGGTGAAATGTCTATTGTAAGTAGAATTATATATATATTAGTAGGAATATCAGGACTATGGGCAATAAAGCTATTATTTGATAGAGATTAAAAATTTTGAAACTGAATAATCAAAGAAAGAGTTTTCTAAATTAAATAGAAATACTCTTTCTTTTTAGTTTAGTATAAAGTAAAACTAATGAATATCAAATTTTTTAAGTAGGGTAAATTTGATTTTTATGTAAATATATAGTATAATATAACCAATGTCTGGAATTAGCAGACATATTTTTTGAAAACCCATTTGATTGCGTGGCTGCATAAGGAGGACAAAAGGATGGCAGTATTAAGTAGTATCGTTAGTTCATTTGTAGGAATAATAGCATTGACAGAATTTCTTATGCTAAATAAAATGAAAGATCGTAATAGCATAAGAAAAAAGAAAAATCGCATGTTGATTGCGACTATTGCAGCTATTGTCGTAATTATTTGTGATGTTTATCTAGACCAGATAAATGGAGCGACCTATGTACTTATCATTGCTGCAGTATACTGGATATTTAGGTACTTTGATTTCAGAAAGATATTAAAAAGTGGAATTAATGACGAAATAACAGATGTGAATGGCATATAATGTGTTGAAATTATAGGTGCAATCTAAATGGGAAAAGTAAAATTTTAAGTTTTAGGAGGAGATAAGTTTTTTTACTTATCTTTTTCTTTTTTGTTTACCATATTTATCTTGCAAAAAGGAGTAAAACATGATAGACTTATATCATAAATTTTTTAATTAAAAGAGGATAAAACTATGATAGATATTAAGTTAATTAGAGAAAATCCTGAACTTGTAAAGGAAAATATAAAAAATAAATTTCAAGACCACAAATTAGAGCTTGTAGATAAAGTAATAGAATTAGATAAAAAAAGCCGTGAGGCAATTTTAAATGGCGATACTTTAAGAGCAAAACGTAATTCTTTAAGTGAGCAAATAGGCTCTCTTATGAGAGAAGGGAAAAGAGAAGAAGCAGAAAATATAAAACTTGAAGTTAAAAAAATAAATGATGAGCTTGTAGAAGTAGAAAAATCAGAAGAAACATTAAAAGAAGAAATAAATAATATAATGATGAAAATACCAAACATTATGCATGAGTCAGTTCCGATTGGAAAAGACGATAGTGAAAATGTTGAAGTAAAAAAATATGGAGAGCCGGCTGTTCCAGAATTTGAAATACCATATCATACAGAAATAATGGAAAGCTTTTCTGGAATAGATTTAGACTCTGCAAGAGATGTTGCAGGAAATGGATTTTATTATTTAACAGGAAATATTGCAAGACTTCATTCTGCACTTTTAAGTTATGCAAGAGATTTTATGATAAATAAAGGATTTACATATTGCGTTCCTCCTTTTATGATACGTTCTAATGTAGTAACAGGAGTTATGAGTTTTGAAGAAATGGATGCAATGATGTACAAAATAGAAGGAGAAGACCTTTATCTGATAGGTACAAGTGAGCATTCTATGATAGGAAAGTTTAAAGGTAAAATATTAGATAGTGAAAAATTACCATACACCATGACTTCATATTCTCCATGTTTTAGAAAAGAAAAAGGCGCACATGGATTAGAAGAAAGAGGAGTATACAGAATACATCAATTCGAAAAACAAGAAATGATAGTAGTTTGTGAGCCAGAAGAAAGCTATGAATGGTATGAGAAAATGTGGTCATACACAGTAGAATTATTTAGAAGTTTGCAGATTCCAGTTCGTACGCTTGAATGTTGCTCAGGAGATTTAGCAGATTTAAAAGCTAAGAGTGTAGATGTAGAAGCTTGGAGTCCAAGACAAAAGAAATATTTTGAAGTTGGAAGCTGTTCAAATTTAACAGATGCACAAAGTAGACGTTTAGGAATAAGAGTAAAGAAAAAAGGAGAAAAGCAAAATTATTTTGCACATACATTAAATAATACAGTAATTGCGCCTCCAAGAATGCTTATTGCATTTTTAGAAAATAATTACAATCAAGATGGAAGTGTGGATATTCCGGAAGTACTACGTCCATATATGGGAGGACTAGAAAGACTCGAACAATAATCAGCATACTGCGTATTTAATATAATATTCGCAAAACTTGCCTAAATATGATTTTTTTAAAAAATTCCGTTCTCCAAGGCGTTTAATTTAATTGCTTATTAAAATTCATATACGAATTGCCATTGGTTGCAGTGGGAAAGTAAGTAAGGTCGAACTCGTTTTTTAAAAAAATATATTTAGCGTTTTGCTACTTTAATAAGAAAAGTGGTGAAGAAATGATAGTTAAAAATCCAAAGTTTGAAATATCTGCGGTAAGTAAAAAACAATACCCAAATAAAAACCTACCTGAAGTTGTACTTGCAGGTAAATCAAATGTGCGGAAAGTCATCATTTGTAAACACTTTAATAAATAGAAAAGCACTAGCTAGAACTAGTAGTGAGCCTCGGGAAGACAAGACAAATAAATTTTTATAATATAGATGAAACATTTTACTTCGTTGACTTGCCCGGTTATGGGTATAGTAAGATGTCAAAAAAAGAACAGGAACAAGTACGGAAAGTTTATTGAAGAATATTTATTCTCAAGGGAAAATATTAGCTTGATTGTACTGATATTAGATATTAGACATAAACCAACAGAAAATGACAAAATAATGTATGAGTATATAAAAAGTGCAAATAAACCTTATTTAATAATTGCAAATAAAGCAGATAAAATTGCTGTTACGAAAGTTCAAGAAAGAGTTCTTGAAATGAGAGAAGAATTAGGTTTGGAAGAAGACGAAACTATTTTACCTTTTTCTGCTGAGAGAAGAATTTATTCAGATAATGTTTGGGAAAGAATAGGGTTTTAGGAAGGAATGAAAGAATAGTGAAACTTGGTGCGGATAATGAAACACTAGCAGAAAATAAAGTGTTAATATTATATTTATTATCAATAATAGATAAGCCAATAAACAATGATTCACTTTATAGGCTTGTTTTATCTATACAAGATATGAACTATTTTTATTTCCAACAATTCTTATTAGACTTAATAGAAGACCGGATATATAATAGCATATGAGAAGGAAGAAAATGAAGTTTATGAAATAACAAAAGACCGGACTTAATACATTAAGCTTAACTTTAGATATGTTACCACGGAATAATTAAGTCTAAAGTAGATAGGAATGTTAAAGGTGAATTAAGAGATATACAAAGCGAGTCAGCAGTTAAAGCAGAATTTATTCCTTTATCTGAGAATGAATTTATAGTTAAGTGTAAGATTATAGAAAATAATGTAACAGTATTTGAAATTCAAACTTTAGCAAACTCAAGAGACCAAGCAGTTAAAATAGTTAGAAATTGGGAAGAAAGAACAAAAGAGATATACCCTAAAGTTATTGAAATGCTAAATCAAGAAATAATTGAAAAGGATCAAGAACAAACTGAAGAAGAACAAATTGAATTTGGAATGGAGGAAAATTGAAATGGCTGATAAAGAATTTGTAAAAGATATAGCAAATATAGATGAAGATTTTGCAACTTGGTATACAGATATTGTAAGAAAAGCAGAACTTGCTGATTATACAGATACAAAAGGATGTATTGCTATTAAACCTTATGGATTTGCAATATGGGAAAATATAAGAGATTATACTGATAAATTGTTTAAAGAAACAGGAGTACAAAATGTATATTTTCCAATGCTTATACCTGAAAGTTTACTTCAAAAAGAAAAAGACCACGTAGAAGGATTTGCGCCAGAAGTTGCACTTGTTACTGAAGCTGGTGGAGAAAAACTAGATGAAAAGTTAGTTATAAGGCCTACTTCTGAGACGATATTTTCTAATCTTTATTCAAAATGGTTAAAATCTTGGAGAGATTTACCTTTTGTTTATAATCAATGGTGTAGTGTTTTAAGGTGGGAAAAAGAAACAAGACCATTTTTACGTTCTCGTGAGTTCTTATGGCAAGAAGGACACACAATACATGAAACAAAAGAAGAAGCTGAAGAAAGAACTATGCAAATGCTTGAGATATATGCAAAAGTTGTAGAAGATTTACTTGCAATACCAGTTATTAAAGGAAAGAAGACTGAATCAGAGAAATTTTCTGGAGCAGATGCAACATATACAATAGAAACGCTTACTCATGATGGAAGAGCACTTCAATCAGGAACATCACATTATTTTGGGCAAAACTTTACTAAGCCATTTGAAGTTAAATTTCAAAATAGAGAGGGAAAAGAAGAATATGCATATCAAACTTCTTGGGGGATAAGCACAAGACTTATGGGAGCTTTAATAATGGCTCATGGAGACGAAAGAGGACTAAAACTTCCACCCAAAGTAGCTCCAGTGCAAGTAAAAATTATACCTATTGCAATGCATAAAGAAGGTGTAATAGAAAAAGCAGAAGAGTTAAGAGATATTTTGAAAAAAAGTTTTAGATGTGAACTAGATAGAAGAGAAGAAGTAACGCCTGGATATAAATTTAATGAATGTGAATTAAAAGGTATACCTGTAAGGATAGAAATAGGACCAAGAGACATAGAAAACCGGAAAATGTATAATTGTAAGAAGAGATACTTTAGAGAAAAAAGAAGTAAGCCTCGAAGTTTTAGAAAGTGAAATTTCAAAGATATTAGAAGACATACAAAAAAACATGTATGAAATTTGTAAAAAAAGACAAGAAGAAAAAACAAGTGTTGCAACTAATCTAGAAGAATTTGAAAAGAATATAACTGAAAATCAAGGTTTTATAAAAGCTATGTGGTGCGGAGATGAAGCTTGTGAAGAGAAAATAAAAGAACTCACATCTGCTAAGTCAAGATGTATACCATTTGAAGAAGAGCATTTGTCAGATACTTGTATATGCTGTGGTAAAGCAGCTAAGCATATGGTTATTTGGGGGCGCCAATACTAAAATTTAGTAATAACTTTATTAAAACTAGAATATATAAAAGGATGATATTGTAAAATGGAAATAATTGATGGAAAAGCACTTGCAAAAAAGGTTAGAGAAAATTTAAAGAATGAAGTTGAAGTTCTAAGGAAAGAAGGGATAATTCCAAAGTTTGCAGTAATACTTGTTGGAAAAGACCCAGCCTCTCTTACATATGTAAAGAGTAAAAATAAAGCTTGTACAGAACTTGGCATAGAATATGAAGAGATATTGCTAGATGATAATATAACTATGCAGGAGTTATTAAGTATAATAGATGGTTTAAATGAAAGAAAGGATATATCTGGAATACTTCTTCAAAGTCCAATACCAAAGCATTTAGATATACAAGAGGCATTTAGGAGGATATCTCCTGAAAAAGATGTAGATGGATTTAACCCATATAATGTTGGAAGACTTTGCTTAAATCAAGATACTTTTGTATCATGTACTCCACATGGAATTATGAAAATGTTTGAAGAATATAAAATAGATTTAGATGGAAAAAATGCAGTAGTAATTCGGAAGAAGTAATATAGTTGGAAAACCAATGGCGCTTAGCTTACTAAATAGAAATGCAACAGTTACAATATGTCATTCAAAAACTAAAAATTTAAAAGAGATTACAAAAGGTGCAGATATAGTAATTGCAGCAGTAGGTAAAAAATATTTCGTAACAGAGGACATGATTAAAACACGGAGCAGTTGTAATTGATGTTGGGATTAATAGAACTGAAGAGCGGAATATTTGGAGATGTAGATTTTGAAAATGTAAAAGAAAAAGCGTCGTTCATAACACCAGTACCTGGGGGGGTAGGGCCTATGACTGTCGCAATGCTTATGACAAATATTGTAAAAGCTGCTAAAAATTTAAATTAAGTTAGATATATAATTTTTTAAGATTGGAGAGATTTTGTATAAAAGTACAAAGTCTCTTTTTGCTATTCAAGGAAAACCAGTATTTTAGAAAGGAAGATTATTTATGAAAATTATAAAAATAGAAGATAAGGAGTATCCAGAAAGCTTGAAGAATATTTATGATCCTCCCAAAAAGTTGTATGTTATGGGAGATGAAAAAGTATTAAATAAGTTTGGAATAGGAATTGTTGGGACAAGAATGGCGAGTATTTATGGGAAAGAGATAACAAAAAGTATTTCATATGGACTTGCAAAGCATGGAATAAATGTAATTAGTGGTATGGCAAGAGGTATTGATACAGAAGCACACAGAGGTACACTTTCTGCAAAAGGGAAGACTATTGCTGTTTTAGGAAGTGGATTTCGGACATATTTACCCAGAAGAAAATAAGAAGTTATTTGTTGATATAATAGATGGAGGAGGAGCAGTTATTACAGAATATAATATAGATGAGCCACCATTTGCAATAAATTTTCCAAGAAGAAATCGTATAATAAGTGGATTAAGCTCAGGTATTGTAGTTACAGAAGCACCTAAGAGAAGCGGAAGCTTAATAACAGCAGAATTTGCATTAGAGCAGGGGAAAGATGTATTTGCAGTTCCTCGGGAATGTATTATCCAATAATTCAAAAGGGACAAATGATTTAATAAAACAAGGTGCGAAGCTAACAGAAAATATATTTGATATATTGGAAGAGTATGAGGAAATATATCCAATTGCATAAAAAACAGAGTGACGTTCTAAAATAGAACACCACTCCCAAAGTATTGCAATAACTATACTTTTTAATTATTAACTTTGTTCACATTCAAAAAAAGATATTACATCATCTTTATTATAAAATTCAGGGTAAACTATTTTTAACCAACATTTTGCTGCATAGTATGCAAGTATAATATCATTATCTTTAACGTTTTTTGTAGTAGAAAAACATTGAAGAATATAACCTAATGCTAAATTAATAGTTTTAATTATAAAATCTAGTTTTTTATATTTTATAATTAAAATTCCAACAATATATCCTATGACAGTATATATAGCAAATATAAAAGCAAAAGGTGTATTTTTGCAATATTTGACTACAAAACTTGTTACTATTGTTGTAAGTAAACTCTGAATAAAATAAGGTGTACTTTCTGAATATACAATGCATTCGCCACAGTCTTTATGAAATCTTGAAGAATTTTTAATTTCTGACATATTACGTGGTAATCGTAAATTTTTTTCAAGAAAATTACAAACCATATGCTCAGCAGAGTGTTTGCTTTTTATTGAATTTGAGAGATATTTGTTGTTGATTAATATTTCACAAAGGAGATCAACAATAAAGATAGCAAAGTTAAGAAATACTAATGATATGAATATGTTCTTTTGGAATAATGAAAATAAAATAAAAGTAATAACTAATGAACCAAATAAACTCCTATCATTAAAAAACAGTTTAGGTATAAAACCTAAATATTTTCTTAAATTATTTTTAATTATTCTAAACATATTCTTATTTTTTTCATTAATTATATTATTAGAATCCTGCTTAACATCTTCAAATTCATACCAAAATGAAAATGTGCCATCATAATTATCTCTTGCTGTAACATATTGCTCAGGATTAAAATAAAATCTTATTTCATGTTCTAAGCTTTTAGCTTGCCATACCAACAATTTTTTTGGATCAGTTGATTTATAAATATTGTTTATAGTAAACCGGTTTTCCATAATTAATACCTCCAATGTAAATTTAGTTAATAGTTTCAACAGTTAATTATAAAATATATCAGATTATATCATTGTTTTACATAAAAATCAAGGTTGGCAATAAAAAAACCACCTATTTATAATAGGCAGTTTTTCTAGTATCATTGTTATAGATTTTCTTTTATAGCTTCTTCTGTTTTATTTCCGTTCTTATTTAATGCACTTATATCTTTGCACATTGATGCACAGTGGATAATTATGTAGATACCAACGATAATTCCATATACAGAAAGATGTAGAATATCTAAAGCTCCTAAAATAATTCCAAGTATTGGTCCTGCAAGTTTTTGTTTTTTAGAAAAGATATAAGCTAAAACAAGTAATGCTACAAGAATAACTCCGTCTACTATTGCCATTGCCATTTTAATGCTTTCATATCCTCTTTCAACGTCTGCAAGTAAAATACCAACAACACCTAGAATTGAGCCCAAAATACAAAGCCAAAGTAATCTTTTTACTTTATTTGCGTAATCTTCGCTTGCCATAATAAATTCACCCCTTTTTTTAATATGCAATAATTATATAAAATATAACACAAAAAATCAAGAGTAATATATAAAAAAAGAAGCAGGTAATTTCTACTTCCTTTTTGGTGCCCAAGGCGGGACTCGAACCCGCATGGTTTCCCGCACGATTTTGAGTCGTGTGCGTCTGCCA